>DATDYP010000015.1:0-109592 GCA_035288985.1 Candidatus Nanoarchaeia archaeon
GATGTCAAGCCGGCTCATTTTGACCTGTTCATGGAAGCGATGAATGTCAATTATGGAAGAATGAAAAAGAAAGGCTTGGCTATAAAAAAAATATGGGATAAGGCAGATGAAATCAGCGTAAAGACAGCAGCAGGGACGGATGTCACCTTTGATGTATCTGGAATGGAAGCTATTGCCAATATCGGTGATTACCACGAACCTGGAAGGGGCGGTAACATGCCAGCTGGGGAAGTGTATATTCCTCCGCGAGGATATTATGGGGTGAAGGGAAAAGTTGTTGTTGATGGCAGCATGAAAACAGATAACGGCGCATTGCTGCTGAAAGAACCGATAACCTTGCACATTGAAGAAGGGCGGATTACGAAAATGGAAGGCCGCCAGGCGCATCTTCTGGAAAAAACCTTTCGGCATTTTGAAGACCGGGCGCAGTATCCCTACAGAGTTCGTCATATCGGAGAACTGGGAATCGGCATCAATCCCGGTGCAGTATTAATAGGCTCCATGATTATGGATGAGAAAGTGCTGGGCACGGGGCATATCGCGGCAGGAAGCAATTCCTGGTTTGGCGGGGAGATCAAAACAATATACCATGGTGATCAGGTCTTCAAGAACCCGGTGTATTATGTTGATGGGAAGAAGATGCATCTGTAGAACCGATACTATTCTCTTTAACGAATGAATGACGGCAGGCC
The DNA here is from genome assembly GCA_035288985.1 of Candidatus Nanoarchaeia archaeon. Classification (GTDB taxonomy): domain Archaea; phylum Nanobdellota; class Nanobdellia; order Woesearchaeales; family GW2011-AR9; genus DATDYP01. The sequence goes on from DATDYP010000015.1 coordinate 693, forward strand.
GTTTGCTCGGCGGAAAATTCTTTGTAAAAATAACTTTAGTTTTGTTACTTTTAATCGAAGATTTTCCGTTCCTTAACTATGTGCAAGCAATGGTTTAGCCTCGCAAACCACTTTGGCCAAGCCGTCATTCATTAAGTTGATAATATTTGTAGAACCAAAGTCTTAAATAGTTATTTCCTTTTCTTGAGCGAATGAACTGGACCAAGCTTCTCTATATGCTGATGATCGTCTTGTTGTATGTACCAATGGTCTTTTTAGGAGCAAATGTGTTCTTTCCTGAGTATACAGGAAGCAATGCATACTATCAGGGGTATACTGATTGTTATGGAAAATATCCTTATCCTGCTAATCCTGATAAATTGACTACACCGGAACGAGCAGCAATTGATGAAAATCAACAAAAATGTAATCAAGACTTTCAAAAAGAACAGCAAGCTTTTGAACAGGCAAAATTATCCTACGAAGGAAGAAAATATGTTTTTATCTCACTGTTCAATTTAGCAATTTTATTATTAGCTCTGTTTTTGCCGAAAATGCAGGACAGTGTTACCATGGGCTTGTTTATGGGCAGTATTGCTGCAACCTTTGGAGGAACGATACGATATTTTGATACCAGAAGTAAAATTGGATTTGCGATATTGGTAATAACATTCTTTGCAGTATTGTATTTTATCAACCGGAAGAAAGAGAATTTCCTGGATTGGAAGAGTGGGAAGAAGTAAACCCAGTTTCTAGAATGTATAGATCGCTTTGTTTTAACTCAGTTAAATATATAAAATTACCTATATTCAAACTGAATATGACTGACTTTATTTTTATTGCTGGTTCACCCGGAAGCGGAAAAACGACTATCTCAAATCTTTTGAAGGATAAACTAAACAATCCTCCGATGATTGATTTTGGTTGGATTAGAGGATTTCATCTTGACAGAGAATGGAAGAATGCGAGTAAAAAAGAAGAGCAGATGTCTTTTGAGAGTCTAATGTTCATTCTTAAAAATTATGTAAAATATGGATACAAAAATATTATTGTGAATGATTTACAGGATTTCCGTATTGAACAAATTCCAAAAGAGTTTTTGAGATATGATTTTGTAATAATCAGTTTGGTAGTTAAAGATGATGAAGAACTAAAAAATCGTGTTCTTGGGGAAAGAGATTCAGGTTTTAAAGATGTTAAAACAGCATTATCTTGGAACAAAAAAATAATTGAAAGAAAGAATCTTAAAAATGAATTTAAAGTAGATAATACCCCTAGAAACCAAAAAAAAACAGTTGATATCATATTAGGGATACTAGAAAATAAATAAGGGCGGGATGATTACCGTTCCTTCACTTTTCCTTCCACTAAATTAATGATCTTGGACGGCCGTCCTTCTTTTGGCCCTTCGTAAATCATGAACTCAACACCTTCCTTGATTTCAGGATCTAAATTTTCAATGGAAGTCATGAACGGCCTGCCCTCCTTATTGGCAGATGTAGTAACAATTGGAAATCCTAGCTTTTCAATTACTTTGCCTAGCCAATGATCGGGCAGACGAACACCAATAGTATCAGTTCCTGGAGCGACATTCTTGGCGAGGCTGTTTTTGCCCTTTAGTTTAAGGACCAACGTTACCGGACCAGGAAGGTCATCCAGCTCCTTGCCACCCTTTTTAAGAATACAATTCTCCCTGATCCACTCTGGTGATGGAACCCAAATCGAAAAAGGTGTAGCCTCTCTTCGTTTTAATTCCCGTATTTTTGCAACTGCTTTTGCATTGAGGGCATTGCAACCAATGCCGTAAATGGTATCAGTGGGGTGGATAAAAACAGCGCCATCTGAGATTTTTTCCACAATTTCGTCAAACCGCAACTGCAACTCGGTCTTGGTTAGTATCTCCATGAAACGGAAAATAAAGGGACGGTTTATATACTTTACCGTCCCTTCCGAGAGGTGTGGAGGTTAGGCTACTACAGCTAGATCATAATCATCCAAGAAAGTTTGTTTTTCATGCACTTGCACTTCTGCATATTTTCTCAGCAGATAATTAATTCGTTCTTTCATGTTCATTGCAACCACGCTCCGCTCATTTGAAAATCAAAAACCCAGCTATGGAAATCCTGGTTTTTGGTGTTTACTCCAGGGTTAAGACCCTGTCGCAAACAATCAAAGGAGTCCTCTTTCGGCAGCATCGTCCTGCCTGTAAGGTCTCTGATTTGCTTTTCAAATAAATTTTTTATTGTTTTTGTGCTCAGGTCAATCATGGACATCACCTCGTTTTTTGTGATGTAACAGGGCCTAGGGTGGTTTAAATACTCTATCCAAAGCTGACCAGTGGTCCAGTGGGTTTATATACCAAGTTATAAGGCTTAGAAATTTTTAAGAATTAAGGGTTGTGGCACTGGACAGAATTTATCTTCTTACCAGTCTTGCGGCAGGAATCAAGCCAGCTTGCTCCTTTTCGTATTGTGTGGGATAGTTCCCGTCTGAACAGGCAGTACAGAAATCATCTATGGTTAGCTTGCCGCTGCTATTTTCAGCCAGTAGCTGTCGTGTAGTTTCAATCGGCAAGTGAGTAAGGCTAGTCAGGCCGAGGTGTTCCCTGATCCTGTCTAGATCTCCGCTAAATTGTGTTGAGAGCAGCTGACTAGCATGTGGAACGTCTATCCCTCTGTAGCAGGGATGTCGGAACTGATCCCAGGCAATAAGAGCATGTATCTCATCCGGCTGAGCTGCTTCCTTGATCATCGGGATCAATCCCTGGAGAACATCGCCCCGTACATAACTGTCATCAAAGACCCATAATCGTTTGCCTTTGGCGATACCTTCAGTGATTCTGAATTTGTGTTTTACTTTTTCTTTTCTGTCAGCAGGCTGGTCTTCCATGAAATTACGATACTGTTTTCTCTTGAACAGCATTTCCAATGGCGCGGGAGGCAGCTTGCCCTGCTCCACCCAGCCTTCAATAAACCCGCCGACAAATTCACGCGCTGTTTCCGGTATGCCGATAACGAGGTCTCTGGTGGTGAATTCCATATCTTTGAGTAGGGGATGATACGCAAAAGCTCTTCCCTGCGCCCGGCGGACCTTCTGAACATTGATTCCATCATAGGTGGAAGTAATGTTGGAGAAATATTGGAATTCAAAACCGCAGTGCGCTCGTTTAGGAGCGGCGAACTGGATTTGCTCTGAAAGTGTGTTTTGTCCATCCATCATTACGATATGTCCAGGTTCAACATCAAAGAACGGCCCTTTAAGGCCGAGGTCGGTAAAGGCAGTCGGTTCAGAAGCTGCTAGTAAGCCAAAATCTTCTACTGTGTATACAAGAGGCCTGGTGCCTTCCTTGTCCCTGGCTAGGATAAGATTGCCGGTTGCATCAAGAAATACCAAGGAATAAGCGCCAATGACTTTTTCGCTCAATTCAGCAAAGATATCTTTAAACGCTTCTTGGTCAAGGATTGGTTTCCCAGTTACTTTCAGGGCCTTAGAAATTCCTTTTTTAATGAGAATACGCAACACTTCGGTATCGGTCCGCGTTCTAATATGATAACCTTGTTTAGGCCCTCGCAGCTCATCAAACAAGTCCTGGAAATTAGCTATATTACCATTGAAGGCAAATGAAAATGTTGTTGCCAGTTTATCGGTGATATTCCGGCTTGGCTGGGCCATCCGCTCTTTCTGCCCTGTGGTAAATTGCCTGTTGGCATTGGATGTTGCATACCTGCCCTGGGCGATGCCAGCATATCCTTCTAACCCTCCCAGGCGCGCTTTTCTCTCTGATTCCAGGCCGAAAGCCTTGTCGATCGGGCCAACGCCAATTTCTTGAGTTATGAGAAAATCATTTTCCCGGTCAGAGCGGTATACATTAATACCCGCGCTGTAATTCATGCGGTTTTCTTGAGAGACCAGCATTCCATACAGCATACCAGCTACGTTCTTGGAACGATCTTTCAGATACGCTGCTGCAATTCCACACATGCTTTCTTAATCCCTCTGAATGCTTTTTACGTTTTGTAAATAAAGAAAATGTTCTAAACCAAAACTCCATTGATGGAAGCTTCCTGGCCGGGCCTGCTGGTAATCCGTACTTTTCCCAGTTTAGTTTCCACGATCGCGCCTTTGGTGATGATATTCCTTCTGACTAGATGAGGATTGGCAGGATTTTCGATAACGTTAAGAATTTCTGTCTTGTTGGCTTTTCCTTTTGCATCTGCGACATTGACAAAGCCTGCTGTCAGCAGTGCCTGTTTCACGTTGCTGCCAAGAATTCTGGTGGTCTTGCGTTTATTCTCTTTCGCCAGCCGCGTGTTTGCTGAGAATCCAGCTAGCTCATTTTGCTTTTTACCTCTAGCGCTATGATAAAGCCCGCCAGATGGCTTCCTTCGTGACCGTTGTTGTGATCGTGCCATAGTCTTCTGTAGTTAAAGGGCTTATTTTTAAAGATTTCGGAAATTTAGTATGAATTTCCGGGATCTCCCAGAAAATCTTTGTTTTCTGATAGATTGCGGTCGGATTTGTCTCTTTTTGCTTTAAGATCAGCGTACAGTGGAATTAATTTATACAACGGGCTGTCTGAAAGCAGCGACGCATTTATTGCCTCGTCATGGAGCGGAGGCTCGCCTTCTTTTTCGAAGCGTCCTGAATAAGAACAAACCAATCCTTGATGTTCAGGGTCACGGCTGATGGTAAAATAATGGGGCGGTTCTGGAATAAAAACAACTTCTCCATCAAGGGGTATGGGTTCAGTTATTTGCTCTATCATAATCAGAATCAAATCTTTTTCCTATTTAATATTTGTTCTTTCAGCTTCTGTTTTCCCTTCCACTCCAGCGCATGCTCCAGGACTTCTTCGATAGTAACGACAGGAATGATCTTTATCTTCTCCATTTTTTCTTTTTCGATAACAATATCCTGTAGGTTTGATTTTGGAACAATGATAGTTTTGATGCCAGTATCAATAGCTGCTTCCACTTTTGATGAAACCCCTCCTACTGGCAGGACTTCGCCTCGGACGGATAGTGATCCGGTCATGGCTACGCTTTGCTTGACCGGGATTTCTTTCAGTGCAGAAATGATAGAGGTAGCAACAGCGATGGATGCTGAATCTCCTTCAACACCGTCGTGCGTCTGCAGGAACTGGACGAAAATGTCTTTTGTTTCCTTGATATCCTCGCCGAAAAATTTCATGATGATCGCAGAGACGTTCTTGATCGCTTCCTTGGCTATCTCTCCTAACTTTCCTGTTGCAATAATTTCTGCTTTCTTTCCGCCGGGAGTGACTTCCGCTTCAATCGGCAGGAGAATGCCCGAATGGGCGGAGCCGCTTCCAATCACTGCCAGGCCATTCACTCTGCCAATCTTGACTCCAGTGGTCATAATAACTTCATATTCTTTTTTGCGTTCAATATATTTATCTGCAATCTGCTGTTCCAGCGGCCGGGCTAATTTTTTGGCGGCCAGGACATGTTTCTCGGTTGCATACTCTGCGCCTTCTTCCTTGGCTAAATCCCCGGCTGCCCGGACTAATCCGCCCAGGCCTCGAAGATGCAGGGTCAGATGTCCTTTCCGGTTGGCTCTTCGTTTGGCTTCCTGAACGATCGCTTTCAAGGCAGAAAAATCAAAATGGGGGATTTTTCCTTTCTCTTTCCGTACTTCCTGAGCCACGAAACGGGCGATCTTAGTGCGATTCTCTTTGGTGTCAAGCATTGTTTCATTCATGAACACTTCATAACCATAGCCGCGTATCCTTGACCGTAATGCAGGATGCATGTTCTTGATTGTCTCTACATTCCCTGCAGCAACAAGAACAAAGTCGCAAGGTACAGGTTCAGTCCTGACCATGGCTCCAGCAGAGCGTTCCGACTGTCCGGTGATAGGGAATTTTTTTTCCTGCAATGCTGACAGTAATTCCTGCTGTGTTCGGGGATGCAATGTCGCGATTTCATCGATGAATAAAACACCGCCGTGCGCTTTGTGGATCATCCCAGCTACAACCCGCTGGTTGGCTGGCGTTCCTAAGCCGCCTGACTGGAAGGGATCATGAAGTACATCGCCAAGCAATGCTCCTGCATGCGCACCGGTAGCGTCAAAGAACGGCGCATGTTTCTTGTCAAAATTATCGACGATAATTTTTGGCGCGATAGTTTTCTGATTAGGGAACATTCTTGGCCCCATGCTTAAGGCAAGTGAAACCAACACCAGCAGCAGGACGACTGCAATCAGGCTGGCAGCAGTCATGATTGCTGCTTCGGTTGCCCCGTACTTGATAAACTGCTTCCACGCCAGCCAGGGTATGACAATCATCGAAATTAGGGAAATAATAAACAAGAAATTATTATTTCTGAAGGACTGCTTTGCGTCTAGTTGGTACTGTTTTACTTCATCCCGGCCCTTTCCGGCTTCTGTAGTTTTGATGTAGGGATTATTTTCATCATTTGGATTAGGATAAGCAAGAAGATCGTTGAGACTGGATCGCGGGATAAGTTCTGCAAGAGCCAGGCCTAACATCGACTTTCCCGTTCCCGGTTCGCCGATGAGCAGGACGTGCCGTCGCTGCTGCGCCGCTTTCTTGATAATCCTGACTGCTTCTTCCTGGCCGAGGACTTGGTCTACTATTTTCTCCGGAACTTTGATATTTTTGGTGGTGACGGTCTTATTTTCCATGAGCTGCTGTAGAACATCTATCTAGTGGTGACTCTTTATAGCCGTTTTTAGCTTTATTATTTAAAAATGTTGTGGATAATATACTCTCATAACCCTAAATTTTTATAAATAGTTAGCCACCATCCCTCAAAAAGCTGATAGGAAATCGTAACATATATAAAACTATATGGATTACGTAGTAAATGAAAAAAATGGAACGAGCAGTAATTTTTGATAAGTCTTTGTCTAGGGAAGTCCTTTCTATTTTTGATAAGACAACCGATGATGAAGATTTTATCGTAGAAGCGGCTAACCCTAGTCAAAAAGTATTGACCTCTGAAGGTGAAGAGATTCTGTTAGAGGAATTTGCAGGTGTAACTAAAGGATCAGAGCTTTTCATAAAATCTGACATTACTTCTCTTATCGAGCTTTCAAAAAGAAAGAGATAGCTAAGATGGGTCTTCTGGAAAAATTAAAAGATATTATAAACGTAGATTTAAGGGGAGCAAAATTTATTGAATATAAGAAAGTAATCATTCTAAATCAACCTGAAAAAAAAGAGAAGGTTGTCTTAGATGAGGAAACTAAGGAAATTTCTTTTAACTATCCTTCTTTGCAAAAAGAAGAGCAAAAACTGCTTACTCAATCATTAAAAGAGGAATTTGATTCTGGTGAGATAAAGGAATTTTTAGAGCGTACCTCCGAGGAACGTGTAGAAGACGTAAGACAAAAGCTACCCTCGGTCAGAAACCAAAGAATTATTGATTTTTACAAAGAAAAGATTTTACCTAAACATTTGAGGGCCTTGGAGGCGGCTTTGTATGTTCGTTCAATCTTTGAGACTGGAAGCTCCGTTGCAGAACTAAAGAAAGAAATTATTAGGAAGTTTGGAGAAGACGGTAAGAATATTTTGAATCTTTGCACGGCAGGATATTTTGAAGGCTATATTAAGCAAGTTTATGAGGAGATGGCATTTTCTGATAGTTTTACTATTGAAAAATTCCAAGATTTTTTCACGATAATAACCCAAACAAGCCCGTTTGCTATATTTGTTTCAAAGGATATGAGTGAAGGTGAATTATCTGGTGAAGTTAATTATAAAATTCAAACGCACCGTCGGTATGGAATAAAGTTTTTAGCTATTCATGGAATCGGAAGAAATAACATTCGTAAAATCCATAAGATTGTCCAGGAACTTGAAGAAGAAACTGATTTAAGAGTTATGATAAATCAAGATAGAAACGTGATTATTGTTAAGGTTTTGTTCTAGTTTTCTTTTTTCCCTTTCTTCATATGGACAAAAATCTCGTCAAAATGGTGCTGCTGTTCCGTCTCGATCTTCTGCTGGTTCTCCAGATGCAATAAGGGCAGGAAGGTGAAGACTTTTTCCATCTTCCCAGCATTTGGCGGGAGCAATCTGCTGAAGGTGAGTTTCTGCTGAGGTGATTTTTCAGAATAATAGGTGATTTTATGGTACAGGTCCCTGATCACTTCCATGATATCCACTTTTTTTCCTAGATGATGGGTGTAGCGCACCGGGCGTTGCTTGGCCAGGATTCTTCGCTTGCTAGTCAGGGCTCTCTGAAGCGCTTCCACAAGGTCGTGGACGGACACTTTCCTGTTTCGCGGTTGTGGATTACGCGGGATTAAGGCATATCCGAGTTTTTCCTTATGCTTGGCCGCGCCTTCTGTTTCGTCGAATACTTCTTCTTCGCTATCCTCGGTTCGGTTAATCAGTTCATCCAGTTTGGTGATATCATTGTCAACTAAGTGAGTGGCCTTGATTTTGAGCAGGACGGCTGCGGCCAGCAGAATCTTCCCCGGAATTGTGAAATCATGCTCCTGCATCGCTTTAATGACCTGGATGAATTTCTGTGTAAGAAGAGTGATATCAATGTCCCAGGGATCCATCTGTTCGCTTTCTACTAGATCATAGATGATCTTCTTCCAGTCCAGCTCATCTTGGTTTAACAGCAACTCTACTAGTTTTTCCTGCATAGGTCTGGAAAGACTGCAGCACTTTAAAATGTTATTGTTTTGGTGGCTTGTCCAGAATTGAGGAAAAAGCCGCCCTGGCCGCTCGTCTCGTGCTTCTAGGTATGTATCTTCTCGCAGGAAGCACCTACCAATACTTCTTACGAAAAGCAGTTCTCCCCTCGCCTTAAGGCCAGGCGGGCGGCTTTCTGGACAAACCATGTTTTGGGTTTGCTTTGTGACACCACTTCTCCTCAATAATAATCTTTAAAAAGGAAGTCTCCGGCAAGTGCGCTCTGGTGGAAAAATGACTCGTATAGCTGTGTTTTTGTGTACTTTATTGTTGTTCATCTCTCCTGTATTTGCAGATGAATCTTTATCCTTGAATGCAGTTCCTTCGTCGGGAAAGGCTCCGTTAGCTGTTACGTTCAATGTCGTCTCTCCGGAAGAAGTTCTGTCTGTCTCCTGGGATTTTGAAGGTGATGGAGTTGAAGACAGCACTGAACTTTCACCTTCATATACCTATGCAGCAGGAACTTATACCGCTTCTGCCACGGTAACGACGGCCAGCGGCAGCACAGTTGTTTCTACGAGTGTTGCTGTGGAAGATCCTTTCACTGTTTCGGTCGTTGCTGCGCCTTCGTCTGGGATCGCTCCGCTTATGGTAAAGTTTACGGCCAGTGTTTCCGAATTTCCAGATAAAAATACTCCTTTTATGTTTTCTTGGGATTTTAATAACGACGGAGTTGTTGACAGTGTTGAACAGAATCCCAGTTATACATTTGAAAATGTCGGTGATGCGGTCGTGACGCTTAAGGTTACTAATGCAGTTTCATCCTTCCATCCAAACGAAGTCACTAAACAAATCCCGATTACGGTAAGCTCCTATGATTCAAAAGTGACTATTGTTTCTTATTTTCCGACTTCCTTGCAACTGAAAGAAAATCAAGTTACTTTTTTAGTCGCTAACGAGGGTGCAGATATTATCAAAGATCTTTCTGCCAAAGTCATTGGCGAAGGAATCCAGCATCTAAGCTCTGCCACCATTTCCCGTCTTAAACCAAGTGAACAGGATTCTCTTACCGTAAATATGAATATATTGAAAGAAGGTCAGGTCACTGCTTCAGTTAAAATTGATGAAAAGATTTTCCCGGTAACATTCACGGTTGCCGAACAGGTAAAGATCAACAAAGCAGAATTGGAAGCAAAACTTACTGACTTGAAACAAGAATTACAAGAACAAGAAGATCTCTATTACCAAAAGAAGGCCGATGGTTATTTGGTTGAGGAAGTATTTGACAGCATTAAGGATGCAAAAGACCAATTGCAGGAAGCACAGCAGCAGATTTTAACAGGTAAATTAGAAGAAGCAAGTATTAATGTAAATTTAGCTGCGCCTAGTGTTGATGAAATCACCCGACGGCTGCAAACTGCTATAAAACAAGAGCAGACACTATTGTTATGGTTAAAGGAGAATGCCGTGGCTATTACCGCAATCATTGCTGCGGTTGGGACGTTAAGCGGGCTGGCGGTGAAGGTGACAAAAGGAGCGAAGAAGCTGGGTGAGGATGTCAAAGAGAAGTTTGCCAAGAAGGAAGAGAAGGGCAAGCAGGCTCCAGAATCAGATGAACAGGAAGAGCAAAAAGACGATGAGAAAGAGGAACAGGAAGAGCAGCCAACGGAAACTAAAGAACCTTCTTAATATCACTTATGAATAATGAGTGGGCCCAGCCGGACATTCTAACTTCTTTTGTAAATTCTTTTTCGGTGATCCAGTACTTGAACTTTTAAGATTTTATTCTTAAAATCAACATCAACTAGTGCTCTATAAGTCCCGATTCTGCATTTATAGAAGTCTTGCCCCTCAAAATGCTCCAGAAAATGAAACGGGTTGTCAGATTTTAGTTTTTCCAATCTTTTTTTGATTTGATCGGAAATTTGTTTATCTTGCTTGTCTAAGAAGTGTTGAACATCTGCTGATAGTAAAACCTTCCACATAAGATCACAACTCAAGATACTCCGAATTGGGCGTTGCTCTAGCTTTGGCTAATCGTCTCTTTGCTTCTTCTGTCAATTCTCCTTCTTCAGAAAGGATGTGCTTGATAACAGCCATATCTCGCTTTAATATTTCTAGGTCCTCATGAATGTGCTTAATTTCTGCATTTACCATTTTTATATTTAAGCGACTCCGACTATTTATAATTTTCCGTAAAAAATATGGGCCCAGCCGGACATTCGCAGTATACTTGGATATACTGGCTCGAACCGGCGACATCCGCCTTGTAAGGGCAGCATCATAGCCACTAGACCATGGGCCCGGATAAAGGTCAATTTTAATGTTTGTTTATTAAATTTTTGGAAATATACTAAAAAGAATTAGATTTTGAACCTAATTCTTTTGGTATATACCAAAATCCAGAGATTTCTGTTCGAAATCTCTGGATTTTTAGTATAGAGTGTGAAAATACTTTTTAGAGAAAGAGCGGCAAAAATGGATCAATTTGAAGAATATTTATAAAAAATATCAAAATTTCTTGGTTATGGGTCGTAAACTTAGACGCTATGAACATGTTGATGGCACTGAAATAGTAACATTTGCGGGAATGTTTTCCCATGTTTGGAATTGGCAGGTGGATTCAGCAGTGGTATCAGTAGCGGAAGCAGCTCTTCCCTATATGAAAAAGATAATAGGGGGAGAACTTCCTTCAGACCTTCAAGGCCTTCTGGGATGTTGGTCGTGGGTTCACGGGAGAAGAGCTCAGATATCCTTGCTCATGGGGCATGCTCGGAATAAAACGGGGTATCATGTCGGCCATGAGGTGGCTCATTTATTGCATTATTCTATAAGGCCTGATCTTTTTGATTGCAATAGGGATCTTCGCGAAGAGAATCTGATAGAAATGATTGCACACGCAGGAGGATTATTGTTTGCCCCTTATGCGCAAGAGACTAGAGCTTCTGTAGATGAGTTAGAGCTGCTGTATTATGGGATGCAGAATGAATTTTTTCCTTTAAAACCATACCAATTCTCAAACGAAGAATCTTACTCAGTCGCTCTGACGCACGATGGAGGCTATGAAGCAGCAGAGTTTATTATTTCCAAGGGTGTCGATATTCGCACATTTGTAGAGATGGATGTACCAGAAGCAGAATGGGAACTGGCCAGATTGGGATATCCAAAGGGTTTAGTCATCGAACCTAAGAAGCGTAAACAGCCTGAAGTTATTGTGGAGGCTGAATAAATATTCCAGCTGGCTTGTCCAGAATTGAGGAAAAAGCCGCCCTGGCCGCTCGTCTTGTGCTTCTAGGTATGTATCTTCTCGCAGGAAGCACCTACCAATACTTCTTACGAAAAGCAGTTCTCCCCTCGCCTTAAGGCCAGGCGGGCGGCTTTCTGGACAAACCAATTCCAGCAAACCTTTATTTAACCCAACCATTTTTCACATCAACATGGACATCTACCCACCAGCTGAAGACTCGTACCTTCTACAGAAACAGGTCCGGCAGTATGCCTGGGGCAGGGTTCTAGACATGGGCACAGGTTCTGGCATTCAGGCTCTCACAGCAATACAAAAACCTGATGTTCTTAATGTGCTGGCGGTAGATAGTAATGAAAAAGCAGTCCTGGCTTTGAAACAAAAGATCCAGAAGGAGAAGCTGCGCAAGATCACTGTTCTGCAGTCCGATCTGTTTGAGAATGTTTTTGGGAAGTTTAACCTGATCATCTTTAACCCTCCGTACTTGCCTAAAGATAAGGGAATAGAGGATCCTGCATTATACGGCGGCAAGAAGGGCTGGGAGCTTTCAGCACGATTTTTCGATCATGTTTCTAATTATTTAGCCCATGATGGCACGATCTTGTTTCTCTTCTCCTCGCTCACAAACAAAGCCAAGATCGATGAGATTATCCAGAGCCATTTGTTCCAGTTCAATGAGCTGGATCGGCAGAAAATTCCTTTTGAGGAGTTGTATGTCTATGAAATTACCAAAACGCCCTTGCTGAGAGAACTGGAAGGAAAGGGCCTTGAGGATATCCATTACTTCGCGCAAGGGAAGCGGGGGAAGGTCTTTACAGGAATTATGGACCGGAGTAAATTGGTGAAAACCCATTTTCCCTCCAAAAAGGACATCGTTAGGGTTGCTATCAAAATTCACAAAAAAAGTACTGCAGCTGAAGGAAGGATTGCCAATGAAGCGGCCTGGCTGGAAAAACTGAACAAAAAGAAGATCGGCCCGCGCTTGCTCTTTTCCGGGCCGGAGTATATAGTGTCTGCTTTCGTGGAGGGAACTTTCATTGTCGATTGGATTACAAGTCATACTAAGGAGGAAATACAACCAGTTCTGGCAGAGGTATTCCGGCAATGTTTTGTACTGGATCTCCTGAGTGTGAATAAGGAAGAGATGCATCATCCTTTGAAACATATCATCATCGATGCCAGCAACAATCCTACTTTGATAGACTTCGAGCGCTGTTACGAAACAGAGAAACCGCACAATGTCACGCAGTTTGCCGATTTTCTGGGCAAGTACAGATCGTTGCTGGTGAAGAAAGGCTTTACCTTCACCGTAAAAGAACTGCGGGACGCGGCTGCAGAGTATAAAGAGACTTATCGGGAGAAAGAGTTTGGGAAGATATTAGAGTTGATGAGGTGAATTATTCTTTAGGGATATACGTGTCTCTATGGGGAATGTTTGCGAAATGATGTTCTATGAGATAAGGAAGATGAGCTTTTCCTAAAACTACAATATCGGGGTTTTGTTCTTGGATAACTTTCAAAAAGTGAGGGTCTCTTTCAACAAATGGGACATGGTACCGATTTTCACTATGTAATTCTACCCATTGCATTATTGACAGACCAGGTCTTTTCATTTTGCGGTATAATTCTTTATTTTTTGCATAAGCTCTTTCCAAAATTTCCTCATCCTCGCCATAAATCAAAAGTCCGTTCTCAGCAAGAACAAAATCTCGAAGCTCCTCAAAAAAAGTTAAGCCGTCTGTTGGTGGCTGTGAAGGAACTCTATTTTTAGCTATTTCTAACATCACTCCTTTGTTTTTGATTCCTTCTTTTCGTAGAAATTCAATAACTTCCTTCAAATAATATTTATTATGTATAACCCCAACAAGCAATCTTTCAGTGTCATGGTCCATTATTAATAATACTCCACCTTCCCTTCAGCATAAATCCCTTTCTTTAATTCTACCGGCCGCCAGTCATCCTTCACTAAGGTTGCTTCCAGCCAGGCCGCTAATTCCTGCGGGTTGCCGATAGTGGCAGATAAGCCGATGATCTGCGGCTTGATTAGCATCTTGAGCAGGGTAAGGATTATTTCCAGTGTCGGTCCTCGAGATGGATCATTCAGCAGATGGATCTCATCAACGATGACAGTCTTTACCTCCGGCAGCCAGGGTAGGCTGTGCCGCAGCAGGCTGTCTAGTTTTTCTGTCGTTAATATCAACAGGTCATACCCTGCCAAGTGCGATGATTCTGAATCAATGTCGCCGGTGGAAAGGATAACTTTGCGCTCCGTCTTCTTTAGCAGTTCCCGATATTCCTTATATTTTTCATTGGCTAAGGCTTTGAGCGGAACCAGATAGATGGCTTTCCCGCGCTGGATGTTTTGACAGATAGCCATGGTAGCGATGAGGGTTTTACCTGACGCGGTAGGTGCACAGACCAGAATAGACTTCCCTTCCAGCAGTCCTGCATCGATAGCCTTTTTCTGAACTGGCGTCAACTGCGGAAACGCACTATAATATTCTCTGAAGAAGTCCGGCAGAGGGAGCTGTTGGAGATCCATGTCTGCTCAGGGAACGGATATCTTTATATTGTTTTGGGACATGCAGAGAATAATAAGGAATAATAAAGAGGGATATGCCATGTCAACCACCTTAACTCTAGAACTTTGTTCTAGAACCATCTTTTATCATCTAGGAATGGTGAACACTCCAAAGTCGAAAATTTTTGAGTTTTACGGGTTCTCCAGTTTGGCGGCAAATTTTGCTCCCGTAATTTTACGAAAGGCTTATAAATCGATTTTTAGTAGTAGGGTTTACTCATATACAGTATCGAGCGCCGTAGGGCTCTCCATATAGTATGGATCATTGATGAAATCGAAAAGGTGTGTCTTCTCGGGCATGCCATTCGGAATTTTCATAGGTGATTCAGAGAAGATGTGTAGAGCTGTGATATCACAGCGATTAGGAAACAAAAAACATATTCAAACACGGAGGTGTGTTTTAGAATGAAAGTAAAAAAAACGATTAAGCGCATTCTGGCTGTAGGTGCTGGGCTGACTATGCTCGGTATGACAGTGACAGGTGCCATGGCTGCGGATCTTAAGAACTATCCGGACATGTTTGTGTCCGATGGCGTATTCGACGGCCTTTTGGTTGTTGGTGAAAATGCAGCTGCCGTTGATAACTTGGCGCTGACGGATATCGCATCCAGCATGAAATATGCTAAAGCAGGTACTTCTGCTGCTGTTTCTGTTGAAGGAGATGCCTGGATGGTTGGCACAAGTTCTAAGAAACTTGAAATGGCCAACAGCAACACTACCAGCAGCGCTATTACTGGAGAAGTTGTACGGGAAATCTCAACATTTATCGGTGATGACGAATTATCTGGATTGGCTGATGGAACATTTGCAACCAATGCTAACAGCTACCCATACCAGCAGTTTATGTTCTTTGATGACAATGGCGCATCATTGGCAGAGGACAGCTCATTAGTTAAGTATGATGAGAATGACGACGACCTTTCTGCAGATTACTTCTTCGTGAAAAGCGGTCGGCAGATTGCCAGGTATAAATTGGAGTTTGGCTCCACCGCCCAGTCAGACGTTACTGACGCAGACGGTGCTGCTACTACCACGGGAGATTATCTTGACGACTTCAGGAATACGGAATTGGTACTGTTTGGACAGTTGTATTCCATTGTAGAAGCTACTCGACCGCATGCCAATGATCAGCGAAGCGTTAAGTTAACCTTAATGGCTGGAGCGAGCAGGGACACACTTCTGGAAGGAGAAGCCGGCACATATATGGTAAAAGGCAAGGAGTATGAAGTCAGCTTATCGTACGTTGACGCTACCAAAGCCAAATTTACCGTCAATGGAGAAACTACCAACAAATTAGCAGTTGGTGAAACCTATGTCCTTGCTGACGGCAGTGAGATCGGTGTCTCTGAAGTTCTGTACCAAGCTTATGCTGGCGGTGTACATTCAGCAGAGTTCTATGTCGGGGCTCAGAAATTAGAGCTTCGGGATGATAACATTACCCTTTCTAATGCGGGAAGCTACGCCATGAAAGTCGGGTCTGAAGACATTGATGGAACGGATGTCCTCATAACAGGTACTGACGATAACACAGTAGCAACTCTCAGCACTATTGAAGTGAACATGACTGCTGAAGATGATTACTGGGTTGGCTCAGGAGCTAAGTTAAGCGAGGTCATCGCTGCTACCGGAGAGGAGAAGGAAGTTCTCTTTGGCAATGCCTTTGACATAGAATACAAAGGCTTAACCAGTGAACCTACGCATGCGCTGGAACTGAAAAAATCGTCAGACCGAAGATACCAGATGCGGCTATACGATGGGGATAGTAACCCAGTGGATATCCCTATAGCCTACGCTGAAGCTGCATTCAACATCAGCTTTGGTGAGGAAACGCAGGCTGCAGCTACTTCAAGAACCGACTGGAAAAAATTGCATCTTGTAGAGCTTAACACGACTGCAGGTTCGGAGAGTGGTGATCCCATTGAGAAGAAGGATTATTTTGTCCTTACTGGCGGCACATCAACCGATGGTTCAGCTAAGTCATACTTAGTGCAGTATGTCGGTGCTGATAAGAGTTCCAAGACAAGCCCGAAAATTAAGTTTAAGAATGTTGGAAGCGGGGAAACGTTGGAATACTCTGTGTCAACTACGAACGCAACTGCTACCATCAAGTTGGGCGGATACTCATTCCTGGTGAATGGAATAGGCATCACTGCTGATGACTTCCCACTCCTTGTTGACTTGGATGGAAGTGGTGCAATTGCAGCGTCAGCTGACGTTGACTTCGTCGATTCGTATGGTTCAAGTTGGAACTTTACTAAGATTACGCATAATATCAGCGAGCCTGGGGTTACCGTCGTTGTGAAAATGACTACGCCCAATGGTGACGACTATGATAATGTTGTTCCAGCATCGCCGAGATTTAACCTCACGGCAGTAGCAGGTCCAGAAGTGCGGGCTAGCAAGTTTGCTCCAGGTACTAACAGTGGTGGTGGACTCACCTTGCTGACGCCTGATGGGCTAACGGAAGTTGCCTATGGTTACTCAAGCATGGGAACGTACATCACTGAGAAGACGCCAAGTGGTTCTCCGCAGGAATACACCCTTGACTACCCTGAGAAGCAAAGGCTGCCGCAAGTGTTTGTCACCAGCGGTGCTACAACATCGTCAGTTAAGTCAGGAGCTTCCTTGGCTGCCGTAACCATCGTTGATGCAACCAAGCTGGACAGCGAAGTTGCCAGTGTCAGCGCTCAGAACTTGATCGTGGTCGGCGGACCGTGTGTAAACACTGTCGCTGCTGAATTGCTTGGAAGCCCAGCAGATTGTACTGAAGGGTTCACTCCAGGAAAAGCACGTGTTAAGTTGTTCGAGCATGCTAACGGCAATGTAGCAATGTTAGTTGCTGGTTACAGCGGTGCAGACACCAGGCTTGCTGGTAAGGTAGTAGCAAACAGATGGCAGGAATTGTCAGGTAGCGAAGTAGAAGTTGAAGGAACTACCTACAGTGACGCAACCATCAGTGCTCCTTCCGCGAAAGCGATGACCCAATAAAGGCTTGAATAAAGCTTTTTCTTTTTTTCTTCTTTTCTTTTTCTTGATGCGTATTTTATGCCTTCATTTGTTTTTCACGGTAAGGAACATTTTATAAACTAGATTTACCTTGGCAAGGTGGTGGGATTTCATAACTATAAAGCACATGTACCTGCTCTTTTCCTGGTGTTGCTGCTGGTCGTTTCTTTTCTCATAGTAAAACCGCTCTTTTTAGCGCTGTTTGTGGGAGCCTTGCTGGCATATATTTTTTACCCCATCTTCCTTTTCCTGGCCAGAAAATGCGGGAATAAAGCATTTTCCTCATTCCTGACCTGCGCACTGGTCTTCCTGCTTATTGTCATTCCTGCCGGCTTTTTCGCTAAAGTGCTGGTGCAGCAGTCTTATAGCTTCTATCTGCTGCTGAAGCAGGAGTTATCCCTTGAACTCTTCAAGACCTGTGAACAATATGTTTGTACCCTCATCAACAATCTTGCAGAGAATGAGATTCTTACTTCCCAGATCAACGGCAGCCTTACTGCACTGACTAACTGGATCCTTAAAACCGGTTCCCAATTTCTGATACGGCTGCCGGGGCTGCTGCTGAGCATGTTTGTGACTTTCTTCACCATGTTTTATTTTTTGAAAGAAGGGAAGGATTTGCTGGCAAAACTGGATTCCTACTTCAGCGCGCATAATCAGAAATATCCATCGCTCCTTCCCCGGCTTAATGAGATTTTGAAAGGTGTCTTGTATGGTTATCTGTTAATTGCCGTCGCTCAAGGAGCATTAGGTGCACTCGGTTTTTTTCTTTTTGGCATCAGCTCGCCGTTGTTTTGGGGTTTTGTCATGGCTCTGCTCTCGTTAGTGCCATTGCTGGGAACTGGCTTGGTGTGGGTGCCGGCTTCCTTAGTGCTTGTACTGGAAGGTGTTTCTCAAAATTCTACCGGGATGCTGCTTAAGGGAATCGGGCTCTTTGTGTATTCCTTTGTTATTGTCGGGGGTATCGACAATCTTCTCCGGCCCAAGTTAATCAGCGGGAAAGCAAAAGTTCATACGGCAGTAGTGATGGTGGGAATTTTTGGCGGCGTGGCTGTGCTCGGACCAGCTGGCGTTATCATTGGGCCGTTAGTGCTGGCTATGACAACAGAACTGCTTAACCTTTACCTTACCAGCGAGAGCTGAGCCAGAACTGATTGTGAGAGGCAAGATTTTACTGCTGCGTCCTTTTAGCATATTCAACCAATTGTTGAAGATACGATTGCAGCTCTATCCCTGCAGGGATATGGCGGAGAAGGAAACGGCTGCCAAGGTTGATGGAGTATGTTTTAAACACTTTATCAGTGATATTTCGCCCGGGTGCTGTATTGGTAATATTGACATACAATATTTCTTTCTTCCCAAATTGTATCCTGTTCCTGTAGAAAAGATATGGCCGTGCAGCAGCGCGGATGGAGAAGACGATTCCCACCCCTACCAAGAGGAGAACGATGATCAGGGAGACAGTTTTAACAGCCGTTTCCTGTTGTGCTTCCACGTTCACCAGGGACAGATTCAATAATACTCCAAGATAGAAAAGGCTGCCTAGAATCAGTAAGGAAAATATCTTCGGCAGCAAGGCTCTTTTCTTTACCTGTTGCAATCTGTAAACTGGCTGTTCCGGCATTTTAGGTCCTATACGCATTTAGATTTAAATGTTTTATGGAGAATAAGGCTCTGTCCTGAATGTGGTTAGCGTAAGAATACGAGCGGTGCTATTGATACAGATGTGAATGCGGAGGGTGACGCCCCTTACAAGAAAATCAAAAACTATTGATTTTCTGTACTGAAATTAAGTAGTTTCTTAATTTCATGTACGGGGAGGTGCTGCACTACTATTATAAATGCAAAAAGCGAGGTCACGCTAACCCGAGCTGAAAGCGAGATTTAGGATAGAGCCGGAGAATAAAGTCCTGAATCAGCACTAGCCCGAGACTCATTCCAGTCTGCTCTCAATCCCTTTTTCCTTAAAAGCAAGGTCAGCTCCTTCCTTGGGATTGTATTTCCTGAACTCGATCAGGTTCGGCTTTAGATCATGCAGCTCGTCAACGATTTTTTTGATTTGTTTCTGGGAGGTGCTGAGGCCGGATTGGTTGTATTTAGAGTCAATGAACCATATTTTTGTAATGGCATCGTGTGATATTCCTTCAAAAGCAAGGAAGTCAACCACACCGCCGAAATGAAACACATCAGAGGCATCCTTGACCGGGAAATCAGGAAGGATTGGTGCCCATTGCTGGGAGATGTTTCCTTTCAGGCTGCTGCGCTGATGTTGAAGTGAGATTTTGTCTCTTTTTTCTAATTGTTCCTGAAGTCTGCCTACTTTTCTATATAATACATAGATGATAGCACATAACAAAACGATTAGTGCAAGCAATAGTACAGGACTGGCGAGGACCATATTTTTTTTTATATACATCTTTCTATATAACAGTTTCTTTTTTTGACAAATACTCTTTGTAATACGACTTGTAAGAAATTATAAAAAATGGGCCTGCCCGGACTCGAACCGGGGATCCTCGCCACATCAAAAACGACAGCTTCAATGCTGCCGATTATGTCGAGGCGATATCATAGCCACTAGACCACAGGCCCTTTTCATGGCTTTAATGCAAAAAGCTTATATTCTTTTATAAGTTTTGTTCTTCGGAATGAATCATAATGAATTCTGGTGGCGTTTTTTTCCTGAAAAAGAGCTGACCCAGGTGTACCTTTCCACGGCAATCCGCAGTTTTGCCATTTCCTTGCTGGGAATATTCATCCCTCTGTACCTGTACTTGGAACTGAACTTTTCCTTCGAACAAACGATCAGTTTTTTCATATTTTATTCTGTGATCTTTGCAGTTGCAACTCCGCTGGCAGCAAAATTTTCTGCAACGTACGGCGTTAAGCATTCTGTCCTGGTCAGCGTCCCTTTCTATCTGGCCTTTGTCGCATTATTATATCTTCTTCCTTATTTCAATATCCCTCTTCTTTTGATCAGCGCGTTGATGGGAATGTCGCAAGCTTTTTACTGGTTAGGGATGCATCTGGTGTTTCATCACGTCTCAGATCATGACCATAGAGGCGAAGAGGTCGGCGCAAGGACCAGTATGACTGTTATCTCCGGCATGATCGGTCCCTTTCTGGGAGGGTTATTAATCACTTTCTTTGGATTTAAAGCCCTGTTTTTGTTGACTGCTATACTCCTGTTCCTCTCCGCGCTGGTGCTTTTCAAAAGCAAAGAAGGACGCGTACGGTACCATTTCTCGTTTAAATCAGTCCTGAACCGGGATCATTGGAAAGATTCTCTCTTTTTCGTGTCCCGGGGAACTGCCGTGATTGCTAATGGCGTGATTTGGCCATTGTTTGTCTTTGTCATCCTTGGAAGTTACACCTCGCTGGGCCTTACAGGTTCGCTCTTCGCTGGCCTTAGCGCAATATTATTATGGGTTATCGGCAAGTACAGCGATCACAGCGATAAGCGAAAAATAATCCGGCTTACCACTATCTTCGACTCAGCGGTATGGGTGCTGCGAGCATTTGTTGTTACAGTGCCCCATGTCTTTGCGGTCACTGCCCTGGCGGCGCTGACAACCGGAACTCGCGAAGCACCTCTCGGTGCCTTGGAATACGATAAAGCCAGGGGGGAAATTGCTGCATATTTTGTCAGCCGGGAAGTGTTTATCTGCTTGGGCAGAATCCTGCTTCTGACTGTGGTTTTGCTTTTTGGCAATCTTTCCAGCGGACTGCTGTTCCAGGCTATTGCTAATCTGGCCGTGTTTCTCTTTTGAAAATGGATCAGGAGACCGAGTTTTTGAAGGGGTTGATTGAACTGCAGTATGGCTTGGATGTGGAGAAAAAGCTACGAAAAATTTCTAGAGACATCCCCTGGGCTAGCAACTGGCCGGAAGATATTGCTTCTTTCTGGAATGCAGAAGCGTTCATGTGGAGCCATAAAATCAGCAAGGAGAAAAGAGCTTTACTGCAGCAGGAATTGACTTCTCTTTCCTCCGGGAAAAATGTGGATTTAGGCTGTGGAGCTTATTCGTACCTTCCTTCAGTAGGTTTTGATATCTCTGAAAAGATGCTGTTGTTGAATGATAATTGCAAAGAAAAAATAGTCGGGGATTTAGAAAAGGGATTGCCATTTAAAGATTATTCTTTCAATTCAGCGACCGCAATTTTCGTGTTGAATTATGTTAGGAAGTATAGCGCTTTGTTGAAGGAGATTAAACGAGTGTTGAAGCCTGGCGGGGTTTTTGCAGCAGTATTGTCTGCTGGTGAAATCAACGAATGGCAGAAGCAAAAGGAAGTCAATCCATTTCCTTCTGGGAAGTGGCTTGATGTTCTCCAAAGTGCCGGCTTTACCGTTGACTTTTATGAGAAGCAGGGGCTGTGGTTTTTTAGATGTAGGAATTAGATCCACGAAGAAGTAAATTTTATATACTCTTCCTGCTTGTATGAGATTAAAAGAGGTAGCTATGGATGAAGATGACTTGTTTGCATTTGATGCTAAGTATCGAAGCAAGCTGTTGAAGGAGTTTGGATTTGATAAAGAGGAGCAGGCAGAAGTTGCTCTTGGAAAATACGGAGCTACCGGTTTTCCGCTCTCTTTGAAATTCCACCGCCTGGATTGGGAAGTCTATGACTTAAGCATCGAGGAATCCTATTTCTGGTGTCTGGATTATTTAAATGATGTCATGACCGTCGTTGAAAAACTGGAAGATTCGTTTTCTGCGGCGGAAAATTCGGCTTTTTTTGGTGTCACTCAGCAGCGTCTCGGCGCGCAGCAGGATAAAGTTTCCCAATACCTAGCAACGATGGGAAAGATGATCAAGGAACTGTTCCAGATGGTTCGGGAATTACGGATCATTGATGAGCGTCTTGGCTATTACGATGCCGTGGAAGCTGAACTCAGCAAGCCGATAAACCAGCGCAAAAAGGGTGATGAGATAACATTAAAAGGCTTATTTGTCGATCTAGTCCAGGGAGGCGGAAAGAGTGCAGCATCTGTCTATGGAATGGCTCGTGAATTGGAGTTTGTCACGCTCCCTGATCTCTTTTTTGATGCGCCGCCGCTGAAGACCCGTGACGAATTGGAACGGCACATGAAAGGCCTGGAAGAAAATTTTAACAAGAATGTCAGGAGAGTTCTTGTACGTCATCTTAACCAGTTTATGGAATGGAGAGTGAGAACACATCAGGAGCATCGTAACAGGAAACGTTTCCAGCGCCAATATCTTCTGCAGCATTATGAAATCATTAACATGTACTTAAATTGGATCAAGCCATATCTCCGCCATGTCGCCAGGCTGACCATGAAGGAGCAAAATACCATGACGCCGGACTTGATTTCTGCTTTTGAAGGAAGCATGCTGGACATCGAGATCTTAGCGCGTGATTCTAAAGATGGCGCCAATGGCTGCATCTTAGCTACGTTTAATTTCCGAACCAGGCCGGAGCTGAAAGTAGTGCAGGAAGGCTATCAGCGCGGCCCTGTCCATATTGGCAAGATGATCGCCGTATTTCGCGCCTATGCCTGGACTGATGAACAGCTGGAAAATTACCGCAAGCTGAAGAGGAAGGAAGCCATGCTGCTGCTGGGCCAGGTTTCCTCGTCGGTGCAGAAAGCCATGGAATCGTTAGGAAAGGAGCTGGAAGATTATCTTGAAGAAGCTAGGGGAGACATTCATGAAAAGAAAGAAGAGAAAGAAAAAGCTCCCGCCAAGAAATCATTCATGGAGCTGTTTTTCGGCGACTTTTACACTCCAGCGCGCAAGAAACCGTCGCCGCAGAAATCCGCAGCAGAGTTGAAACAAATGAAAGCCAAACAGGCTGCGGCTTTCAAAAGCCTGACCGGCGTGGCAATGGGACATTGCTTCAACGTTTTCCACCTGTTTAAGAAAGCGCACCGGATGGTGGCGTGGTAATTTAGTGTGTGGGTAATATGAAACCCCTCGCCAATGTGGCCAGTGAGCACTTTGCTATTCGTCAGACAGCCCATGCCCTCTCCTTCGGAAAGACTATCAATCCTTGTATTTTTTTGCACTGCCAGAGAGGGTGCGAACGGGAGGGTTTCATATTAGTCTTTTCGTGGTAAATCTTTTTATAGTTGCTTCTGTTTTTGTGTATAATGGCTAACGATAAAGACCTTCCTCCTGAGGAGAGGATCAAGAAGTTAAAAAAGCTGAAAGAGGAAAAGGAGAAAGAGATAGCCGAAGCGCAGAAGTTAATCAAGGAAAGCGAAGAGGAATTAACGGACAGAAGGAAGTTTAAGGAGAAAGTTCCCATCCCGGAATCAGCCAAGAATGACCTGGAAGGGCTAAGCAAGGAAGGTAAAGAAATTCTCAAGGAGCAGAAAGGGCTGCGGGAGAAAGTTGCTGAGCATGAAGAGAAGAAAGCTGCTGCCAAGACCAGCAAGGATGATAAAAAGTATGATCTGGAATCACTGGCACGCGAACAAGTTGAACTGCCTCCTGACGTAATCAATTCTGAATATGCACTGCAGCTGAGCAAGGAGCCTATGGGTAATATTTACAAGGAGATGGGGCAGATCTACAAAGCCGTGGAAGAGAAAGGGTATATTTCCAGGGAAGAGGAGAAGAGGGTTGAATATCTGAGCTCTGCCGTAGAGAGAAAGATAGAAGCAGACGAAGAAGGACAGTATTCTTTTAGTCGGGAAGCGGCACGAGCAGCTAGTATCACACAGCAGCTTGGAGCCAGTTTGATGAGTACCTATAAAGGGCACAAAAGCGGGTTGTATAGGAGCAGTTGAGAAATAAACTGGCCGTAGACACGGTGATTAATCTTAGTCCAAAATAGGATTCTGGTGATTTGTTTTTGAGTAGGAAGTTTTGAATGTTTAATGTTTTTCTGGTTTTCATCTATAAATTGAGAATTTAAGGGTATAAATGTGTTTATTACGGTTTTTGTAATCATGTAGGTGGATTGTTACACGTCATGTTTATATATTTGGCTTCCTCTTATCTTTACGACATGAATAAAAAAACATTTGATTACATTGATGAAGCTATAAAGCTAATTCGGGAGAGGAAGAATGAAGATGCTTTTAATCTGATTAACAAAGCCATTAAACTATCTCCTGATAAATCTGTGTTGCTTATATTTAAAGCTTCTTTACTAGGTAGGATGGGAAAGATTCCTCAAGCACAAAAAATTCTTAGTAAAATATCCAAAAATAAGTTAGAACTAGATGTCCTCAGACTTCTTGAGATTACAGAGGTTGAGCTTCTTTTAGAACAAGATAATTATTCGAGAGCTAATAAGAAGATAAATCGATTGATTAAAAAATATCCTGAGAATCATACGCTGTTTGAGTATAAGGGAGATGTTCTTTTGGGATTTAAAAAATATAAACTTGCGGAAGCTCCACTAAAAAAGGCTCATGCACTTGGGCATGAATGTACTTCTTGCTTAGGAAAATTAGGGGATTGTTACTTTCTTAGAGGTGATTTAGTAAATGCAGAGAATACATTTAAGAAATTGCTTAAAAAGAACCTGAAAGACAAGGTAGCACTTCGAAAAATGTTTCAAATTAATTTCAAGTTAAAAAAATATACAAAAGCAGAGCTTTTTCTCAATAGAATAATAACAGAATCACCAGATGGTTTAGCTTTCGCATACAAAGGAGAAATAGCTAAGATCAGGAAGGATTATGTTGGAGCAGAGGTTTTTTATAGAAAAGCCCTTGCCTGGGCAAGGAAAAATAATGAACATGAAGATGATGACTGCACGTTTTATTCCGAAATTTATAAGGATTTGATTAGTGTTGTTGTTCTCCAAAAGAAGAGAGGCAAACTATTGGAATTAAGTAAGGAGATAAAAAAGCTCTGTCCTGGTGATAAGAAGCTGTCTCTTCTTCTAAAGAAATTGAACAGAATATGAGATGAAAGAAAAAGATCAAATAAAATTGAGGTGGACTAATAAAGGCGTGCTTGAGGCGGAAGGCTCAGTAGATTCTTGTACTCAATTTGCCAAGAAATTCCAGAGTATAGGAAAGGGTAGAGCCGACCCTAACAATTTGACGTCGCTTCAATTTGAGAGAATGTTTGCACTTCTAGAAAAAGATAAAGAAATAGTTAATGCTGTAGTAGATTATTTTAAGAAGAATAATAAATACCCTACCCCTACACAATTGAAGAAACAATTACCTGAATATAAGGAGAAGCAGCTTAATATCCTTACAAGAAGAATAGAAAGTCATTTATCAAAATTCTTAGAACGTGAAGGAAAGAGTAAAGGGGATACTGTTAGGCTTAATTCTAACTTTCTTACTGAAAGTTCTGATGAAGAGAAATAATTACATTTCTTGTAATCTTTTTTTGGTAGTTATTGTAACAGATAAATTACATCTATTATTACTTCCTTTGTATTCTTGGTGATATCAAATGAAGATAAATCAATTGAAGAAGTTATTGCAGAAAATTCTGTCACGAGTAAAAAAAATTGAAATTTATGAACAGCTTGTTTCAGAGCTGATCGGTAAAAGAGCATTCGATAATGAGAGCTCTGTAAGGACAAGTGAGTTAGAAGCGATTTTAAACCGGGAAGTGAAAGGATTTCTTGTGATATTGGAACGCGGGCGAGTTGTTGCAAGAAAGAGAAAAGGCTCAGCAAGCTTTCTTTTTGATATTAATGCTAAAGGCAAAAAGATGTTTCTTCACACCAGAAAGGAGATCAAAGAACGTAGGATTGAGTACGTTGCGCTTTTATTACAACAAATACAAGATGATAAAACAATTTTACATATTTGTATTGGCTGTCTCAATCTCTTTGGAACGGCGACTCTTGAGCATATTATTAATCTGGTCAAGTATTCTGAGGAAGGTGAAGAAGAAGCCAGAAATTTAAAGAATTACAATGTATTAGTACAACGGTTGAAGAAAGAAAATGTAATTCTTAAAGGGTTTGATGAGCTTGTTTGGAGGAACGGAAGTCACTCCTGGTACCTTGAAAAGGGTTTCCAAATACTCCTTGAAGATCTTTAATTAAACCTGTGCATCAGACTAATCAGAAATGCACCAGCCATAATCATTCTCTAAGCAACCTTTATATACATAAAAACATTCATTTGCAGTATGGTTGAGTTCGGCACAGGATACTTCATGCCTATGGATAGGGAGTATGGAAACACAGAGATAGCTCACGGCCATACTCATGCCCATGATGCAAATCCAAGCAGCGGTTCTACTAATGATGTGGGTATCGGTATCAGTGATATAGGGATGAGTCTAGCTGTCGGTCCCGTTCCCAATGTTCCGGCTATCGGCGCTAAGTTGCGTGCCGGTATGAAAACCTTGGAAATTGGCTTTACGGGAGCGGGAAAGGGGTCAGGACAGCAGCAGACACCTGAATTTTACGGAAAGAAGCAGAGGGAAGCATTGGTAGAGATGGGAAGAGCCAATGAAGTTAATTTTACCACTCACGCTTCCTTCGGCGTGCAGGGTTTAGCCGGGATGGATCAGCAGGGCAATTTCTCTAAATCTAGTAAGAATTTCTCATTGCAGGAGATTAAAAGGGCTGTCGAGTTCGCTGCCGATGTTGCTAATGGCGGGCCGATTGTCGTCCATACTGGAGAATTTCAGCGGCCGATCACGGGAACTGAATGGAATACCCAAGGAGAGTATGCCAACAAGTTCAGGATGTATGAGCATGAGGAAGAACGGGAAACATACAGGGTTGTAGATGCACGGACAGGCGGCGTTATCCAAGAAGCGCGAAAGAACAGGAAAGTCTCCCGACCGGTATGGAAGCGTTATGAAGAACAGGATGATTTCTGGAAAGAAAACAAGGGGAAAGAGTATAAAGACGAGTTTGACCAAACGGTCAAAAAAGGTGACTACATCGATTATATCGGCAACAAAGTTGATCCAGCCAAGCGCGTTCCTGTCTTTGACAAAGTTTCAGGACATTTCATAGTAAAGCAGTACGATTGGGATGATCTGCAGAAAGAGGCTAAGGAAATGACGGAACGGGCGAGGACGGAATATGAGCGCTGGGATAAATTATCAGAGAATGAGAAGAAAGATTCGATCTGGCGGGAGCGGGTTCTGGCCGCCAAAAAAACAGGATTAGGGAAAAGTGATATTGAAGTGAAACCGGAAGAAGCGTATATCATTGCTACTCTGGAAACAAACGCCGGACACGCCCGTGGATGGGCTTTACAGTACGGCGGGGACTTTGACGAAGAAGTCAAGTTGTTTAAAAAATTGAAAGAAGCCAAGAAGTTTTATGAAAAGATCGAAGAGGAAACCGATCCCAAAGAAAAATGGCGGCTCAAGATGCAAGCCCGCGACAGATACGGCTTAGGAGACTTAATTCCAAGCGAAACGGAATACCCGACGGAAATTATTGATAAACAAATACGGCAGCTTAACCATCGGATGGAACAATCTCGGGAAGCTGCTTCTGCCCAGTTTGCACAGGCGGAGGAAGCCATGGAAACTATCAGGCATGTCCAAAGTGCAGAAACGTACGCATTAGATGAGGCCTATGATTCCTATGCCCAGGCAGGAATGTTTGCCATGGAGCAGACCAATAAGCTGAAACGGCAGGGTAATTATAAAAAACCGCTGGCGATCGCTATGGAAAACCTATTCCCGGAAAGTTACGGCGCGCATCCAGATGAGATGATCACTCTTGTTGAAAACAGCAGGAAACGGATGCAGGAGATGCTGCAGCGGCGCGGCGTGTCAGAAAATGAAGCGCGGGAAAGAGCGCAAAGCCATATTACTGCTACTTTAGATACAGGACATATCAATATCTGGCGCAAGTACTGGATCGGCGACCCTAAGAAGAAAATTGAAGAGAACGACCGGGATTTTGATGATTGGGTGGTCAAGAAAGTCGGGGAGATGGCCCAGAGGAATGTTGTCGGGCATATCCATCTTGATGATAATTACGGGTACCATGACGATCATCTTGCTCCAGGAGAAGGCAATACCCCTATCACCAGGATGATGAGGACACTGAAAGATAATGGCTATAAGGGCGAATTAGTGGTCGAGCCCGGTGCTGACTGGACTACTGATGTTGGAGGCTTTAGCAGCGTCATGAAAACCTGGAGATTATTTGGCAGCCCTGTCTATGGCGCAGGCGCAGGGCCGGGTGTTGGCAGCCGCGGCTGGGGACAAGTAGGTTATGGGCATTTCGGCCGTAATGAACCGCCGTATTTTATCTTTGGCGCTTATTCTCCGTCAGAAGAATGGACGTTGTGGAGCGGTGTGCCGTTGGAGTGAAGTTTCATAATAAGATTTATAAGATAGTTAGTTTCTGCTGTTTTCCATGGACGATGATTATGAGATGCGGCGGTTAATGAATGCAAAAAGCGACCCTATCAGAATACTATGTCTTCAGCAAAAGATAAAGACGCGCGAAGCTCTGCTTCTGTACGATAGGGGCTGGGATAGTCTTCTCTCAGCCGCTGATGAGAACATTTTTTCTGACAAAATGCATCATTTCTTACGGGCTTATGCTTCTTTTCGGCAAGCCATCAAAACAGATCCGCAGTACGCATGTCCGAAGACCGCAATTTTTCTCACGGGTGAAATCCTTACGGAATTAGGGGTTGAAATTCAGGATTTACCGGAGGATTTAGAATATAGAGTTTCCTTGTCAGGCAATCTCAAGGGCTGTCAAGTGTTAGCAGAGTCGTGGGAATTCTTGCAAAAATTACAATCCAGAGAACATAAGTATGAATGCTCTGCACCTTCCGATGAACCCGGTTTGTTTAGAAGGGTTAGGGATTCTGTCCGTGATCGTGTTGTAAGCTACTCTGTCGATTGGAAGCAAGATAATGGACAAATAGATGTTGTTTCCGAGATGGAGCTAGATGATTTCGGGCTACATGTTTATGTAACTAGCTCCATGATTCAAACATCAGGCGATCAGGCTCCTCAACGGGTGGCTATGACTGTACGAGGGGAGGGAATACCACAAAAACTTGGCGGACTTTTACGTGAGTATAATTTTAGGATGGTATAAATAGGGGATGTATAATCATCAATTGAGAACAACTGCTGTCCTTTGTTGTAATATGGATTGAACTATTGCTTCGAGTTCCCTTCCTTGCACGATGGGTCCTGTCGGCACTATCCCCACTACGCGCCCCTGATAAGTGTCGAGGTCGATGTGGTTAGCAACCGCAAAGGAATAGCGGTGTATTCTATCAACCGTCCAAGGCCGCATTGTTGGTTTTCCATCTTTTGTCGTGCAGTTGAATGTTACCTTCAATAGGGTCGTACTATGCGGAAGACGTTCGCTTGCTAGCTGTAGATAGGAGGTAAGATCCTGCCCCTTGTTTAGAATATCTAAGACCTTACCAACTGTTCTGTTAGCAGGAGTCCAAACTCCATTCTTTTTAACATATCCTTGACCATTTGCTTCTTGCACTTCTTCTGTGGTCAAATGGAACACGTTCTCTTTCTGACTTTTCAACTCGTTCCAAGATCCATCGGCAAGAACCAATGCACCTTGATACAACTCACTCTCTGCAGTAAGTTCACGAAAATGTTGAGCATCAAGAACTATCAAATGGTCTCCTCCTGTACCTGTAGTAGAGCCATCTCCTGTGAAAAAATAATTAGTTTGCCATGCTGGTCTGACATCATCTGGAGCCCCCATTCTTCGCTCAAGAACATACGCAAACGAAGCTGGAACACGAGGAACGTCAACAACATTACCAAATATATCCTCTCCACGCAATAATCTGGGCATGTTACCTTCTATTCCACCACAAAATTCTCTATGCGGTTCGTCTAAAGCTCTGAAAACTGCTCCACCGTAATATTTTTTAAGAACCGATTTGATCATTGCATATTCTTTACCCATTTGTTCTTGGAGTAGTGTTGGTAATCGTTCACTGTGCCCTGATAATTGCAATGTCATTTTTGTATCTATGATTTTTTATGATTTTTGTGCAGAAAAGAGATATTGTTTATAAAATTTTCATGTTAAATGCGATAGACTATTTAAGAGCGATGCATCATTTAAAATAAAAAAACCGGGCATAACTTTGCACGCCGCCCGGAAAAAAGGTTTTAGAGGTGTGGTGTTTGAGGTGGTGTTTCAAGTGATACTAAATCAGCCAACAAAGGCAATTCATAAGAAGGTACGTGTTTTCTATAGAGAAGAAAGACAATCTCCTCGTCAGTCAGTCCGGATACGAAGTTTTTTAACTGATCTACCCTTTTTAACTCGCTTATCATCTTCGATCACCCAGTTTTGGAAAGGTCATGCCAGTATATAAAGAGGTTGAAGAGTTGCTCTAGAAGGGCTGTCAGTACATAAGCTCCATAAACTTTTTAAAGGGGCCTGTAAATTTGCTACTTAAAGGTAAGATGTAGGAGGGTGGGAACTCTATGTTTCGCTTGTTTTTTACACCAGGATGGTTTAACGGATATGATTTATTGTTTGAAGGGATCAGCCTTGTCGTTGCGCTATTGATAGCCGCGTACAGCTGGAAAGTGTACCGTCTCAATAGAGAGAACAAGTTTGCTTATTTTTCACTGGCTTTCCTGCTGGTTTCAGTAAGTCTGGCTGTCAGCATCTTTGCCAGCGGCGTCTTATATTCCTTCCCAGTGCGGGAAACTGTCGCACAAGTGCTTTCTCCTGTCACAGGCGAGGGATTGCGTTACGCTGATCTGTATTACCGGATGGCCTTTTTTGCTGAAATGGCTTCCATGCTGGGCGCCTGGCTGCTGATTTTTTTAATCTCCCAAAAGCCTCGGGACAGATTAAGGAAATATTTTGAATTGAGCCAGATCGGACTATTTGTCTATTTGGTTTTGCTGATCTCCTGGGTTGCTAATTTCAGGCATGTTGTTTTTTATCTGACCAGCGCGGTCTTGTTGAGCCTGATAGTGTTGAATTACTACAAGAATTATCTTAACACTAACAGGAACAAAAATGCACGTTCAGTCATGTATGGTTTCTTCCTGATCATGGTAGGAAACCTGTTTTTCGTGTTTGTGTTCCTCAACAATAGTTTGTATGTTGCCGGACAATTGCTGGTGTTAGGGGGCTTTTTACAGCTTCTGAATACATATCGTAAAGTGGTACGAAGGTAAATCTATATGGGTGTACGACGATCTCGATTGGAACTGGTCTTTGACGTACTGTTAGCTATCCAGAATAAAGGCGGGAAGATCAAGCCCACGCATCTGATGTACAAGTCAAACCTTTCTCATAAGTTGCTGAACAGCTACCTGGAGGAGTTGCTCCTGAAGGAGTTAGTTGTGGTTGAAGAAGAGATTGTCAAGAAAAAGAAACGCGCTGCAAAAGTAGTCAAGATCACTGAGAAGGGACTGGCCTTCTTAGCTGAATTCAGAAGGATGCGAGAGTTTACCGATGCCTTTGGGTTGTGATGATGGGAAAAGACCAAACTCCTGATTACAGACAAACCCATTCTATGCTTATTACTATTGATGGTCAGCGGTTAGATGATCGGCTGCAAGGGAGTTCACTTACTTTTGAAGGAGCTGCTGTTGCATTTCACTCGAGGCTTGATGCTAGACTCGATCCGTTGGAGCGTTCTGGATACAAGCGCGTGTACACTGTTTATGCAAGTCCAAGTGAAAATCCTCCGCCAGCATTTGGGAATTCCATACCGTTAGATGTATTATATCACTGTTTGGGTGTTGAGGGAGTGGATGGGGAGCGTGGTGCAGATACTCTTCAATTGGTCTTTCCCAACAGTTCTCTGGTTTTTCAAGACTATAAGCGGCTCGGACTTGATGTTACTTTCCTTGGCCAAACTCCTTATATGCTCCTAGTGGAAAGAAAACCTGAAACAAATAGGCGTATCTACCATGAAGGCGAGGCATCTTTGCTACGGAAGATTGGTGTGAGTTTGAGAATTCCTAATCCTTCTAATCAGCTTCTTTCTATAAACCATTAAGATAGTCATCGATTGACTTTCGTGCCCGGCACAGTCTTTGTGTTGTTGCTTCTACACTAATGCCCAGAATCCTACTTATCTCTCTTGGTTTGTATCCTTCCATTGAAAGATTTAGCACTTCCAAATTGCAAGCACTAATGCTTCCTTCTGCAAAACCATCCACTAATCCTGTTAATTCTTTGTTAACAGCCTCTTGTTCCGGCGTTGGCACTCCCGAGATTATGTTCTCATCTGTTGTCTCAAGCTGTTGTTCCGGACGGTATTTCCGAAAGTAATCCATCACTTTATGTTTTGCAATGGCGCAAATCCACCCGTACACATTTTGTACCCTGGATCCTTCAATGGATTGGAAGGCTGCTATGAACGTTTCCTGGACCAGATCTTCCGTAATATCATTATTTCTGGTTAAGCGTGAGATAAAGCTTCTAACTCTTCTATAATTCTGCGTGTAAAGATCATCAAAATTAGCCAAGCCAGCCTTTTCATAGGGATTGGATTGTTTCATAGTCTGTTCTAGGCTTCTTTTGTTTCAGATTAAGATAAAATTGTTACTTCTGGTAATTTACGAAAATCGTTATCGCAAGTGATGAGAACTGCTGGATGTAATGCGGCACTAGCATAAATTAAAGCGTCCATGGCTCCCAATTTGTATTGCAGAGAGAGTTCTACAGCTTTATTGCTTATCTCTGCCGAGACTGGCACTATCAACATTCTCTTTTTTACAAATTCAAGTGCAGTTGTAATTTCGTTTATGTTAAATTTATCTCGTATAAGCTTTCTTTTTATTTCAAATAATGACAGGACGGAGAGATGTAAGATCTCTTTTGTCTCAAAGAGGTCTTTGTACTTGCCATGTATTAAATATTCTAACCAGACTGAAGAATCTATAAGCTTAGAATCGGTCATGCTTATCTCGCAAGTCTTTCATAATCTGTTTGGAGGAATAGCCTGGACGGCTAAGATATCCAGCAAAACTTTCTTTA
Organism: Candidatus Nanoarchaeia archaeon; assembly: GCA_035288985.1. Lineage (GTDB taxonomy): Archaea > Nanobdellota > Nanobdellia > Woesearchaeales > GW2011-AR9 > DATDYP01. The sequence continues at coordinate 34,014 of DATDYP010000015.1, forward strand.
ACAGTCGAAAAGATAATTTTTTTGATAGCTTCATCATAGGAAGCTGATTTTGTTTCTTCTTTGACTTTCTTGAGCAATTCTAAGGTGTCGTCTTGGATCTGCACGGTAGTGACCATGATTTATATAATTATATAGTTATATATAAATATTTCGTTCTGTTCCATCATATTTAAGTAATAATAGCATAAAATATTTCTGTGAAGCAAAAAACAACTGAAACCAGCAAAATAATCGTCGGCGTGGATGAAGCAGGTAGAGGGCCAGTGTTAGGGCCATTAGTCATGGCAGCGTTAGCGTTCAAAGAAGAAGATCTCAAAAAATTAGAATGGATCGGTGTTAAAGACAGCAAACTTCTCTCTCCGCAGGTGCGGGAAGAGTTATTTGAACGGATACGGGAAATTGTCCATGATTTCCGCATCGAAGTGATTGAACCAGATGCCATCGATCTTTCCTTACGCACTGCAGAAACTAACCTGAACTGGCTGGAAGCTGAGACTTCAGCGCGGCTGGTTTCAGAACTGAATCCTGATAAAGCGATCATTGACTGTCCCAGCCCTAATCTGAAAGCCTATACAAACTATTTTTCCTCTCGGCTGAGCGAAGGCGTCAGAAAGAACGCAGAACTTGTAGTTGAGCATAAGGCAGATCTCAACTACATCGCTGTCGCTGCTGCTTCTGTGATTGCAAAAGTGATAAGGGATAGAAGCATCGACAAGATCAAAGCGGAGATCGGCATCGATTTTGGTTCTGGCTATATGTCAGATCCCAAGACGCAGGAATTCCTGCAAAAATATTACCAGCAGCATGCTTCTCTGTTTCGCAAGAGCTGGCAGTCATACAAGAATGTTGAAGACAGCAAATTACAGAAGAAGTTAGGGGAGTTTTGAAGGGGTAGAAAAGATTCTAAATAATTAACGTCAACGGGATTCGCCAGGACGAATCGGAGTAAATGTTAACCCTAATTCTTTCATTTTTTTTGAAGAAAAAATTTTGGAGTAAGTTAATTGATCGTATTGCAAATTATCTTTATATTTGTTGTACCCCCCCATTATAAATTTGATTATATTCATTACACATTGTAATGCGGAAAAAGGGTCTTTTGTTGTCAGAGCACTTCCACACGGCGAAATCAAATCAATGAACCACCATAATTTTCCCATTCGAAGCAAAAGAAATGTGTTGAAGTTTATAAACTTTAATTTTTTTCACCCTTTTGTAATCATATCTACAATTAGGAAATATTTTTATATATGCTTTGAGATTCCCGAGTTTATGAATAAATTAATAGGTTTTCACAAAGAATTAGAAACTGATGAAGATATCAAAATCGAAACTCCTAATTTTACATATGTTTATGGGAAGAATAGCAGCTTACTAGGGAGTGATATGGTTGCTAAAATCTATTTGACCAATAAAAAGTTGTTATTTCTTACATTTACTGAGTTTTCTGATAAAGTTCCGCTTAATAATTGGCAAAAAGAAGCTTTGGCTTTCAGGGGCAGTAAAAAAGCAACAAACGCACTTACACAATTCATGGAGAATTTTAGTAATAATATTGGAAACGCTCAAAAATCTTTTGTTGAACTTCTGACCCAGGGTAAAGTTACTAAACATGTGAGTCTTATTTGGTTTGAATTACCTCTTGAAGGAATGGATCGTGTTCAGGCGTCTGGAAAGGAGGTTGTAATTAAATACGAGAAACATAAAAAAAACTGGGTTGATATTTTTAGAGGCAAACCTGAGGTAAGCTTCTTAGTTGAAACTCCTGATGTGTGGAGGATACATCTTGAAGGTTTTATGAAGAAACAAAAGGGAAACGACTTAAATTGTCCTCGTTGTGGAACAAATTATCAAAGTGGAACTGTAAAATTTGTAGATTGTTCTGGTTGCGGAGAAAAAGTATGTAGAGAAAGAGAAGTAAAAAGTATGTTCCGAAAATCATGGGAAACCACTAATTGTTTTGATGATGATGAATATTCTTGTAGGAAATGTCTAAAAAAGAAGTAAAATGGTTTTATCTTACTTCTAAATCCATCTTCTCTTTCGGAAATACAACAGCAGAAAGAGAACTATAATCAGCATCCCGCTCATCACCGCATAATACCCATATTCCCAAGCCAATGCTGGCATGAACGCAAAATTCATACCATACACTCCAGTAATGAAGGTCAAGGGGATGAAAATGGCTCCAATGATAGTCAAGACTTTCATGATTTCGTTGGTTCTGTTGTTGACGCTGAACAGATAAACTTCCATCATGCCCGCAAGAAGATCACGGAAGGTTTCGATAGTATCCATGATCTGGATAGTATGGTCATAGACGTCTCGTAAATAAATAGCTGTGGTCTTTTTAAGAAGCGCCGACTCTGAACGCATCATCCCGCTCACCACTTCCCGCAGCGGCCAGATGGAGCGTTGCAGCAAGATCGTTTGTCGTTTAAGCTGATGCATGATCTTAATGGTTTCAGCGGTAGGCCGGCCGATGGACTCTTCTGCTTCCTCTATCTGTTCCTCTAGTTTTTCCAAAACGGCAAAGTAATGGTCAACGATGGCATCAATCAAGGAATAGGCTAGATAATCTGGCCCGCGTTTTCGTAATTTTCCTTTGTTTTCTCGTATTCTTTTCCGGATCGGATCAAAAATGTCACCTTCAATTTCCTGAAAAGAGATGACAAAATTTTTGCCGATGATAATGCTGATCTGTTCGGTCGTTACTTGTTTTTTATCGTAAGAGAGCATCTTGAGGATGATAAAAATATGGTCTTCGAACGTCTCTATCTTCGGCCGTTGTTCATTGTTCATAATGTCTTCTAACAGGAGCGGGTGAAAACCGAAATGCTCCCCTAAATCATGGATGATCTTAGAATCATGAATTCCATCGATGTTGATCCAGGTAATGCTTTTCTTCTGCCGAAAGGGGAAGCATTCTTCTGCATTTTGCGCTACCTTCTCTTCAAATTTGGTTTCGTTGTAATCAATAATAGAGATTTTTGGCGTATGTCTCTTAGCTTCTCCAATGTGCATTAACGTACCGGGCGGAAGTCCTGCTTTTTCTGATCTGGCAGAAGTGACCATGCCTTGCACGGCGATGTGGAGTTTTATAATGATTTCGATGGCAGAGTGTATGAAATAGACTCTTTTTTTTATATGTCAGATTTTTGTAGTTTACAAATCCTTTAACGCTTTTATGAAACCCTCCCGTTCGCACCATTCCCAGCAGTAATCAACTATACTAACGGCCATATCTCTTGAAGGGAATGGCACCATTGTCTGACGATTGGTATAGTGCTCACTGGCCAATTGGCGAGGGTTTCATAAAAGCCAACCTTTAAGCAACATTTATTAACCAAAAAAAAATCCTTCTATCTGAAATTACATGAATATCTTCCTGATCAATGATAAGGCTCTCAGCAAGGGAGATAAGGTTCAACTGGGTATCTCATACTTCTTGCAGGCGACCTTAATTGTCGCTATTTTCTATTTTATCTATCACCAGGACTGGGTCAACACCTTTCTCACTTCAGGTATTTTCATCCTCACCTCCCTGCCGGCGCTCTTCAGGAAAAGCTATAAAGTGCGCCTGCCGGTGGAACTTGATTTTATAGTTATCCTGTTTATCTACGCCGCTCTTTTCCTCGGAGAAGTTCATGGATATTATACCAAATTCTGGTGGTGGGATATCCTGCTGCATGCCAGTTCTGGAATATTATTCGGTATCGCCGGTTTTTTATTGGTGTATATCCTCAACCAAGAAAAGAAAGTCCGGCTTCATCTCAAGCCCTTCTTTATCGGCCTGTTTTCTTTTGCTTTTGCTAATGCTTTGGGTGTCCTCTGGGAGATCTTTGAATTTGCCATGGACAGTTTCTTTTCCCTGAACATGCAGAAATCAGGGCTTGTAGATACGATGTGGGATTTGATTGTCAATGTTTTGGGCTCGTCATTTATTGCTGTTTTTGGTTACTTTTATAGTAAAAGTAATGCCTCCTTCGTAAAAAATCTTGTGAATCATGTCGTCAGAAAGAAAATTCTCTTCTGGAAGCCGTGAGTTATGAAGCAATACTTTAGCTTTCTGAAGAGACAAATAGGGGCTTGGCCTACAGTTGCCAAATCTGCTAAACCATTCGCAAGAGATAGCTAAGTGCGAAAATCTTTGATAAGAAGATTAACCTTACTGCTATAATCACAAATAATTTTCGCCAGATTTGGCTGGCCTGCCCCTATTTTTCTCATTGAGAAGTCAAAGCCGTCTTGGCCAGTAAAATCTACCGAGCCTAGATATTAAAACAGAATTTGATAGGCTCGGAACTTAACTTTGACTAAAGTATACATAGTAGATTTTACAAAACGAGGCCTAGACGACGCCTTTGACTTCAAGAACCTAGTATTATGTTATGAAGATACTTTTTTAAAGCAATTCCTCTTTCTTTTCCTATGGTTGTTTTTGAAGGTGTGAAAAAAAAGGAGCTGGAAAAACTCTCCTTCTCCCAAGAGAAAAGCAAGACCATCTATGAAGACCTTCGCCTTACCCATAACGGCGTTACGCTGATATTATATACTACCGGAAAACTTCTCCTGCAAGGCAAGGCCGATGCCGTGGAAAAAGTAGCAAAGAAATTGCAGAAAGCAGGTATCGGTAAACTTGCTGCATCCGATCATTTCAGAAATGAGGCTGGCTGGGTCATCGGCACGGATGAATCGTTGAAGGGAGATACGTTTGGCGGCTTGGTTGTTGCTGCCGTGAAAGCTGATAGCAGCTTGCGTAAGAAACTCGTAGAGCTAGGCGTTGCAGACAGCAAGAAATTGTCAGATCCGGAAATATTTCCGATGGCCGAAAATATCAAAAAAATTGTCCCGTGCGAGATAAAAAGCGTCCTGCCTGAAGTGTATAACAGTTTTGGTTCAGTGACGCATCTTTTGAACAAGCTGCATCAGGAAAGTGCCCACTACTTATCTCCAGGCAAGCATGTGGTTGATAAATATCCTGGCTGTATTGTTGGCGACATTCAGGAAGAGAAAGCTGAATCAAAATATGTGGAAGTTGCTGCCGCCTCGGTCCTGGCCAGAGCAGCAGCTCTGAAGCAGCTCGATTATCTTAGTATTGAGGCAGGGTTCCGCCTGCCCAAGGGAAGCACCCACGTTACCTGGGCCTTGCGCGAATTACAAGAAAAAAAGCTGCCGTTCAGGAAATTTGTAAAAATTGAATTTAGGAATGTTAAAGAATTTTTATGAGTTCCTTACTGTTTTTATGTAGTGCAGATATCTTTATAAACATTGAAACGGTTATAATTATATGGCTCCAGGCATGCCGCAGCTGACGGAAGAACAGCGCAGGGAATTGGAAGAGAAGCTCAAAAACATGTCTCCTGAGCAGCTCAAAGAGTTCCAGAAAAAACAATGCATCTTCTGCCAGATTACAAGCGGCAAGGTTCCTAGCAAGGCTGTGTATGATGATGCAGTCTGCCTTGCTGTTCTGGACATTAACCCTGCCGCGAAAGGGCATCTTCTTCTCATCCCAAAAGAACATTATGCCATCATGCCCCAGGTTCCTGACGAAGTCTTGAAGTATCTGTTTCTCATCGCCCGGCATTTTTCGCAAATCATGCTTAAAGCACTCAGGGCTGACGGCGTCAACCTCTTTGTTGCTAACGGTCCGGCAGCAGGACAGCGGGCGCAACATTTCATGATCCATGTCATTCCACGCAAGGAAGGGGATAGTCTACTTGCTATTGATGAAAAATTGATTGACCACGAGCTCATTGCAAAAATTAAGTCCGTGCTTGAACCAGCTTTAAAATCAATCCTGGAAAAGGGCGGGGAGAAAAAGCCGGAATTAAAGCGGGAGAAAAAAGCTTCTCCGGAAGAGCAACGAAAAGAAGAACCTGAGCATTTCATCACCAGTGCTACGGCAAAGAGATATCATAAAGAAAAATGTCCTTTTGCTCAGAATATCCCTGCTGGGAGCAAAGTCGTTTTTAGCAAAGAACAAGCTCTTCAATCTGGAAAAGAGCCTTGCACCTGCGTTACTGGCAGGAAAATTCCTCTGAAAAAACCTCCGGAGGGAGCAACGGCAAAAGAGAAGGAACCAGAGAAGAAAATGAAATCGGAAGGAATGAAGGAAAAAACGAAACGAGAAGAAGCAGAAAATACAGAAGACGTCAGCCTGGATGATATTGCTGACTTGTTCAAATGATACTGCATAACTTGATACTGGGAGAACTATGAAATGCGAATACTGCGACATCGTGAACAGGGAGAGCAAATCAGAACTGCTCTATGAAGATGCTGATCTGATTATTGCTATCAAAGATACTGTTCTTACTCCCGGTCAGGTCACTATCTTCCCGCGGCAGCATTTCACAATCTTGGAAATGGTCCCGGAAGAGATTCTGCAGAAGTGTTTTGTCTATGCCAATAAGGCCGGCATGGCAGTCTTTGAAGGCTTGCAGTCGCAGGGAACGAATATTATCGTGCAGAACGGTCTCGGCGCTGGCCAGAAAGTGCCACATTTTGCCATTGAAGTGATTCCTCGAACTGAAGGGGATGGTTTGCAGCTGCAGTGGCAGCCTAAGCAGCTCATGGAAGACGAGATTGAAAATGTTTTTGCAATCCTCAAAGAAGAAGCAGGGAAGATCGATCTTCAGAAGAAGAAAAAGGCTGAACAGGAGAAAGAAGTTGTTGTTAAAGATGAAAAGACGGAGATGAAAGTCGTAAAGGAAAAAGGGGAAAATTATCTGCTCAAGTCGTTGAGAAGAGTGCCGTGATCGGGAGAACAGGAATGATTATCTTATGGCGCAAACTTTAACTCTTTAATAGAATTAAGATTTATTCCATATTTCTTATAAACATCTGTCGTGTTTATTGATGTTGCTTTAGATACTGCAAAGCCAAGTTTTTTAATCATCATCTCCACGTTTTCTTTTGATTTTCCTTCAATCTCTAAATACGGGGGGATGTGCGGCCAAAAGTCAATCTCAATCTCAACATTATTTAAAACGTAACTTATACGTTTGTTTTCCTGATATCCTTTGGCAATAAATCCCAGTTTTCCCAGAAAAAGATGTGTTTTTTCAAAATCATCAACCGAAATCTCCAGTTCTTTTGTCCCCTCGATGGTGTCATTTTTGATCTCTTTAATGGTGACTGTGGTTTTTGCACCATCAGTTCTGAGCCTGATCCAGGAATTTTTTCTTTTTGGCTTAAAATCATAGACAAACCTTTTCTGCATTTTCTCGCCAACTTTTCTAGCCCCTAAAGCATTAAGTTTTGAGATGACTTTATCAACATCTATTTCTAATATTTTTGCTTCAAATTCGGTTTGCATATCTTACCAGAAAGGTCTTATTATATAAATTGTTATGGCCAGAATCACGGCTTTTTCTATATTGTCACTTGTTTCATTAAGTTTATATATTCTCTTTTTGCGGAATTAAAGTATGGGATACATTACTAAGTTGGCACCTATTGTACTGGCAGCAGGAATTTCCAGTTGCAATACACCAGCGCCAAAAACGTTGATGGATTATGATGCTGAACATATTTTTCTCCTTCCCCTCCCTAATGAAGAAGGGGTTGTTTCAGTTTTACAGAATGACATCGGCTGCAGCAAGGCTGTGGTAACAATGGATCGTTTTGGTTATAAAATTAGTTGCGATGAACACCATTATTTTGAGTACAGCATTCTTAGTTCAGATACTCTACTTAAATGGGGTAATCTGAGATACGCAGATGTCAATTTTATTGCAAATGAGGCGGCTGCCTTAATTAAGGGTGACTGTTTAGATGGAATTGTTTATGCAGTTACCCCGAATAATGAACTGGGTTTTCTGAGCGATGATCTTCTGGAAGTAACCGACCAAGTAAAAAGAGAGTACACAGAAGGATTATCTATACTTCAACAACAAAAAGTTCACCAAGCATGGCAGTTGCGTTGGCTTGGCGATAAAAATAAATGTCCTGAATAATTCTTAACGCTTATTCTACATAATCTTTATATAACAACCACCATCCTATTGTGTTGATGGAAATACAGTTTTACCCCTATGATTTTGAGTACCAGGTAGAAGACGGCACGACGTACTTTCATTTCTTTGCAAAACAGGAAGATGGGCAGAAAATAGTGGTAAAACATCCCTACCGCCCGTATTTCTATGTCTCCTTGGAAGGGGTTGATACCACTCTCTTCACCCCAAAGCTGAACGGTCTTATCGTCGACAGCGCTGCTGTTACCGCTTGGGAGGAAGTGGAGAAAGAACTGGTAGGCAAGAAGAGACATTTCTACAAGATCTTTGTCAATTACCCTAAAGCAGTTCCAGTCATTTCTAATAAATTACAATCTTGGGGCGTGGACTGCTACGAGACAGATATTCTTTATGTGCACCGCTACCTTCGCGACCATGCCTTGCTGCCGATGAGCTTGACAACGGCTCGCGGCGCTTTTGTTGAGAAGCACAATGTCAAAATAGGACTGGGCGGACCATCGGTCAATAGACCGATGGCATGTTCGCTTTCGCTCACCGCCCAGCCTAATTTTGAGCACGCAAGTATTCCACAAATAATTAGTGGTTTGCTTGCAAACCACCATTCATTAGAATGGTGGAATACTCCGCGTTTCAAAGTGCCGCTCTTCCTGGCAGAGGAAGTAGCGCAGAAAGATGCAGCGGCAAAAGTAGACTGGAAGATCCTTGCTGTCGATATAGAAACATATTCTGTCCGGAAAGAGATCGATAGCCTCAGGAATCCAATTCTGATGATTGCTCTGCGGGGAAAGGACTATCAGAAAGTGATCGCCTGGAAGAAATTTAATCACGATTTAGACTACCTGGAGATTGTCGCTGACGAGGCTGCAATGCTGGAGCGCTTTAAAGAAATTATTCACGAACAGCAACCAGATATTCTTACTGGATATTTCTCTGATGGGTTTGACCTGCCTTATATCAAAGCGCGGGCGGATAAGCATAATGTCCGGCTCGATCTAGGCTTGGATCATTCTGACATGGTGGTTATCTCCAAGACCGGATCGCGGAGCGGGCAGGCTGCCATCAAAGGAATTCTGCACCTTGATGTTCTTAAATTTATCAAGAATATTTTTGGAAAAAATCTCAAGACTGACAGCTATTCGCTGGACAATGTTTCTAGAGAATTACTGAATCACCAAAAACATGAAGTTAACCTTGACGAGTTGTCAACAGTCTGGGATAGCCGGCCGGAAGAGCTGGGGAAGTTTTGCGCGTACAATCTTCATGATGCCTATCTGACCTATGAATTATGCCGTAAATTACTCCCTGACATGATTGAATTTACTACCATCACCGGCGTGCCCACATTTGACGTAATACGCATGAGTTTTTCCCGCTTGGTGGAAAGTTATATCATGAAACGCTCCATGGAATATGGCGTTCTTGCTCCTAATAAGCCGGGGAATGAGGAGATCAGCCAGCGGATGGATGAGTCTATCCAAGGAGGCTATGTTTATCAGCCAACTCCCGGTTTGTATCAGGATGTAGTGGTGTTTGATTTCCGTTCCTTGTATCCAACGATCATCACTGCTCACAACATCAGTCCAGAAGCGTTCCGTTGTTCTTGCTGCAGCAGCAATACCGTTCCCGGCAAGGAGCAGTACTGGTTCTGCCGGCGGGAAAAAAGATTCATCTCCTCGGTCTTGGAAAACCTGATCATCAAGAGGGTGGAAGTAAAGAATCTCATCAAGGAAGCAAAAATATCAAAAAAGAAAGATGAAGATACAAAACTCCTGGAAGCGCGTTCCTATGCACTCAAGATCTTGGCAAATTCCTTCTACGGCTACTTAGGCTTTTATGGAGCGCGGTGGTACTGCCTGGAATGTGCAGCCTCAACGACTGCCTATGCACGTAACTATATCAAGACTACCATTGAAACGGCGCAGAAAAAAGGCTTTACCGTAATCTATGCGGACACGGATTCCTGTTTTCTGCTCCTGGGTAAAAAGCAATTGCAGGATGCAATGGAGTTTATGGACAGCATTAACAAAGATCTGCCTGGACAGATGGAGCTGGAATTTGAAGGGCATTTTTCACGGGGCATTTTTGTCGCCCAAAAAGGAACGGCTATGGGAGCAAAGAAGGGAGCCAAGAAAAAATATGCCCTCATTACTAACGACGGCGCGCTGAAAATTACCGGTTTTGAATCAGTGCGGCGAAACAGCTCAGACTTGGCGAAAGAAGTGCAGCAGACCGTCCTTCGCTTAATTCTGCAGGATAAAATTAGCGATGCTCTTGCCTATGTTAAAAAAATCGTTGCTGAACTGAAGAATGGCAGGGTGGAGTTAGGGAAGCTGGTCATCAAGACGCAGATCACCAGGGAATTGTCGCACTATGCTTCGGTAGGACCTCATGTCAAGGTTGCCAGAGACATGGCTGCCAGAGGGGATCAAGTCGGAGCTGGAACCTTAGTCAGGTATATTATTGTCAAAGGTTCTGGGCTTGTCCGGGAGAGGGCAAGAATACCTTCTGATGTTGCGGAAGGCGGCTATGATGCTGACTATTATCTGAAACACCAGCTGATTCCGTCAGTGTCGGGTATCTTTGCTGTGTTAGGATATTCAGATGATGAGATCTTCAGCAAAGCCAGCCAGAGAGGCTTAGAGACGTTCTTTTGATTTTCAAGATTTAAGGGCAAACGAGAATAACAAACCACAAAGAATTTAAACTCCCACTTAACTGGAAGATGGATGGTCTTTGTCTTCTTCATCTTGCCGAGAAGCGTACAGGTTCTTATCGTTCTTGCACTTATTGTCTTCTTTGCTGGTATTCGGGTAGTCAGACCGACACAACGAGGGATAAAGGAACGTTTAGGGAAATACGCAAAATTCTGCCAGCCTGGATTTCATTGGATTATTCCCCTTATCGATAAGATGTATAAAGTAAACGTTACTGAGCAGATGGTAGATGCGGAACCGCAGGAAATTATAACTAATGATAATCTTAATGCCCGAGTAGATGCCCAGGTTTATTTCCGGGTCAAGCCTGACGAGGCCAGTGTGAAAGCATCCCAGTATGATGTTAATGAGTATCAGAGCCAGATCGTCAGCCTGGCCAGGACGACATTGCGTAACATTATCGGTACTCTGACACTGAAATCAGCCAACAGCGAGCGGGACAAGATTAACGGTGAGCTGATGAAGACGCTTAAGAAGGAAACGCATAACTGGGGCATTGAAGTAGTACGAACGGAATTGAAAGAAATCGATCCCCCTAAGGACGTCCAGGAGACCATGAATAAAGTAGTCAAGGCCGAGAATGAAAAAATTGCCGCCAAAGATTATGCTACTGCGAAAGAAACGGAAGCAGACGGCGTCCGGAGAGCTAGAATCAAGGAAGCTGAAGGAACGCGGCAGGCGCGCATCCTCGAAGCGGAAGGGGACGCACAGGCAATAAAATTAGTCAATGAAGCGGCGGACAAATACTTCAAAGGCAATGCTCAATTATTAAAACAGCTTGAGACAGTGGAGAAATCACTACGGCATAATGCTAAGGTAGTTATCCCCTCTGGTGCTGAGCTGGTCAATGTCATCGGAGAACTGGCCGGGGTTGTGCCGATAAAGAAGAAGTAGATGAGTTTTGATGTATATGCATTTAGGCGTTCTGACGACTGAAAAGTAAAGTGAGGAAAAGGCAATTACATCAATAATCTGATGATAGCAATCAAAGCAATAATAGCCCAAATGATATTAAGAACGCCAGGTTGGTATGCTTTCTTTTTGAATGAGATATATACTATCCCAAGTGCGCCTGTGCCATTTAATATCTGATACAAAAATGTTGAAGGCAAAAGCATGTCAAAGCTTACAAGAGCATAAGCAAGTGTGATTGCACAGGCTCCATACCAACCGATTGATTCATCTATTATTTTTCGCTTCATAATATATTGCCTTAGAGGTTGAAGTTTATAAAAACTCTTTTCCTCCGACTTCATAACAAGTAATTAACAATCTCACTAAGAGACAATATCAACAAGGCTGTATATTCTCTGCCACCAAGGCCTGCTCAGCGCATACTGCTTCTTCGTCATAAAGAAGTATTTTAGGTGAGATCTTGACCTGCCGTATCTGCCCTGAAACGGAACTGTCATAGCTGACGTGCCCTAGATAGACTCCGGCTTTGGTTATCCTGGCATCATTTGCTTCAAAGGTTTCCGCTTTTTGTGCGCCGATGATGTTGATGACCAAGCCTTCCACATTGGTGTTGATGCCGTTTTCAACTGTGAAAGAGAGGTCTTTCTTTGCTTCGTCATAACAGACCTGCTCCTCGCCGCCGATGACGGAAAATTGCAGCTCAATGTTAACAGGGCATTCTGCTTCTGATTCTACTTCTGCTCGTCCTAAATTCATCACCACTACTCCTACTGCCACTGCAAAGGAGACCAGAAGAAGCGTGGTCATCAATGGCGTGATGGCTTTTTTATTCAACATCTTATCGTTTCCAGTGCGTTTTTTCTTTGTGAAGGATCTCGGTAACTCTATGTAGTGGTATAAAAACTTCTTTTCCTTTATCTAAAAATACTAAAAATTCTTTTTCAATGCGTTTCAGTTTGCCTGCATGCAGGAGGAGCTCTTTATCTTTCACATGATCTTTATATTTGAAATGGAACTCATGTTTTTGTGGATGGCGATGTACTTTTTTTGCTTCAGATTTAACTGGTTTTTCTATTTCCCAGAGAGGATTAGCATCCTTGAAAATAACTCCTGATAATCCTAACATTGTAATCCCTAAGACTAAACTCAGCCAGGGATTGGAGATGATAGGATGGATGTATCCTAGTCCGTCCCATACTCCAGCCCAGAAAAACACTACTCCTATCGTTCCAAAGATATACCAAAAATATTTTTTAATGTCTTCGCCAGCAACCATGTTATAATCTCCAATAGCGTTTTCCTTTATAGAGCACTTCACTAACTCTGTGCACAGGAATAAATAATTCTTGTTTTTGTTTTGGCGGCACTACTACCAAGGCGCCTTTTTCTATCTTTTTTACCCAAGCAGCAGGGATAGTAACATACTTTTTTTGTGCCTTGTCATAATACTTGAATTCAAAATTTTTCTTATCCTGATGCGCCTGTATGGAATGCAAGGTTTTGTCGACTGCCTTTTGGATCCCTCCTAAAGGGTCAAATTCTTTAAAGATAGCTCCGGAAATGGTGAGCATAGCAAAGCCCAAAAAGAGGAACACTAAAGGAGTACAAGTTTCAAGTTGAATAGAAGCCGGGCAGCTCAAGTCTCCTAGGAAAGGCACTTCATAAAGCCCGTCCCAAATTCCTTTCCAAGTGAAGATAATGGCAATAGCTATGTATAAGGATGATAAGAAATGTTTATCCTGCTCACGTAATACCACATCAACACCTGTTGTTAAGAAGAAGGAATGTTATAAATAACTTTCTCTTTACCGGGCTTTTGAGTTTTAGGGCCTTTAAGGTTTTATTCCCTACTAATTAGTGATTAATAACCAAAAAGTTTATAAAGATAAGGTAGGCCTATGCACCTAACAAATTAAACGAGGTATCACTAATGCCATACAAAACAGCACAAGAAATGATTGATCCCCAAAGCGTTGACTCGGTGCGGGGAATGAGGATTCGAAACAGACCAGATACAGATCCAGTAGCTCATTGGCCAGGTCATGTGAATTCGACTATTAGCGATCTTGAACGAGATCTTTTTGATTCCTTTGGAGAACACCTGAAAGTAGCAGGGAACCAAGAGCAAGATGCAAAAGTTGCAGGAAAGGATGAAGAAAGGGAATCCTCCTATTTTAATTTTTAATAGTTAATTCCTAAATCTGGTGATAGATGGTCTAAAAGAGACCTACAATGGACTTGTTGGAATTAAAACGGGAACAACTAAAATTATCCTCTAAAATCGTGCTTCAGGACAGCTTCAGCGACATCCGCACTATTGGCGGCGCAACTTGCTTGCAAATGGGCGAGAAGCTGGTTGCCAGTGTCGTGGTGTGTGAATTTCCTTCTCTCAAAATGAAAGAACACAAGACAGCAGTCCTGACTAATCCCCTTCCTTATAAGACTGGCTATCTTGCGTATAGGGAAATGCCGGCGCTCATCGATGCGTATAACCTGCTTGATGAAGAGCCTGATGTACTTTTGGTTAAAGGTCCAGGTGTTCTTCATCAGCGAAGAATAGGTCTGGCTTCCCATCTAGGCTTAGCCTTGAATATTCCAACTATTGGAGTTCAGGATGCCCTGACCTTTGGCATCCTTGAAGAAGGAAAAGTCTTGGTCGATGGAGAGGTTCTTGGATCTGAAATTCGTACTAGGGAACATTCTAATCCTCTGTATGTTTCTCCTGGACATAATGTTTCGGTAAAAACTGCGCTGGAGATCGTTGCAAAAACAAACGTCTATCCGCATAAGCTGCCTGAACCGCTGCATCTGGCGCACAAGTTGGGACGGAAAATAACCCGAAAAACAGTAGAGAGTGGGGGTCAAGAGTGAACCGCTTTGTTACCTTACCAGCGCTGCTCTGCGGGCTTCTCAGCTCCTGTGCTCCAAGGCATCTACAGTCTGAAACTCTCCTGCCTGAAACACCTCTGCCTGCTGTTGAACAGGATCTTCTTCAGCAATACCAGAATGGAAGATATGGCTGGCTGCTCTACTTAAGAGCATTCTCCGCACTAGGCACAGATCTTGGCACGGTCTATATTTATAAGAATAACCTGGAGGTCGACAGTCCAGCTACCTATTCCCTGGCTGCTGAATCAGAAGTTAGTCCATCCAGGACACTTTCCTTTGCAGAAGATTATCTCGATGATCTTGTTGAGAAGTACCATGTCACTGCAGAGGAAGCGGAAGTTGTGGCCGATTACCTTGAAAACAGAACGGAAGCCGCTGATCCAGAACGTCTGCGGATTGAGGTCCGCTATGCTGCTGGCAAACCAAAAGGGGTTATCTTATTATATGCTCGTGCTCTTTCCAAACCAGGTCCTGAAGGAGATGTTCAGAATACTCTTCTGGCCAGGAAACTGATCTCTCCTTCATTGGCTTTGTCGATCATGCATTTTTGTTCTGTAGAGCTGATAGGCTATGATAGCTATAACACCTTCCTTAAATCTGATTATGACATCGCTACAGTTGACGGCAGGATCAAGTTTGTGGACAAATAGTGCTATCGGTGTGCGAAGCTTATCTGTTCTAGCCCTTCCTCTTCAGTGAGGAATATACAATTGTAGTATCCGGATATTTTTTCGTTTTTTCGCTGAGAAAACTCACCTTCGTTCGGGGTCACCGCCAACTCACTTTCCGCTACAACCTCCCTATTGCGGCTCCTATCAAAAACGTGAAACGTTTTTGGGAGGTTCCAGAAATCACTATTTCTGATACCTTCCCGTAAGGAGCAACCCCTAACGAAAATCGGAGATTTTCGGGAGGTTCCGGAAAATCGTTGTTTTCCGTTACCTTCCGCAATCAAGGATTATGCGGATTCTACCGTTCGTATTAAGGCGGTGACCCTTATTTTCTCAGCGAAATAATTTCGGGATACTTCAGTAAGGAATATACAATAGCAATCTTTATAAAGCAAAAACGAAACATTTCTAAGAAGGAAAGGGCCTTAAAATGACCATCATCAACAGGATCACTATACATGGATTCAAGAGCTTCGCCCACAAGACAGACGTCCCGTTTGATGGCAAATACAACTGTATTCTAGGCCCTAATGGTTCAGGGAAAAGTAATGTAGGAGATGCCCTTTGTTTTGTCCTGGGGAGAATCTCTGCCAAATCGATGCGCGCAGAGAAAGCTGCCAATCTTATCTTTAATGGCGGCAAGAATAAGAAACCAGCGTCAGCAGGATCGGTGGAGATAGCTTTCAGCAATAAAAACAAGATCTTCCCCCTTGATGCGGAAGAAGTAGTCATCAGCAGAACCATCACCAAAACAGGGAACAGCATTTACAAGATCAACAACAAAAAGAAAACCCGTTCTGAGGTGGTAGACCTTTTAGGACTAGCGAAAATCAACCCTAACGGCTACAATATCATCCTCCAAGGTGACATCACCCGGTTTGTAGATATGCCTCCGTTAGAACGGCGGAAGGTCATTGAAGAAATAAGCGACGTGTCGGTATATGAAGAGAAAAAGCATAAAGCTCTGCTGGAGCTGAATAAAGTAGAGGAGAAACTCAACAATGCCGGGATCATCCTTAAAGAACGCGGCACCTACATGAAGGAGCTGAAGAAGGATCGGGATCAGGCCCTGAAATTCAAAGGGCTTAAAGATAAAATCGATTCCAATAAGGCGACTTATCTTCATCTTCATATACAGGAAAAAGAGGAGATTAAAGGAAAATATGATACAGAAATAGCTGCTCATCAGGAAAAAATTTCTTCATTTGAGGAGAAGATCGGAAAACTGAAAGAAGAGGTGCAGGCGCAGAAAGATACTATAAAAGATATCAACCAGCAGATCGAGCAAAAAGGGGAGAAGGAACAGCTCAAGGTGCATACTCATATTGAGAACTTGAAAGTGACCTTGGCAGAAGACAGGACCAGGGTTTCTACTTTAAAAGATGAGATTAACAAGATCAGGCAGCGAAAAGACCAGTTTACCTTAGAGCTGGAAGAGCTCGGAGAAAAAACTTCTTCTAACAGGAAGCAGCTCAAAGACAATGAGTTGAATCTACAGCGGAAGAGAAAAGAGCTGCAGGACTTGGAAAACAGCATCGGGCAGTTCAAGAAAAAAAATAAGATTGAAACATCCCAGGAGCTGGAGACGGAAATAGAAAGTAAAGACAAGCTGATTGAAGAAAAGCAGGAAGAAGTGCAGAAAGTACGCCAGCAGCAGCAGGAGCTGCTAAGGGAAAAAGACCGGGTTGACTACCAGCTCCAGACTATCGACGAGCGGATACAGAAAGTCAAGGAAGTGGAGAAGCAGAATCAGGACCAGATCAAAGAGCTTCAGCGTTATAAGTCCCAGTTTAAAGAGTCCACTATACGCCTGAATAAATGTCTGGAATCGGACAGCGGTTTTGCTTCACAGCTTGGCAATGCCAGGCGGAAATTGCAGGAACTGCAGGAAAAACATGCTCATCTTAATGCTAAAACCTTGTCGATCCAGGCCGGATTGGCCAGCAACAAGGCAGTCCAAGCTATTCTCGACAATCGGCGGAAATTTGACGGTGTCCATGGCACAATTGCTGAACTGGGCCAGGTCAATGCTAGATTTGCGCCAGCCCTGGAAGCTGCAGCAGGAGGAAAGATGCACCATGTTGTTGTGGACTCTGACAAAACTGCTGCTGACTGCATCAAATATCTGAAAAATAACAAACTTGGATCAGCATCTTTTATTCCTCTCAATAAGATAAAGTACGGCGAGATCTCCAAGGAGGATGAGAAGCTGCGCAAAGAAGCCGGTGTGCATGATTTTGCGCTCAATCTGATCTCATTCAAGCCGAAATATGAAAAAGCATTTGCCTATGTGTTCAGCAAAACTCTGGTTGTTGAAAATATTGACATTGCACGGAAAGTTGGGATCGGAAAAATAAAGATGGCCACGGTTGACGGCAGCATCGCTGAAGGCAGCGGCGTGATGCGTGGCGGCTTTCTTGCTAAAAGCTCTGCAGGATTTAAGGAGAAGGATTCCCTTGACGATCTTCAGCGTCTGGAGAACGAGATCTCGGAAGTGGAAGGAGTTCTTGCCAATATCGAGCTGAAACGCGAACAGAACATGCAGGAGATTTCTTCTCTTCGCAATCACAAAGCTGAGTTGGAAGCAGAGGTAATTAAACTGGAAAAAACCCTTCACCTTGACACTCAGGATCTGGATGCTTCTGTTGAGGTAAAGAAAGAGCTGCAGCAAAAATTGAAGGACGTCGAGGCCGGGCTGTCAGCCGTTCAAAAGGATGTCGGCACTATTAACAAAGATCTTGCCATGCTCAAGTCGCGGAAAAATACCTTGCGTTCTGAGATCAGCCAGCTGCGCGATCCACGTCTTCTGGCTCAGCTGCAGGCTTTTGAGGAGTCGCGGCAGAAATGCCGGGAAGATATCTTACGCTTGGAGAATGACCTCAAAAACGCGTCTTCACAGATGGACCAGCTTCTGGCTCCCGAGAAAGAGAAAATTGCCGAAATCCTGAAGCAGCATCAGAAAGAGGAGGGAACATTTTCAGCTGAGATACAGGCGCTCAGCGCCAGAATAGGCGGGAAAGAAAAAGAGCTGGCAGTCAAGGAAAAAGAGAGTAAAGAATTCTATTCCAAATACAAGGAGCTTTTTAATAAGCGGGAAGCTGTAAGCTCTGAGATTATGAAGTCAGAGAATGAAATCGAAGCCCTTCGGGAGAAAGCGCGGAATTCTGAGCGGGAAATTAATTTGGTTTCGCTCAAAAATGCTGAAGTGAAAGCCAGGCTGGCCGGACTGGAGGAAGAGTTTGCCAAATATAAAGGTGTAGAAGTTTTCAAAAACAAAAGCGTGCAAGAGTTACAGCAGGAGATCAACAAGTTTGAAGTGATGCTGGCGCAAATGTCTGCCGTCAACATGAAAGCCCTGGAAGTGTATGAGCAAGTTGAAACTGAGTTCAACAGGCTGATTGAGAAAAAGGAAGGTCTTGAAAAAGAGAAAACTGACGTTCTTACTCTCATGAACGAGATTGAGTCTAAGAAAAAAGATCACTTCATGAGAACCTTCGATAAAGCTAATGAGAATTTCCAGGCAATTTTCAGCAACCTCTTTACCAAAGGAAAAGCCTTCTTGCATCTGGAAAACAAGGATAACCCTTTTGAGGACGGCTTGTCCATTAAGGTAAAACTTATCGGAAACAGGTTTATGGACATCAAATCCCTGTCTGGCGGGGAGAAAACCCTCACTGCGCTATCCTTCATTTTTGCTATCCAGGAGTACCAGCCGGCATCATTTTATATCCTGGACGAGATTGATGCCGCTCTTGACAAACATAATTCAGAAATATTGGCTAAACTGATCCGCAAGTATGCTGACAATGCACAATATATTGTCATCTCACATAATGATTCTATCATCTCTGAAGCCGACACTTTGTTTGGCGTGAGCATGAATGACGGTGTTAGTAAGATTACAAGTTTGAAGATCTAAATTAAAGATACCTAGTTCTCATTACTTTTTGATATCTGAAATGCTTCCAAAGCAATGTGCTTAACATCCTTCGGCACTCTTTCCTGTTCTAAATCCTCTTGCGAGAACCATTCTGCATTTCTCAATTCATTGTTTATTTTAAGGTCGTGCGGATTCTTTGCTTTGCAAAGGTAGAATAAGCAGTAATGATCATGGTCACCGACGGAATGAAGGTTAGTATGAAACGGCAAGGCTAGATTCAGTTTTGCGTTTCCAACCAGAGGAACAGCAGATTTGCCGATGATCTCAACATCAAGATTAACCTCTTCCTTGATTTCTCTCCTCAAAGCCTGGTCGGGAGTTTCATTTTCATCGATGTGTCCACCGACCGGAAGCCAGAGGTTTAGCTTGTTGTGATGTATGAGGAGAACTTTATTGTTATGGATGATATAACCACCAACCGTTAAGTCGATTTTTCGTTGCATGCTTTGTCTGGATTGGCAAACTATTAAAATTTTCCGTTGCTGAAAAGGAATCTTTATAAAAATTCAACGCTATTCAGCTAAATCATGAGTACGAAATGCTTAATCATTCTTGGCGGCGGCCTGCGTGGAAACCAACTTAATCAACATACTAAATTGCGGTACGATAAGGGCCTTGCAATGGAGAAGAAATTTGATTATGTCATCTGCTCTTCTGGAGGGACATACCGGAAAGAGGGTTTGCAACGGAGAATATCAGAAGCTGAGGCAGGAAAGAGATACCTTGTTAAGAATGGTGTATCTCAGAGAAAAATACTTTTAGAGGATAGATCAAGAGACACATTCTCCAACGCTTACTACTCCCGGAAAATCTTGGACAAATTAAAGATAACAGCTTTTACTGTTGTGACTTCCGAGTTTCACCTGAAGAAAGCAAAATTTCTGTTTCAAGTTGTTTTTCCTGCAGTTGAATACAGGGCAAAATTTATCAAAAGCAAAAATGGCATCATCAGCACAAGAGCTTTGAAAAACAGGAGGATTCATGAGCGATTAGTCCTCCAATTTTACAAGAAACATCTTTTTACAACATATGGCGTGAAAAAAGGAGATATGAACTCTATTGCGAATTTCCTGAAACGGCATAACTTGGCGACATCAGGAAGAATGGATCAGTACCAGAGAGAATTAACTGAGAAAATTAACAGGAGATTGGATAAAAAGGGGAAATTGTTGTATTAACTAAAATCCTATCAACTAAATAATGCATAAGGTAAAATCAAACATCCAAATTGACAACTTCCTTGGCGTGTTTCTCAATGAAGTTTCGTCTTGGTTCTACTTCATCGCCCATCAAAATAGTAAAAGTCTGATCAGCGACGATAGCATCTTCAACGGCTACTTGTTTCAGTTTCCGTACTATGGGATCCATAGTAGTTTCCCATAATTGCTGCGGGTTCATCTCTCCCAGGCCCTTGTAGCGTTGTATTCCCACACCTTCACCCATTTCTAGAGCAAGTTTATGTTTCTCTGCGTCGGAATAAACATATTCCACGCGTTTTCCTTTTTGTAATCTGTACAGTGGAGGCATGGCAATATAGATATGCCCTTTCTCAATTAAAGGGGTCATGTGCCGATAGAAAAATGTTAAGATTAGGGTCATGATATGCGACCCATCGACATCGGCATCAGTCATGATTACAACCTTGTCGTAACGCAACTTAGCAACGTCAAATTCTTCACCCACTCCTGTTCCTAAAGCAATAATCATGGCGATAATCTCTTTATTTTCCATGATTTTGTGCAAGCGTGCTTTTTCTACGTTGAGTATTTTTCCCCGTAAAGGCAGAATGGCTTGGAATTCACGGTTACGGCCTTGCTTGGCGCTGTTGTGGACAAATACTCCTGAAGCCAAGGCAAAGTTGTGCGTGTGGGGGACTTCAATATCATATACGTCAATCTTTTGATGTAGCTTGATACTTTCTTTTATTTTATGATTAAAATTTTCTACTGCTTCTATTGCTTCTTCAGGATCATTCCAGAAAAATCTTTGGGTAAAAGTGTTGAATTTCAATAAATTTTTATTTTCACTGGTCTTCCGCAATTCAGTGTAAATATTTATATCAATCTCTCCACATTGGTCATATACTTTACGCAATGCCTTCAACGTTTCTATGAAATAGGTCTGATTGTATGTTTCTCTCCGTTTTGCTCTGAATTCTGGAGTCCACTGTTGTTTAGTCTTTTCACTTCTCCATTTTTGCAATTCTTCATTTTCCCATTGTCTTTTAGCTGATTCTGACAATAATCCTCTTTTTTCAGGATGGTCAATAAAATATTTTCTTACTCGTTTCGATTGCTCTTCACGATTTTCTTCTTTATTCCAATATTCTTGTTGAGCCAGGTTGAGAAGCTTATTATTTTCTTGACGATATTCTTCATTTTGATGATAAAATTCTAAAAACTTGTTCTTCATAAATTCTTTATATTCTTCACTTTTCCATTGATTCTTTGCCTGTTCGCTGAGAATTGTTCTGGTTTGGGGTTCTTTCATTCTCTGGCTCATCATTTGCTTAAATTCAGCGGTCTGCTTCAATACTCTGCATTTTTCCTTAACTTCGTCAGTATGCAGAGTTTTGCGGATATGCTTCCTATGTAAATCAAAATGTTCTTGGTCTGTTAATCTTATAATATTAGTTGGGTTATTATTCAATTTATTGAAATTAACATGGTGCCTGTGTGCTCCTGAGTTTGCAGTATAACTCTCGTTTTTAATATTCCATTCATCAGCCAACATATGTGTAAAAATCCATCGATGTTGTTCGTTATCATAAACTAATTCATATCCTTCAATAGTTATCCTCTCCCCTTTACGTGATAATTGCTTTCGTAAGGGCATTAGAGAATCAGTATTAACGAGTTCTTTTGCTTCTTTATATGTTCCGTCGCGAAGCATAAATTGATGATCAGGAGTACAAACAATTTCTTCGTCATTGTCAAGAACAATTTTGATTACTCCAGCATTTTTCTTGGTAATTCTTGGATGTTTAATCTCTTCTATTCCTATTGTTCCATCGTTTTTAATCGTGTAACAAAAATTTCTTTTTCCTTGGTTATGCTCTTCAACTAATTTTTCAAAGGAAAGATTTCTGCCGTCTGCAAGTGCAACTTTTGTATCTCCTGAAAAACAACCGCCCGCAGAATCTCCTTCCACGATAAAAATTTCACATTTAGTCATGTCCTTGCTGCTGCAATCTGCTAATTTTCCTGGTAATCCTGCGCCATCTAAAGCTCCCTTCCTTCTGGTTAATTCACGAGCCTTTCTGGCAGCTTCTCTTGCTCGGGCTGCATCAATGCATTTCCCAATGATAGTTTTTACGGAAGTTGGGTTTTCTTGAAAATATGTATTCAGTTCGTCATTCACGACAGAGCTTACTATCCCAAAGACATCGCTGTTCCCAAGCTTAGTTTTGGTCTGCCCCTCAAAAAGAGGTTCAGGAACTTTGACTGATATGACTGCAGTAAGCCCCTCCTTCATGTCGTCGCCGGTAAGTTTTATTTCTTTTCCGTTGAATAATTTCTTGGCAAAGTTGTTTAACACTCTGGTTAAGGCAGTCTTGAATCCCGAGAGGTGTGTTCCTCCCTCAATAGTATTGATGTTGTTGACGAAGGAAAAGACGTTTTCCTGATAGCTGGCATTGTAGCGTAGAGCTATTTCTACTACGGTATTGTCTTTGCTTTTTTCAAAGTAGATAACTCCATGCAACGGCTGTTTGTTTTGATCTACGAATTCTACGAATTGCTTGATGCCGCCTTCATATTTGAACAGATCATGTTTGTCTTGTTCTCGTTCATCTACCAGTTCTATCTCGATCCCTTTGTTAAGGAAAGCTAATTCCCTTAATCTTTTGGCAAGGATATCATAATGATATTCTGTTTCGGTGAAAATTCCTTCATCTGGCTTAAAGTGTACAATTGTACCGGTTTCGGCAGTTTCCCCGGTAACCCTGACTTCTCCCAGCGGATTCCCTTGCGAATACTGCTGGTAATGGACTTTTCCATTTCTCTTGATCTGGACTTCTAAGGTGATAGAAAGGGCGTTAACCACGCTTAATCCTACTCCATGAAGGCCCCCCGAAACTTTATAGGATTCCTTGTCAAACTTGCCGCCGGCGTGGAGTTTGGTCAAAGCTACCTGTAAAGCAGTCATATTGTACTTAGGGTGTATATCTACGGGGATGCCTCGGCCGTTATCAAAGACAGTGATGGAATTATCGGGATGAACAAGAACCTTTATCTTAGTACAATGCCCAGCTAAAGCCTCGTCGATAGAATTATCGACAATCTCCCATACTAGATGGTGTAATCCGCGGATGCCAGTATCGCCAATATACATGCCTGGACGTTTTTTCACCGCTTCCAGCCCTTCCAGTACCTGGATCTGGGCTGCTCCGTACTCTTTTTTAGGGGCAGGATTTTGGCCTGTTTTTTGGTCTGGCGTAGGTTCCATTTTGTAAGTTCGTGAAATCAACTTTATCGACGATAAAATATAGGATTAATGGGGATTTTTTGGTTTATAAACCTATTGGTGATTTAGTAGTTATTTTAAGGTCGCACATTTTAGCATCTTCTTTGCCCGTTCTTTACTGATATATTTAGAAACATAGGTATGAACAGTCTCAATTTGTACTGAGGTATAGTGCAGTTCATCTTCTAAATGACGGACAGCATAACAATCCGCTTCTCTCTCGAGGTTATTTACTTCTTCTTCAGGGAGCAGCAGATTTTCCACCGCGCCGTGTCCTAGTATAATATGCCCTATCTCATGGTTGAAGATGAATATTTGCACTTCTTCAGGAAATCTTCCCAGATACGATGGATCGTACTCGACAAAGGGCTTTCCTTCTTGATTGTATCCCGCTTGCGCACCGCCTTTGACATCTGCTTTTGACATAAAGGCAATCTGGTTTCTCCGAGTATCGTATTGGGGTGTTTGTGGAGTGTAAACGGATTGGCAGCTGGAAAGAGTTAGCGCGGCCAGGACTATTGCCTTCTTCATTAGGAGTTATTATTTATGTTGAGCAATTTTAAGCCTTTTGCCGAAAAATTTAAATATGCACGTACATACACGTATGTTTATGGCAACGAAAACATTAACTATAACCGAAGATGCCTACGAACGGCTGCTAAAAGCAAAGGAAAGAGATGAAAGCTTTAGCGAAGTAATTGTACGGAATTTTCCTAAGCGCTCTCTTTCTGAGCTGATTGGAATTTTAACTCACAAAGAGGCAGAAGAACTACGAACTCACATCCGGGAAAGAAGAAAGGCATCTAGGGAACGTGTTGATCGCATCGCTCAGAGGCTGCAATGATACTTGATACTTCATTCGTTGTGGATTTGATGGATCGTCAGCCTGATGCGGTGAATAAGTTTTGGGCAATTCAGGGGCAAGAGAATCTATTCGTTACCACTCCCACAATATTTGAACTTTGGAGTGGTATAGCCAGAAGTTCTAGGCCAGAGCAAGAAAAAAGAAAGGTCTTAGAAGTTTTGGATTCTCAACTGGTTCTGGAGCTTGATGAAGAAAGCGCTGAACAAGGCGGAAAGATAGACGGAATGTTAGTACGTGAAGGCTTACGGATAGAGCCGGAGGACTGCATGATCGCAGGGATTGCAAAACATCACCAGGAAAAGGTCCTCACTCGAAATGTGAAACATTTTGGCAGAATCAAGGGACTGTCTGTGGAATCATACTAGCCTTTATCAGATTTTCATTTGCCTAAACATTCCTTGAAGCCTGGAACTTCGTCAGGGAACCAGTAAGGCAGGGATTCTTCAAAAATTATCTTCATCTGTTCCGGCGAGCATTTTAAGACATCTTCAAAATAGTCTATCGCATAACAATTGGCTTCCTTCTCACGTTGAAGAAAAGTAATCCTATCTGGAAGAGGGGATCTGAAATGCCTTAGTTTAAAATGACCTATCTCATGATGAAAGACAAAGGCTTGAAATTCTGCAGGATATCTCTGCATGCCTGTCGCATTATAGATGACTGTTGGTTGGCCGTTTTGGTAATACCCGGACTCCGCCAGATGCCAGCCCCAATCAAGGTCTTCAAACACTATTTCTTTTTCAACATGGTCGTATTGTTTGTGAGGGGGTAGCACAATACCATTGATGGTTGTAAAAGTACAGGTATTTGGTCTAGATAATGGTTCTGATTCTGTTAAAGGGGAAGAGATGGTCTGGCAGGCAGCCAGGACGAGCGCAGCTAATGATAATTTTCTCATACTTCATCAGCTCTCCAATGCGGATTTACTTCCATATCACCATGACTATCTTTGCGCAGGAATCCTTCCCAGGCGATCATCGCACCCTGATCGCCAGCCAAATCCAGGGGTACTTTGTAGAATTTGGCTTCTCGTTCCTGGCACATCAAATCAAGCATTTCACAGAAGCGTTTGTTTGCGCCAACGCCGCCGACTAACAATAGTTCTTTCTTACCAGTATGCGCGAGAGCACGTTCAGCTACTTCTGCGCACATGGCGAAAGCAGTTTCTTGCAAGGAGAAACAGAGATCTTCTTTACTGGCTTGTTTTCGCTCGAATAACTGTTGCGCTTTAGTTAATAGTCCTGAGAAAGAGACATCCATCCCCTTAACGATGTATGGCAGCTCGACATACTTTCCCTTCTTAGCCAATTCTTCAATTTTAGGACCTGCGGGAAATCCTAAGCCTAAGATACGGCCAAATTTATCCAGCATGTTTCCCAAGCCGATGTCCAGAGTTTCGCCCATAACATGATATCTTCCTTCTTTACCCTGTTGTCCTTGTTCCTGCACAATAACTTGTGTATTTACACCGGAAACGTACAAATAGGCTGGATCTTTCAACTCGTTCCACAGCTTTCCGATACTGAGATGGGCACAGCAATGATTTACACCGGCCAGTTTTTTCTGATGTTTTTTTGCCCATTCTTTGACGATATTATAGCCTTTCCAAAGAGCTGGATCCAAGCCAGGACCGGCAGAATAAGCTATCAGATCAATGTCTTTCCAGTCCACTTCTGCCGCTTTGAATGCTTCCTTAAGAATTTTATCGGCAACCTTTTCATGATGTTCAGCAATCTCATGCGGGATCATGCCTGCATCTTTAGAAGTATAACTATCTTTGACGTTGGCAAGGATCTTGCCTTTATCGGTAATGATGCCGATTCCGAAGGTATGGGCGGTTGATTCTACCCCTAAAATGATCATGGCTAAGGAAATTCCGATCTATATTTAAAAAAGTTTAGGCTGCTTAAGGGACTTTGCAAAAAAATACGACGAAAATTTTAAAAACGGTGATACAGAAGACCTCAATCATGGCTGAAACACATCATAAAGGATTTGATATAGACAACTCTGGAGACTACGTGACTTTTCTTCCAGTCATTGGAATGTGTCCTCTTTTTGTGACTCCGGAAGGAGGGATGGAGTATGTAGCTCATATGATAGACACAGAGGAAGAGATACAAGTCCAGGAGGAAATTCAAAAATTGAGAAGTGTTCTCGGGTTTACAGAAAGGTTTTCCGGAAGAAGAGTGCTTACAGTTCCAAGAGATTTTCCCCGTAACGGATTGCCTGACGAAGCGGAACTAGAAAGGGATGCTAGATTACTATTAAGATCCACTAATGTTACCTATAATGGAAGGAATATCTTAGGACAGGAAGGATTATATTTAGTAGAACTATTGATCCAAAGAGCCCCTGGGAAAGATGTTGCCCCTTTTTTAGGGGGATATTTCAGTTTATTGCAAGCGGCTGCGGATCGATTGGGGTCTGGGGAACTATATAATAGTGGTGTACTCTCTTTTCTAGAGGAAGTTTGTACTGCAGGAAAAGTGCCTTCTGAACAAAAAGGGATCTTACAAGAAATTCCTGGGAATACTTTCCAAAGAATGTAAAATTCTGGGTTTATTATCTAATTAAAAGCTTAGCCAAAGAAAATGACCTTCACCATAACTCATCAGTCTGGAAACGCACGCGTAGGAAAGCTCAAGACAGCCCATGGCATCATCGAAACACCATTCTTTATGCCGGCAGCAACCAAGGCTACTGGAAAGTATCTTACCACTGATGATTATCAGAAAGCAGGAGTAAAAGCATTAATTTCCAATGCTTTAATCCTGAGTTTCAAACCAGGAATAGAGACAGTACAAAAATTATCTGGTCTGCACAATTTCATGAATTTTAAGGGTATTATCTTTACTGATTGCGGCGGATTCCAGATGTCCCGCACCATGTTCCAGACCAAGAGCAAGAAAGGGCTGCATTTCAGAAACCCGTTCGATAATAGCTCGGTGGTCATAACACCGCAAAAGATCATGAACATTGAATTAACCTTAGGCAGCGACGTAGCGATGATGCTGGATGACATGTCAGGATATGGAGTAAGCAAGGAAGAAGCCAGAATGGCAATGGAAAACACCCATCGCTGGGGCAAGGAATCTTTACAATGGCATCAGAAATTGAAAAATGATTCCAAACATTCCAAACAATTATTGTTTGGTATCGTGCAGGGCAATTTCTATCCTGACTTGCGAGAAGAATCCGCTAAATTCATCAACTCTCTTGATTTTGACGGTATTGCCATCGGTGGAGTAGCCATTGGTGAATCAAAGGAAGAGATGTATGCTGCTGTTGATGCGGCTCTGCCTTTTATTACTAAAGATAAGCCGCGGTATGTGATGGGTGTAGGAAGTCCTGAAGAGCTGCTGGAATTGATTGGTAGAGGTATCGATTGTTTTGATTCTGTCTATCCAACGCAAAATGCAAGACACTGTACTCTTTTTACCGCTACTGGCCGGATATATATTGACGGATTAAAGTACCAACATGATTTTACTTCTATCGATAAGAAATGCAAGTGCCATACCTGTAAAAACTTTACGAAAGCATATTTACATCATCTTACCAAAATAAAAGAACCAGCTGCAAAAAGATTGATGAGCATCCACAATCTTTACTTTGTGCTTCAGCTGATAGAGAAAGCGAAGAAAAATATTAAGACAGGGACATTTACAGAGTTTAAGGATGGTTTTTTGAGGAAGTGGAATAGTAATAAGAAAGAGAACTAGTCAAAGAGAGGGGGAGTGTATCGTTGTATTTTCCATTCTTTACCATCGTAATTTGCTTCTTGTACAAGATTCAAATCTTCTTCTACACAACCAGCCCATTTTCCAAAATTACAATTTCTCCAGTTCCAAAGTGTAAAATCTCTTCTACGTTTTGATTGTAGGTCTGGTTTAAGGCCCATGTGAATTGTACCAAAAATTATGCCCAGAAGTGGTTTTCTTCCTACTCTTTCAGTTATAAGGGGAGCGACAAATTCTTCTATTTTTTGGGCATTAACCGCGTTTCTTTCTTCAATAATTAAATCTTGAAGAATGAATTGATAATTAGCACAAATGTTGAGAACTAGATTATTTATTTTTTTTGGAGTCGCCCCATAATAGGAATAAAGTGGACCAAGTAATACTGTTGGTATAAAACTTATTATGCCTCGTAAGGATCCAGAAGGCGTATGTGCTGCATCTGTTCCGAAAACAGGGATATTATTACCGGCACAATACTGAAGTTGGAGTCCATATTGGGGATCATTTTCTAAATAATTTTCTAGACGGTCTTCTCCAGTTTCAACCACTAACGCATCAATCCCTTCAAAAATATCAACCTGCTTATTGAGAGTTCTATGATTCCCTAACTGCAAAACATAATCTGCCTTGTCCGTGCTAAAAGTAGTATAAGCCATAATTAAAGAACACGTAAAACCACCCCTACTGCTTACTTACTACTTATCGCCTGTCGTTCTAAATCCCGTTTCTTGGCGATAGCTGCGCTTTTCCCGCTGCACATGGCAGCATTAACAAGCTCATCTGCTAATGCATCTTCGATCTTGATCTTCTTGTTGAAGCTGCGGACATATGCACCTTGGGTGATATTACGAAGTGCAAGATCGACTCTTCGCTGCGGCGCAACTTCTACTGCTTTCGGATATCTTGCTCCACCGTATTCGATGGAAATGACTTCCTCGCGTGGAGCGGCATTCTCAACAGCTTTCACCAGCACAGCAAGAGGATTCTTTTTCAGTTTCTGTTCTGCTTTTGCCAGTGCTTTTTGAGTGATGAGAAGGCCTCTACTTTTCTTTCCGGTGTTATGTCCGGAACTCATAAAATGCTTCTTGCTTCTGTGCCCTGAATTCATAAGTTTGCTGGCCAATCGCTCAACAATGAAAGTTTGTGACTTATGGAACCTGTTTCCGGCATACCGTGCTCCGGTTTTAGGAACTATTTTCGGCTCAAGGGTGATATAGGTCACTAAACCTGGATCTTCCACAGAAATCCCTTCCGCAGTCCATTTGTTAAAAAATTTGATCGTGGTCATTTTTAGGTTTTACCTTCTTGCCTTCTCTAACTTACCTCTCAGCAAGGCGTTTAAACTCTGATCGTTCACTTTGATAACTCTCCATCGCACGCCGGGAATATCTCCCTTTGCACGTCCCATCTTTCCGCCGATACATTCAACTATAACTTCATCGTGCTCGTTAATCAATTTCTGCGCACCGTCGCCAGGCATGAAGGCAGTAATCTGTTTTCCATTCTTCACCAGCTGCACCCTGGCGCATTTCCTCATGGCTGAGTTAGGCTGTTTTGCTTCGACCTGAATCTTTTCTAAAACGATCGCTTTTGCCTGCGATGAGCCTGCGAGGGGATCAACCTTCTTTTTCAGCTTAGTCCTGCTCTGGAGCCGGAACTGCTTGCGCCGCTTCTTCAGCTTATTTGCCGATCCTAATCCTCGTGACTTGTTTGCCATTATAGTTTTTGACCGATCTTTTGGTTTTAGATATGGGATACTGGTTTATTTATAAAGATAACGGAAATTCTCAGAATTTCCGTTTTTTCCTATGCCACCTTCACTTCTTTATTAAAAAACCGTTTTACGGCCCTGTTGATCAATTGCAGATTTTTACCGCCCCTGCCGATGAGCAGGCTTCTGGTTCTCTTGTTGGCGTCTCTGATCATTACACTATCGTCTGCTTCAATGATCTCTTCAGCAGTAACGGGGTAAATAACATTCTTGACAAAACCGACTGGATCGTCAGCAAATTCAATGATCCTGATTTTTCTTCCTAATTCCTGCTGGACTCTCTTAACATTTGCTCCTTTCTTGCCCACGGCCTTGCCCAGGAAGCCTTGAGCGACAATGAAATAAATTATGCCGTCATCATCCTTAAAGCAGTCTTTAACACGTGTGCCGGTAATCCGTTCCATCAAAGAAGATAACCCGAATGTCTCTTGGTCCAGTATTACTTTTTTCATGATCCCCTTTACAGTTTACTCTTCTGTTCCAAGCACCGCTATCAAGAAGTTTTTCTTGCAGAATAATCCCAGCTCTTCATTATCTAACTCTAATTGCAAAACAGGAACCCCTGCCAATGCAGCGTAATGCATCACATCACCCTTTGTCTTCACCGGGCAATTGCTGGAGAGAAACACTTTGGTCACGGCATTCTTCCTCAAGGCTTTCAGGACCCTGTCAGCACCAATAACTACTTTCTGCTGCTGGAGTTTTACTTTCAGATCTTTTAAATCATTGCTTATGTCTTCTTTTTGTGCCATTGTCTCATTCCCTACTTCATTTTGGTCATCAAACCAGGGAGTCCTGTTCCGAGAGGAACCGGCTGGTTAATCATGACATTTTCTACCACCGAGGTCAAATTATCAACTTCGCCTTCCAAGGCAGCATTGATCAGGTGTTTTATGGGGGTTTCGAATGATGCCCGTGCCAGGACGCTGGCTTTTTCTTTCACTACACCGTATCTAGTGATACCTCGGACTTCTCCTGTTGCGCACATGATGTCAGCGACAAGCATGATATGCCTTATGTCAATGTTCAATCCCTGTGCTTCGATAACTCTGAATACTTCATTAATGATCGTCTCCCGGGCTGCTTCAATGCCCAGGACAGCATGGATCTCGTAAATATCATTGCTGAAAGTTCTGATAGCATCAACTTCAGGAAGAGCAAGGATATCTTTCAAGTTAGTTCCAGACGTGAGTACGATATATTCCTCCCCCCGCCGCACCGGGAGAACCTGCTTTATCCCTTTGATGCCCAGTATTTTAATATCCTTTATTTTCTCTTTAAGATTGTAAAGGTCTTTGATATCCTCAGCTTTCCCTTTTTTGGTGAAGAGGATCTCTTCGTCACTGCTTTGGATGGTGAAGCCCTTAGCTTTGGTCTTGACGAATTTAACCAGCTCCTTTCCTGGCAGGTTATAGTCGTCTAATACTGCTTTGTTAAGCTTTACTTTCAGCACCTGATCAAAAATATTTAGTGAATATTCAGAAACAAGCTCTCCCAGAACAGTTTCCTTGATCTTTGTGGCAAACTGCTTGACGTTTTCGATGGAGTTGTGAGTGCTTTTCAAAAAGATTTCCATCATCGGCGTTTTAAGCTCCTTCCGCGCGTCAAAGATCTCAATAATCCTCGGCAGACCGGTAGTGACGTTCATCTCAGCAACTCCGGCAAAGTGGAAGGTGTTAAGCGTCATCTGCGTGCCAGGTTCGCCGATACTTTCTGCGCTTACCAGCCCGACACATTCGCCAGGGCTTATCTTTGTAGAGTTATAGGTAGCAACAATCGTTTCCATAACTTTGGAAAGATCCGATTTTGAGATGCCGCTAGGAAGGTGTCTTTTGACTTCTTCGCGTATTGAATCTGGAAGGATGTGCGCATAGCTGTCAATTACTGCTTCATGTTCTGCTTTCATTGTATTCCCCCGGAATGATTGAAAATCTGATAGATTTTCATTGTATTCCTCCAGAATGCTTGAAAATCTTTATAGATTTTCATTGTTCCCCTCCGGTCATTTGTTCAATAATCTCTTTTACGTCGATGACGCCGTTTTTGGTTTTGGAAACATCCAATGAGTCTTCTCCATAGGAGAACTGAACTATTTTCCCACTGGCGTCCCGGACAGAGTTGTCATAGGCAACTTTAAGATCCTGCATGGCGTTTGATAATCTTCGGTACAGGTATCCTGATTTCGGCGTCCGTAAGGCCGTGTCCATCAGTGCATCCCTTCCAGTCATGGCGCCGAAGAAGAATTCACTCGGCGTCAGCCCGCTCTTAAAATTATTCCTGATAAACCCTCTCGACTTGGGGCTTAGATCATTTTTCTTGAAGTACGATAAAGTTCTTTCCTTGAACCCGGTTTCGATTCGCTTTCCCCGCAAGGCTTGTTGGCCTACTACTGCAGTCATCTGCGCGATGTTAAGGGGATTTCCTCTCGATCCGCATTTTGCCATCGTCAAGGCTGTGCTTTCACGAACCTGGCGTATGGCGATGTCGCCGCTTTTGTTTCGCGCTTTATTTAGAACTTCTAAGATTCGCAGTTCCAGTGTTTCTGCCATGGTTCTTCCTGGGAGGATTTCTAATTTTCCGGCATAAAAATCATCAATCAACTTTAGCGCGTCTTCCTCTGCTTTCCTGATAATGGCATCAATCTCTTCCCGCGTCTCTTCAGCAAGATCAAGGTCTCTCACACCTATGGAAAAACCGCGCCGCGCCAGGACAGCAATTCCCAGCTTGGAAATCTTGCCTAAAAGGTCTGCGGTGTAGGCAGGACCGTATTTCTCATACATATTTCGCAGCATCAGACCGCTTTCCTGGCCTAGATTTGCTTTATCCATCAAACCGGTCTTTAGGATTCCATTTACAATTTTGACTTCGTTACTGCTCTTATCCTTGCCGGTGAAGGTGAAGTCTTTTGGCAGCAATACAGAAAATACTCTCTTCCCGTCAATCTTATCTTTGTCAGGCAAAGAGGAGAAATCTTCCACGCCGCAACTGTACAGCAAGTCTACAGCTTCATTCCTGCTTAATACCAATTCTTTGGTCAGCAAATAATTTCCAGTGATAGCATCATGGATGCAGCCGACCACGCTTAAGCCGTAACGCGGGCTGATGATCTGTGTTTCTACCAGCATCAAAATCTTTGCTTCTGCCCGGGCTTCTTCATTTTGTGGGATATGGAGATTCATCTCGTCACCGTCAAAGTCAGCGTTGTAGGGGTTGCAGACAGATGGATTGAGGCGGAAGGTCTTGCCGGGTAAAACTTTGACCAGATGGCACATCATGCTCATCCTGTGCAAGGACGGCTGCCTGTTGAAAAGAGCAATATCACCATCAACAAGATGCCTGTCGACAATATACCCTTCTTCAAGCTCTTCCAGGATCTCTTCTTTGGTTTCTTCTGTGATCGTTTTTCTTCGTCCATTAGGCTTGATAACATAATTAGCACCAGGATACTTCTTAGGGCCATTCTCTACGATCTTGCGGAGATGTTGCTTATTCCATTCGGTAACCCGTTCTGGAACAGTAAGGTGCATGGCCATGCTTAGAGGCACTCCTACGCCATTGAGGGAGATTAATGGATCCGGACTGATGACGGTCCTGGCTGAGAAGTCCGTCCTTTTACCAGCAAGATTATGCCGGATACGCCCTTCTTTGCTCTTGATACGTTCGGTCAGCGTTTTCAACGGCTGTCCGCCCCTGTGCCGGGCCGGCGGTAGTTGTGAAACAGAATTGTCAAAGAACGTCGTAATATGATACTGAAGCAGATCCCAGAGGTCTTCAATGATAACTTCCGGTGCTCCTGCATTGATGTTTTCGAAAAGGCGCTGGTTGATCCTGACAATGTCTCCGAGCTTGTGGGTCAGATCATCTTCGCTTCTTTCTCCAGATTCCAGAGTAATGCTCGGCCTCATCGTTACCGGAGGGATCAGCATCGTGGTAATCACCATCCATTCCGGCCGGATCTGTCCTGGAGTGTATCCAAACATGATCAGGTCCTCGTCGGGGATCTTTTCAAGGCGTGCCCGCACTTCAATCGGGCTTAATCTAATCTCTCCTTCATAGAAGTTGTAAGGCTTCTCGATCCTGATTTTTTCCTGCTTGGTGTCACAGTGAGGACACTTGTCTTTTGTTTTATACCTCGTGATGATCTCTTTGATCCTTCTTCTCTTTGCTTCGAAATCATCTTCTGCATCAATCTTAGCCAGCATTGCGCTGTAGCTTTTGATTTTATTATCAGGGATGACTACTCTGCCGCATGATTTACAGCTGGAGCGGAGGATATCTAAAATTTGACGGACAAAATTAATATGCACTACTGGCCGGGCTAGTTCAATGTAGCCAAAATGCCCAGGGCATTCTTTCAGTTTCTGGCCGCAGGTCTTACATCGTAAGCCAGGATCAATAACACCGAGGCGAAGGTCCATCAATCCTCCGTCAACTGGGTATCCTTCCCGGTCGTACAGCTCTGGAGTTACAATTTTTGCCGCTGCAGAATCGGTCATCTGTTTTGGTGAAAACAAACCGAAAGAGATACTTTTGATTTTTTTGTGTATGCTATGGATCATGGTTCGTGCCTCAATATTTGCTCTCCAAATTCAGTTTTGCGTAGATTCCTAAAGTTCTTATTTCATCCAGCAGAAGCTTGAAGGCGTAACTCATCTCTACATTGGACATGTCTGAAGTATCTCCATAGAGCGGTGAGATTGCTCTTCCGTTCTTCCGCTCGTCATAGTATCCCATCAATCCAGACTTCTCGCAGACCGGCACGGTGGTCCTGTCGGAATCAAACCGTTCTTTGAGGAGGAGTGTGGCTCCATGGGCGATAAAGGTGTCTTTCTCCATCTCTCCCAGCCGAAGCCCTCCTTCCTTAGCCTTTCCTTCTGTTGGCTGTCGGGTTAACAACTGGATCGGTCCTCTGGCTCTGGATTGCATCTTGTTTGCAACCATATGGCGGAGGCGCAAATAATACATATTTCCAACGAAAATCTTAGCCAGCATCCGCTTACCGGTCCTTCCATCGTAGAAAACTTCCGTTCCGTCTTCTCTGAATCCGCCTTCCAATAATTCCTTCCGCAGCATTTCTTCCTGTTCTCCTTCAAATAAGGTTCCGTCAACAAATCTTCCTGCCAGCGCTCCAACTTTTCCGCCGACTAATTCAATCAGGTGGGAAACGGTCATCCTTGAAGAGACCCCATGCGGAGTGAAAATCAAATCTGGAATGATCCCTTTTTCTGAAAATGGTAAATCCTGCGCAGGAACCAAAATTCCAGTAACTCCTTTCTGCCCATGCCGAGAGGTGAACTTATCGCCGATCTCAGGAATCCGTTCTTCACGCAGCCGCACTTGAACCAGCTTATTCCCTTCTTCGTTCTCTGTGAGGATAACAAAGTCAGCCACTCCATTTTCACCGTGCTTCAGGCTGAGGGAACTTTCCCGGCGGATTCCAGCAGAGAGGTTATATTCATCCATGCTGCTCAGGAAACGCGGCGGGCTGGTCCTGCCGATGACAACATCTCCTTCCTTAACATTTGCTTCAGGATGGATGATTCCATCGCCTTCCAGGAAGCGGTAATCATGCTCACTTCTATACCCTTTTACATCTTTGTCAGGAACGGAAATTTCGTCGATCAATCCGCCAGAGTAGCGTAGTTCTTGGGCTTCGACCGGCCTGAAATAGGTGCTTCGCGCCAGTCCGCGTTCTACTGATGCTTTCCCAAGTATGACTCCGTCTTCCATGTTGTAGCCATCATAACACATCACTGCTACGATCATATTCTGTCCAGAAGGATGTTCATCATAATCGGTGATAGTATGAATTTTTGTCTTGACGATCGGGAACTGAGGGTAATGAAGGATATTTGAATCCATGTCCATACGCAGGTGGTAATTTGCTGCGTAAAAGCCAAGAGCCTGTTTCTGGTTCTTGCTTCCGATGATCAGACGTTGCGAGGGCATGAAATTACCGAATGGCACCAGCGAGGTCGCGATCCCGCAGATCGATCCCTGCGTGATTTCCATGTGGGTGTGGTTTGGTGTGATCTGCTCCTCATTATAAGCAACCAGGGCATTTTCCTCTTCGCTGGCATCAAGGTACTCGATGACTCCCTGCCTGACCAAATCAACCCAGGTGATTTCACCTTCTGCCAATTGTTTGACGTGCTTCTCTGTCAGCAAAGACTTGCTTTCCTTGACGATGATCAGCGGCCGGCGTGCTCTTCCTTCGTCGCTGCTGACGTGAATCTCTTTTGCGGCTTCGTCAGAATATACATTGATCTCTTCTGATAAAGAACCTTTACGGCGGAGATCCTTGATCTCTTCTACAAAGTGCCTGGCATCTTCCACAGTTCCGATAAATCTTGAATTTAAGTATACTTCTGTCATTTTCTTACGCTGATTCTTTCAGGCCTATATTTTTTAATTTATCCAGGACAGCTTCATCTTCAACATTTTGTGAGATCGAACAAAGCATGGCCAAATTCTTTCTGAGTCCAATATTTGTACCTTCCGGCGTTTCAATTGGACATAATCTGCCGACATGAGTACAGTGTAATGCACGGGCGTCGAAATTCTCCTGCGACGTTGACAAAGGACTGGCTACTCTCTGCAGGTGCGAGACCATGTCTAGGAAATTAGTCCTGCTCATCCTCTGCGAGACTCCCTGCCTGCCGCCGACCCATTCTCCCGTAGCCATGGAAGAATATAAACGTGAGGTGAGGAGCTTTCCCCTGATGATGACTCGGATTGAAGGCAGCTTCCCTCTCTTGATAATCCGCTGAAAGTTATAAAGTATGTCTCCTACCAGGATCTTAAAATTAACTCGGAATAGATCTATGAGCAAGTCCCCGCTCATCCGCAACCGTTTATTCATGTAGTGGTCTTTGTCATCTGCAGGGCGTGCGCCGCTGCTGATGTCAATAAATTTTTTCAGCATCTTGCAGATATTTACAGCTTTCGTACGCCGCGCAGGTGTTTCCACGCCGATATTAGGAAGCAGATACTTATTAAGAATCTCTTTGGTGCGTTCCATCCGGATATCTTTTGGCTGCGTCACGCCGATTCTCTTGCCGATATAATCAATGGCATCATCTTGTGTTTTCACTTCAACAAATTCAAAGAGGTTAAGGATGATCTCTTCATAATTCTTTTCCATAGAGATTGATTTCATGATCTCTTCGTCTTTAACCAGGCCGAGGGCCTTGAGAACTATGATGATCGGCATGCTTTTGACGCGGGTGAAACTCATGTAGTAAATTCCATCCTTCTTCCGCTCAAAGGTGTGCGGGATCTTGTACGATCCTTTGGTCGCAAAGAACCGGCCATTGAATCCGGAAGCTCCTTTCTCGACCATAAAATTGTTGCCGGCCAGATCTTCAACAGTGACAATCAGTTTTTCCGTGCCATTGATGATGAAATACCCGCCTGGATCGCTGGGATCTTCGCCATGTTTGATAAGATCATCCCTGCTCAACCCGCTGAGATGGCAGAACTTGCTCCGCAGCATGATAGGCATCTTTCCAATTTCGGCGACGAAATTCTCTCTTTGGATATCATTAACATAGGTGCTGATCTCTAAATTTATTGGCGCGGAGTATGAAATCTTTCGCAGTCTTGCTTCAACAGGATAAATTGCCCTCTTACTTCCGTCAGCTTCAGTGATCTCTGGTTTCCCGACGGTGAGTCTGCCAAAACGGATCTTAAACTTTTCAATGTTATGCGGGATGATGGTCGGTTCTGCTTCCTTGTTTTCTTCGATGACTTCCTGCAGGCCTTTCTCCATCAGGTTATTGAATGACTGGATATTGCTCTCCACAAACTTTTTCTCTTCAAAATACTTTTTGATAAGGACTGATCTATCCATCAGACTCACTCTCCTCAGGCTCTTCGCTTCTGGACATCGCACTGGTCCGCTGTGCTTTCGCGCTGTCGACAACTGCCCGGTAATATGCTGTTCTCCCGGCTGTTTTGCTTTGCCTTTCTATTTTCACAAGATCGCCTACTTTTAGGCTGAGATGCATGATTGCAGGATCGTCTTTCATGATTTTTGGCAGGGCTTTAGAATCGATATTATATTTTTTGAACAGAGATTCTTTCTCTGCGTCGCTTGCTTTAAGGTGCTTGTTAACCAGTTGATGGGTGTCTACCTTGAATGCCATTTTGTTTTGTACCTGTTTTGTACTTTCTTGAGCATGAGCGGGCCGGAAGGGATTTGAACCCTCGACCGCTTGATGTCCTTCAGCTTGCTAAAAGTCAAGCGCTCTACCAAGCTAAGCTACCGGCCCACGCTGGAGTGGAAAGGCCAAATCATGCGATTTGGCCAGTCAAGCGCCCTGGCCGGGATTTTCTTTGATTGTCAATCAACTACAACCACCTTTGAACCCGGGTCGAAGCCTTGCTGTAAACTCCCGAAGGTCTCTTTTGATGAAACTTTTCGTAAAAGTTTCCGACAGGGCTTCATGCTAGGCCGAACTACACTACCAGGGCAGTAGTGATGACAGCGCTTCTTCTACAGGTCATCTGTTTTAGAGAGTGAATTGTAGAGAACCGGCTGCCATTTTCCAGCTAAAACTACGGCTTGTTTATAAAGCTTTCTATTTTTAGTTAAGAAAGGGAAGAACTTTCCTTAAATCATCGCCTTCTACAACATGGCTTGCCGCTTCTTTCAATTCCTTTGATTTTGAGTTGAAGGCGATGGATAAGCCGACGTACTCACAGGCATGAATATCGCTTTCCGAATCACCAATGAAGATCACTTCTTCTGGCGGTATGCCTAAATCTTTACAAAGGTGGCTGATGATCTCTACTTTTTTCTCCGTACCTGCTCCCAGCGGCCAGACAAACTCGCCAGTTACGAGGTTATTTTTAATGATAAGTTCATTGGCATAAATGAAATCGATGCCCAGATCGTGCTGCGCTCTTCGTGCCAAATCAATGCTTCCGCTGCTTACAATTGCTACCAGCAAGTCCTGTTTTTTGATCTGACGAAAAAGCTCCTGTACGCCATCAGAATAGGGTATTGTTTTTACCAGACTATAATACGATGTTGCATCTTTTCCTTTCCATAGCTTGGTGACGACTTCTTCCACTAACTTGGCGTAATTAGTATAGAGGTATTTTTTCGTCAGTTTCTTTCCTTCTTCCAAGGTGCCAAATACTTCATGCAGCCGTAACCAGAAGTTGCTGTCCTTAAAGATGACTCCGTCCATGTCGAAGCAGATGAGTTTATATGTCATAGTAAATCTGCCCTAGTAATTGAAAGGAAGTCCCCCCTCCCGGATTTTCATGCAACAAATACTTGATTGCTATTCGAACCGGGGATCCCTCGGTAGCTATTGGCTGGCTCTTTTTCATATAAGTCTTGACGACACTTCCAAAGAGCATCTACAGCCGAGTGTTCTAGCCGTTGTTCCCTATTTTTTTTAGATAGGTCTAAACTAAGGGGGGATAGGTGTCTAAATTAGTATCAGGCTTATTAAGTTTTTGTTCATTTATTGGTATAATCAGTCCTTATCAAAAACAAAACTATTATAAATGAAATAGTATTTCTTAACATATATCATTAAGAGGTGATAGTTTGATGGCAAAAAAAATGAGTATGTTGCGAAGCGGAGATAATATGCTGGGGAGCTGGTCTTTCTTAGTGGGCTTGGTTCTTGCAGTGCTTCTAGGCTTAGGCTTTACCGGCTCATACCAATCTCAGATGTTATGGGCAGTATTCTTGCTGGGCTTAGTGGTGGGAGTGTTAAATATTACATCCCAGGAAACCTCGGCTTTCTTGACCAGTGGAGCAGTATTAGTATTAGTGGCATATCTTGGTGCAGACGTATTATCAAGTGCTGCTGAAACAGGATTAGGAGTAGACAGATTAGTAAATGTCCTTAATGCTATCTTAATGCTCTTTGTTCCAGCAACAATTATCGTAGCCCTTAGATCAGTTTTTGGATTGGCAAAACGATAAGAAGTTATTTCTTTTTTTTAATTTCTTTTTACTGGTAAATATTTTACAATAGGCTCTGTCCTAAAGTCAGCGCCATCAGGTCAAAACTCCTCCTTTCTTCTCCATCTGGCGCGTCGCGAGGGGTCGCTCCCTACGGGAACGCAGCGCAATACTTTAAACAGAAGCGAGAGTTTTGAAGGCGCTGAACGAACGAAGTGAGATTTAGGACAGAGCCTCTACAACAAAAAAGTTTATTAATAATTCCTTTTATTCTCCGCTTTATGCGGTAGTAGTATAGTGGTTAGTATACGGCCTTGCCAGAGATTTTGTAAAAGTCTGTAATGAGGCTGTGACCGGGGTTCGACTCCCCGCTACCGCATTTTTACTCATAGCATGACTGTAAAGAAATAATTATATACCCCTTCTCTTTTATTATTCTCATGAACTGGGAATTACCTCAAAAACTGTATTCAATCTCTTTTTTCATCGTATTATTGTTTCTCTTCGGTTGTGAGGAAGTTTCAACTCCAGTAGAAGAAATAAAAGAAGTGGAAGAAACGGCTCCACCTTCAGAAACTCCCAAAGAAGTTACAGTAGAAGAGCCTCTTCCAAAGGTTGGCTGTGAATACAATTCAGATTGCGGACAAGGCTTGTTGTGCATCGACCAGGAATGTAAACCCTTAGCTAGCTTGTATAAAACTGATTGCGACAATAAATGTACTATTACAGCCGTTGCGGTAGAAACCAGCGACGGGGAAGAGTATGATCTGGCCTTAGGGCAAGGAAGCTATACTGCTGCCGGGGCCTTGGAATGGAAATTATTGAAAACACCAGATTATTGTCAGGGAGAAGATCCATTAGTGGCTGTGAATATTATCAAGAAGACTACGGGTAAGGTGGTTGGTGAGCAAGTATTAACGCTACATAAAGGCGATACCAGCGAGATAATCACTCATCCTACTGTTAAGAGTGTGAAGTTTACCGCTACGCTGGCGGATGTTACTGAGAGTTGTTCTTAAAGAAATAAAAAAATGGCCCTGCCGGGACTTTCAAAGCTTCTCTCGTTGTGTGGGGCTGAGCGCAGCGAATGCCGCACCTCGCTCCGGGTTGGCGAAAGAACCCCTTTGAACCCAGGACCTCTGGCTGTCCAAGCTGATTAATGGCATGTTTGCGTGAACCATTAACGGTCATATAAGACCAGCGCTCAACCAGGCTAAGCTACAGGGCCGGATTGGAAAGAAGTACCTTCCTTTAAAAGATTTTCTTCATGCTTTTCTCTACCTTATAATTACTACAAACTTATTTAAAGCAAAAAATAAGCATTTTCAGTACTGGCAGTACCATGAATGTAAATCAAGTCAAGAAATTAATGGACCGGAAGAAGACTTCCCATAAAGGAGAGAACGGCTATGCCTTGGTCATCGGCGGTTCTGAAGAGTATGTCGGTGCTGTCGTCCTTGCCGGCCTGGCTGCTCTAAGGGCGGGTTGTGATGCAGTAACAGTCGCGGCGCCGGAAAAGATCGCCTGGGCAGTCAACCAGTACAGTCCTGACCTGATGACCTACAAAGTTAAGGGCAGTACTTTCAGCATCAAGAATGCCAAGGAAATGATCAAGTATGCAGACAAGTTTGATGCTGTCCTGATCGGCAACGGCATCACCAGGAAAGCTGACAAGTTCTGCCAGCATTTCATCAAAAAATCGCCGAAGCTTAAAGTAATCGATGCTGATGCCTTAAAGTCCTTGTCGTTTAAGGAGTTCAGCAATTCCATCATCACTCCGCATGAAACCGAGCTTGAAGTGATGTTAGTGAACAGCCATAAGGAGTTTTTAATACCAAAATTGCGCAGTTCCAATGCTAAGGAAAAGGCTGAAATTCTTCAAGGCAATCTTCGCTATTTCCTGCAGAACAATAACGTCCTGCTGGTTAAGGGCCCTACTGATATCATCATCTCCCGCAACAAGATCGCTTATAACAGGACTGGTAATCAGGGCATGACTAAAGCAGGTACTGGTGATATTCTTGCAGGACTTACTGTAGGATTCCTGGCTAAGACTAAGGATCTTTTCAAGAGTGCAGTTGCGGCATCCTACATCAACGGCTATGTCGGCGATCTTCTGCTCAAGAAAAAGAGAGGATATACATTCATTGCCTCTGATATCCTTGAAGATCTGGAAAAGATTGACCGGAAAAGCAAGAAAAAGAAGAAGTGAAATCGTAACAAGTCATAAACCGCATCCTTTTTATAGGATGGAGTATTACTTCCTGTTGAATAAGATTACCAAGTCTTAAAAAAAGAGGTGATTGTAATGAATTGCTGTGACGGTGTGTGTATGAAATGCCATGGGATTAAGAAGGTAGTATTTGGTTTGCTGCTTCTCTTAAATATGTTTGTCTGGCCTAAATGGTTAGGCGTTGACGGCTGGGTAGCATGGTTAGCAGTATTGTTAGTCCTTGCAGGTGTCCTGAAGCTGGTTAAGCCTACGTGCGGGCATTGTGACTCAATGATGCCTTCAAAGATGAGCGGCAAGAAAAAATAAAAACTTTATTTTTTTTATTTTTTAACTGTCAAAAACTTTAAATAGGAAAGCTCTTTTCTGTAAGATATGGGATTATATGCTATGTACCAGCATCCGTTTATGTTTGGGTTTTCCCTAGCTCTTATCGGACTCTGGACGTTGGTGTGGAAAGGCTTAGGATTATGGTATGCCGGCAAACATCAGCAGAAAGGCTGGTTTATCGCTATTTTGCTTCTTAACCCTGTTGGCTTATTGTCAATAATTTATTTGCTCTGGTTCAGGCCGAGGACGCGGCGGAATGCAGAAAGTATGGTCATGAAGCGTTCTGTGCGCAGAAAGGCAAAGAAGTGATAAAACAAAACTCTTATTGCTAAATTCTAATTACTAAAATTATCTCATAACTAAATCCGGTTCTGTAGAAAATCTCTGAAAAGTCGCCTTGGCCGCTCATTCGGTCAATTCTTGCTTTGTATCTTTTTGTAAAAAGCATGATTTTTTGAAGGAATTGAACTACCAATAGGTCTTACGAAAAGCAGTTCCTCATTCGCAACGTGGCCGAGGCGGCGACTTTTTCTACCGAGTCACTAAATCCTAAACTCTTCGACGTTCAGTTTTCCTTTCCTGGCCTTGACAAGGTACTCTCTCCTGTCATTGAAGCCAGTTATCTTGGTGATCAATTCCGGAAGAAGAATCCGCTCACCACGCAGCGTCAAGTGGGTGATGATCTCATGCCCAGCATCAGGATCAGCAGAGAGCTCTTTCAACACTTTTGTTGTTGCTACCTTATGACTGGCATTAAGGATCGCGTCAGTCTTCCTGAACAGGAATTTGGCAATCTCATCGGCAATATCAATGGTTGAAACTTCACTTAACCCCTGTAACCCTGGAGAGATGTTGGCTTCTATCACCAGCGGACCCGACGGTCCTTCCAGTATATCTACGCCGCAAATCTCTGCTTTCAAGGCTTTGGCTGTATCTAGCGCAATGTTGATAGTGTCCCTGTTTAGCTGGACGGCTGCGCCTTTTCCTCCGGCATGCAGATTAGCCCGCTTATCTTCCGTCTGTGATTTCCGCTTCATCGCGGCAACGACTTTTTCCCCAACAACAAGAGCTCGGATATCCTCCCCGCCAGTCTCAACGTATTCCTGAATGATAAAAGGCTGGTTCAGTACGCCCAAAGCATCTAACAGTGAAGAGGCCGAGCTGATCGAATCCGCAAACATCACACCCTTGCCCTGCGTCCCTTCCGGGAATTTCATGACGATCGGATAGTTGACCAGTTTCAGCAGTTCTTTCGCTTCTGCTGCCGATGGCGAGATATACGTCCTGGGCATGGGAATATTTTGCTGCTGCAGGATCAAATGGGTGAGAAGTTTGTTATGCACTGTTGTGAAAGTACTTGAAGGAAGCGGCATGTAGGGGACTTTTCCTTCCAGCATCGAAGCGATGGAGCAGAGCAGATTGGCATACCTGTACGATCCTTTCACATAGACACAGTCATAATTATCTAGCTCCTTCCCTTGA
Source organism: Candidatus Nanoarchaeia archaeon (assembly GCA_035288985.1). Classification (GTDB taxonomy): domain Archaea; phylum Nanobdellota; class Nanobdellia; order Woesearchaeales; family GW2011-AR9; genus DATDYP01. The sequence continues at coordinate 77,935 of DATDYP010000015.1, forward strand.
TATGAAATTCCAGCTTCCTTGCCTAGATGCACTTCAATCTGTTTCAGCTGGATCATGTCAACCTTGGTAAAATATTTTTTCATCGCTTCCGCTGTCATTACTGAGCTGGTACTTCCCATGGAAATGAGTGCGGCTTTCATAAGTTTGGATCGATCAGGAAATTTCCCTTCTTCAAGATATTCTGCCCGATAAGTACTCTGTAGGTCATGTGGCTTCTGTCAGCGATGGTGACTTCTTCTTCAATCTCCTTGCCTTTTATTATAATTGTTGCTTTCACGATAGGCCTTTGCTTGACTCCTGAGGCGGATTTTACAACCTTCGTCCGTATCACCGGACCAAGTTCAAGTTCTTCCGCCAGGTGCTTGCCGATTGAGGAGGATGTAGCGCCGGTGTCTATCCGTGCGGTAAGTTCTATTTCTTTCCCGGACTTTCCTTTTATGGTTATAGTTTCGGTGAGGCCTAAAATTACTTTTCCCGGCATAGCAAGCATATTTCCTGCCAGTTTTATAAGATTTGCTGTTACGAGTGCTGGGATGTTGTCACATTAAGACAGAGCCAGCTGCACCCAAAACTTTATAAAAGATCTCAAGAATTTACAGTCCAATGCCCCGGTGGTGTAGACGATAAATCAATCTTTGATTTATTGACACTCTCCGGACTATCATACTGCCCTTTCGTCCAGAAAGGGAAGATAGGCAGTGACCCGGGTTCGAATCCCGGCCGGGGCATTTTCTTTTCAGGGCTTATCTTTTTCATCTTTCTCTCTACGTCTTTTCTCAAAACTGTTTCTCTCAATTTCTTCTCTAAACCATTTATACGCTTCAAAGGAAGTTTTACAGATGTCCCTGAATGTTTCTTCGCTGATGTCCCGGCGAAGTTTTGTTTCATACCACAATTCTTTGGTCAGGCTAGTGCTATCGATATTAAGGTTAGGGACAGTTTCTTTTGTATAAATGGCGTTTCCATTCTTTGTCTGGCATTTGTAGGCGCTGACCATACCTTCATTAAATCTGAGATCATAGCTGCAGGTTGCGGCTTCGGCAATGCAGTTACGATGCGCTTCCTCCGCACTTGTTTGATAGAATGTGGTGGTTTCTTGAACGGGAAGGTTTGTCGGCTGGGCGGTGCAGCTGCTTGCCAAAAGCACCAAGCTTACGATTTTTCTCATTCTGCTTCAGGAAATACCGCTTTTTAAAAATATATCTTTCAAAAGATAATATTTATAATGTTTTTAAGTATTTTATCACCATGGACAGCATTGATATGATTCTGTACCAGACTGGCGCTGATGATGGGGAGGAAACCCAGTTCTACATACGCGCTGTTTTTGATGATGCTGATACCGATAGATACATCAAAGGATTTCAAGAACTGGGAGCAAAGCTTATCGATAAATTTCATAGCATTCCCATGGATAAATTTACGCAGATTGCTGACCTGACCTGCCGATATAAAGGGCCGCTGGAAGGATTCATGAAGGAGTTTACCCGTGTTTTCCACTAAGATAGGGGTTTTTGCGCTCAGTTTCCCTGTTTTCAGTGATCTGTAAACATAAGAAAAGGGCATTTTACAAGCAATGTTTTATAAAGAGAACACCTTTATGGGAACGTAAACATTGTAGCGAAGATGCAATTCTTCGGCTATATGAACATGAGGTACGAAAATAAAATGGATAACAGAAGGGATAAAGGAAACCGATCTCGTTCGCAAGGAAGAAGCGATCGAGGAGATCGAGGAGGAAGTTTTGGCGGCGGGAATTTTAGAAGCAGAGGCAGCTTTGACCAAGGGCCTAGGGAAATGCACCCAGCTACATGCGCAGAATGCGGCTGCAGCTGTGAAGTTCCGTTTAAGCCTACCGAAGGCAAGCCAGTCTACTGCCGGGATTGTTTCAGGAAGAAAAATCCAAATCCGCGCTTTTGATCGGCAAAACATAACGTAAATACGGTCATTTTTGCATATTTTCAATGTGCAAGGTGATGTTTTTTACTTTTTTGTATATTTTTCTTTGTTTTTTACCAGAGTAAGAAGGCAAGCCCTTCGTAGATGAATTTTAAACTTATCAGTCCGATAATGAGCAGTACAAACTTTCTAAATGAAGGCTGCGGGATCGCATCAACTACTTTCTTACCTATATAGGAACCAGCAATGGCAATTATAAACAGTGCCGGAAGATAGACATAGAATCGCGGCTCAAGGAAGCCGCTTCCAAGATAGATCGGAATTCTGGTTATATCTACTGCCAGTGCAATAGCCGCGGCGGTGGCAATGTAGACATTTTTCTGTAGGTTAAATGCTGTAAGGAAGGCACTTCGCAAGGCCCCGCCAGTGCCGATCAACCCTGCCAGGAAGCCGGAAACACCACCGCCAATAACTGCTGTTTTATTGGAAGCTTTGAATTTAAAATCAGGTTTTACCATTGAGATAATCGCGAATAGGAGTAAAAAGATTCCCAGCCCTAATTTTAACACCTCCTGAGAGGTATAGTTCACTAAAAGCGCGCCAACGATAGTGAGGAGTACGCTGGGCAGACCAAAAATGAACAGCAGCCTTTTGTCTAACCCATGCCTGAAGAAAGCTATCCTGCCCAGATTGCCGGAGATATGGAAAAAAGCAACAAGGAGCAATGCTGTTTTGAAATCGACGAAAAACAAGGCCAGCGGCAGGAAGATGGTCGAGGAGCCGAATCCTGCTATGGTGCCGATGACTTCTGCTACGAATGCTGCAATGAAGAATAATAAACTTACCATGTTATCTATACTTCAATTAGTCTATAAAAGGATTTTGTTTTCACAATCAGAGAGCTAATCTGACGGGCTCTGTCCTGAATCTCACTCATGAAAATAAACAACGATTTATTTTCAGAGCTGAAATGAAGTCGTTGCTTTATTTCAGGCTTTGTTCGGGTTAGCGTGACCTCGCTTTTGGGAAATATGATAATAATGCGGCATCCCCGTACATGAAATTAAGAAACTACTTAATTTCAGTACAGAAAATCAATAGGTTTTGATTTTCTTGTAAGGGACAACCCCCTGCCGCAATCAATGCAATATCCAAGAAACGCTCGTACTCACACGCTAACCACATTCAAGACAGATCTTATCCAACGATTAAATTTATAAGGAACAAAGGAGTACTATAGTGAAGATCAGGATGGAAAAAAGAGGACAGGTTACAGTATTTATAATTGTAGGCATTATGATAGTGTTGCTTTCCTTAGGTTTCTTTCTTGTTAAAAACAGTTTTCTTACCGAGAGCCTGGCTGCCGAAGAGAAAGGACTACCGGTAGGGGTAGTGCAAAGCACTGTCGAATCATGCCTGGAACGAAGTACAAAAGATGCGCTGGTCATAGTCGGAAAACAGGGAGGGTATTATAAGGCGCCTCTTGACTCTGAATTTCTGTTCGGTTCCTATGTTCCCTATTATGTTTATGAAGGGGAGGATGCGGCTCCTGATTTGGAGGATCTGGAGAAGCAACTCTCTCTAGCTGTCAGTGACCTGCTTCCCGAATGCCTGGATCAGATCGTCGAGTTCCATGCCCGCGAGGGGGTTGTTGTTGAGTACCGCATTGATAGGATCAGCGCCATGATCCGTGATGACGCTATTTCTCTGGAAGGAAATATTCCAGTAGCAGTACGCTTGAAAGAGGAGCAAAAAGTTGAAGCAGAATTGTCCCATTTTGCGGTCACGCTGGAAGTACAATATAAGGAATTGTATGAATTCAGCACGGAAATAGCACGTTTGCAGAAGACAGACCTGCAGTGGTTTATGTTTGGAGACCTTTCTGATCTGAGCTATAAATCTGGTATACAGTTTGAAATTCTCGCTCCGCAGCAGTTTGTCAGCGAACGAGAAGAGACTGGTGCAGAGATTGTACCTGACAATGATCAAGAGGATTATAATAAGATCCTCATTTCCCTGGTCAGCCGGGATTTTTTCGACGAGCCATATTATTACACTTTTGGAATCCTTTTTGATGCGGATTATGATGCCGCTTTTAGTAAAGATGCTGAACTGGAAGAAACGATGCTGCAGGAGGTTGACCTAGCATTAGCAGAAGAATGATGTGGATGATATGAACAGACACCGACAATTCATCAAGAGGACTGGATTTCTCGCTGTAATCCTTGCGTTTATGTTAGTGCTCGCGCCGCTGGTTCTTTCCCAGGGCGAGGAAAGTGCTAGTGTGTATGATCCTTCCAAACCAGGAGAGTTTGATTACGCAAAAGGAAGTGAGCAGGACAAAATGAAGTATCTGGAAGATGTCTATGGCGTGAAAGGCCTGCCCAGCGGATTAGCTGGCGTAACTTTGGCAGGGGATCAATTAATTGTCAGCAATTCAGCTTTCACTCTCAACGGCGCCAATTTCCAGGGCGGAACAGTCAAGCTGGGCAAAGGGGGAGAATTACTCAGCGTACAAAGCACTGAAGTGAAAAATGATTTGTCATTGAAAGGCAGCGTCGTCACTGGTATTTTCAGCTTTTCCGGGAATTCAATTACCATAGAAAAGGGAAAGCTAGCTCTTGGAAATGATGCCAGCTCCCAGTTGACAAAAGTTACAGCACGGAAGGGAACAACTGTTGATGTTTCTAGAGGAACAGGATATACAGGAACGATTACTGCCGAGCAAGGGCCTTTTAATCTTGGAACGACGGAGCAGCAGGTTTCAGTTGGGAAGAGTGTTGCTGTCAAAGATGGGAAGATTGACAAGGGCGAAAGCATTACTGCCGTGACACCAGTCAAAGGGCTTTTTGCTGGCATTCCTGATGACCTTGAAGTGTCAATGACTAATGGTAAGGTTGACGGCAATACTATTGAGAGCAGCAGATACTGCCTCTCAGCAAACTGTTTTTCCTCCAAGGACGGTTCGGCAGCTTCAAAAGTGGAGATTACGAAAAGGCAGGATGAAGGCGATCACAAACTAACAATTACTGGAACCAATGTGCGTTACCGCTGGAAAGGGGAATTACAGCGCATTATCAGTTCCCCGAATGGCGCAACGTTAGAACAACAGCCCTCTCAATTCCTTGAAGCCGGGGAAAAATGGAGGTTAACGCCAGGCACGACGGTAACAGAAGTAAAAGCAGGAGGAGCTTCTTCAACTATTTCTGTTTCTAAAGAGACGCTTTATTCTCCTCGCGGTTTTCGAGATGATTGTAATGATATCCCTGGTAGTTGTATTGCCATCGACCAGTGGAATTCCGTCCGCGTCAAGGTGCAAGGCAACAACAAGATCACAGTGAACAATTTTATGGCCATGCCGACAATAACTGTTGATAAGATTGATGACCAAAGCACGGTCGAATATATTGAGCATAATCTGGACAGTGCCGTCAAGGAGAAGGATAAAGTCAAATTGAAGTTTAGCAAGGATCCTCTCCAGATCTACCCTGCTGCTAACCTTAAACATCTGCAAACACGAGTATTTCACGAGTATACCGGCAGGGATGATCAAAGGCACGCCTTGGAATTAGATACTGCCGGGAAAAGTGTTGCGGTTGATGGGAAGATTCTTGGGCATTATGATGAATGGGTTCAGAAGAATTATTACCGCACCCGGTTCAGTGATGTCATCAGCCAGGATAAGAAGAGAGAAATTGAAGACCTTATCCATGGAGAAATTCCAGTAGGAGAGTACGCCGCCTTTACTGAGGAGCAGAAAGATGCGCTCATCATTCTTACGTATAATAATCCTGAAGCTGTCAAGGGCAAGCTTCAGCCGATCGGTTTTAACATCAAACAGTCCTTTGACAAACTTCCAAAGGATCTAGATAAGGGGGAATTCCTCCGGAAAGCCTCTACTTATCTGGGAGGACAAGATCCGTTGACGGTATCATCAGATCCGTATCTAACAATACTGCCGAAAGAAGCGGCGGAGTTGGAAGAGTTGTATAGCCAAATGAACATTGTGAGCGGCAATTACATCTTAGAAGCACAGGTCCTTGATGCTTATCAGGACGGGAAAATAAGCAATGCAGCAGTTGCCGGGTTTACAAAAAGGTTTCTTGCTGACGGCTCTAAAGGAGAGCAGCTTCCCTATAGCGCGGAAGAGGCGCAGGTCTTTGTGACGGTATTAACAAAAGTTCCTACAGATAAGGCGAAAGTGGACCAGCGCCTGCAAGAATTAGGTAATGTCGACGAGTTTTATCAGAAATATCATCAGGGAAACGCGCGTCTGGCGCTCTTTGATACGGCGGGAAGTCTTCTGGAAACAGGGACAATTACGATTAATGAAAATGATCTTGCGGTTCCCCCTTCGCTGCAGGGAAAAGTTCCTCAATTCATTAAAACATGGAGCAATTGGGAAATAATGGAGATCTCTTCAAGCATGGATTTAGGTTCTTCCCTTTTAGTCTGGGAGCATGAGCCAGAGCTTGTGAAAGTGGCTGAAGGTTGGTCTGCTGAGAAAGGCGGGCTCACTAGCGTTCCGCAGGAATTCAACAGGGATGTGCGTGAGCGGATCGAAGTGCTAAAAGCTCTTGCTAAGGCACGAAACAATCCTGCATTATCAGAGGATCTGCGATTCGGATTCTCGGTCACATTTGCATCAACAAGTTCCAAGCTAGGCACATTGATCAATCACCTGGGCCATGTCGGACAGGAAGACCAGAGAGGAGCCCTTGTTGAAGCCCTGCCATCGGAAGTCCAGCTTGAAATACTAAACACGAGGTTATCAATATTAGGAGAGGACGAAGGGTTGTATACATCCAGTGTAGCAAAGATATTCAAAAGTTTAACCACAAAAGTCGGCGGCGGGGAACATTTTGTTGATTTCATGGAAAAGCAGGGGGAAGAGTACAAATTAGGCGGTAGCCATGCTAACAATATTTTACTGATTTTAGCAGCATCCGGGCAACTCGGCGAGGTGGTTCCAGCGGATCCAGCGAGGCGTAAGATGGTCTATTCAGGTGTGATAGGCACTTTCATTGACGAGCATCCTTCTCTTGCTGCGGTGGCAATACGGCAGATCCTTTCCAACGCAAACTATAAAGATGAGTTTTCAGAGACGTTCTTACAGGAATATGTGAAGGCAGAGAAAAACGCTGCACAGTCCAAAGAGGACGCAACAAAACGGAACGTCTTTCAATTTATCGTGCGGCAGAACTTGGACAAGTTTAATGCTGCTGATCCTACAGTTGCAAGTATTGTGAGAAACCCCAGCCCGGCAGTCCAGAAAGTAGAAGCAAGTTTAAACATCCCTGCCCAGCGATGGATCCAGGAAGCAGAGAAAAAAACTGACGGAACTCCTGTCATCAGGCATTTAGTCGGGTGGGTAAACACTGAAGATAAAAATGAAGAGATAGCGTATAAGCAGTACAAGACTTCAAGTCCTGGTTACCTTGTCGTTTCTGAGACAGATACGGGATACGTTCTTGAAAAGAGAGGGACGATCGTGGTCGTTGAAGAAGGAAAACCAGTCACAAAAAATGTTGTCTTTCAGAAAGTAGTGACAAAGAGCAGGGATGAATTCGTCCAGCAATCACGATCCGAGAAGTATCAACTACAATCCTGCCGAGGACATTCTTATGGCTGCGGCGCGGTGGCACAAAAATTAAGTCCGGCAGACGTGAATATCTTTGGCTCCTGCGGCGGCGTTGCTGACTTTGATGCCATGAAATCCAAAAATCCTTCCGCAGCCTACATAGGCACGACTAAGACAGGCCTAACCGATATCAATGATAATCTGGATCAGCATATCGAAAGCTCTTTCGCCTCATGCAGCGATTATAAATGCTCCTGGGATTTTGTCACGCAGCAGGCAACTGTGGATATCGAAGATAGGGGGTATGTTGGCCCCGTGGAAAATATTTATGGTGCTCTTAATGAGCGGCGTGAGGAAAGCGGCACAGCACCGAGTGGAGTGGCTGCCAGCCAGTAGTCATGTTTAAAAAGAATTGAGATTTTTGGCACAGAATGACCGTTAATGTTAAACCGGTGCTACTTTCTGTGCTTGTTGCCTCTTGCGCACCGCAGGCAGTTTCTTTCCGGGAAGAAGCATATGAAGCATCCCTGCAACAGGAAGAAAAAGAGAGAGCCGATGGAGTTCCGCCTGCTGCATCGTTCCACTTTTTAGAAGCCAACAGAAAAAGCCAGGAAAATCAAGAAAAAAGTATAGATGACAAGATCTATCAACTCTCAGAGCAATTTGCGGAAAAACATCAACGGGAAGATCCCAGAAAGAGGGAATACTTCAATTCAGATAAACCATTGCAGGAGATTATCCAATCCTATTCTGAGACAGACGCTGGATCTGCTCATCAGCAGCGCCGGATCGTTGTCCGTAAATCTGAACGGCTTTTATCGCTTTACATAGGGGAATCACTATTGAAAGAATATCCGGTAGGGCTGAGTGTAGGATCTAGAAAAGACAAAGAACAGGAAGGAGACGGACAAACTCCCGAAGGGACATTCTACATTTCTCTAAAAATTTTAAAAGGTACCTATGATAAATCACTTCTGATAAGCTACCCCGACAAGGAAGATGCCGAGAGAGGTCTTCAGGAAGGTCTTATCAGTAAAGGAGAATATAGAACTATCGTTAGTGCGATTGATTCTTGCAAGGCTCCTCCACAAAAAACTGCTTTGGGAGGAGAAATTTTAATTCACGGCGGTTCTGGCAGCTATGATTGGACTGCCGGATGTGTCGCTCTTGATGAGCATGACGAGATTTATGCTTTTGCCAGAAGCGGATGTTATTGGGCCAGGGATGAGCAGGGTAGAAGAATGTTGATTCCAAAGACAGTAGTTGAGATAAGGAAATGAAGATTCTTCTTCTACACCTGACGCTAATACTACTCGTCCAAATTCTGAGTTTTTTCCAAAGTTTCCATCTTTAAATTATTTTTATCAAAAACAACTACTTTTCCATCTACATATAGGGTAAGAGTAGTGGTATCTTCTCTGAGGTATTGTCCGCGGACTTCACTCACTGCTGAGCCGCGATAGACGGCAGGAAAAGTTCCCTCAACTACGATCTCATCTCCTTCTATAATTAGTTTGTTAAAGTCGATGGCATTAAAAGGCACTACTATTTGTCTGCCATCATCCAATCGGGTGACTTTAATTTTACCTTCGGAAAAACCATCAAATCTAACTACAGCTGTACTAGGTGTTTCAAAAGAAGGTACTCTTTCAGTTAGCCGTAGCAGATCTCCTTCTACAATTAAAGAGTTGAGATCAACTGATAGTAACGGAATAAGGTCAGAGTCACTGATCACTCCAGAAGTTTCAAAATCAAAGCCATTCTTCATATTGATATCAACCTCATCAGTTATGGGCGAGTTAGCAACATTCTTAAATTCTCCACCCCGGATATGTCTCTTGTCAGTATACGAAAATATAAGAAAATTTCTTCCTTCTTCCAAATCAGCAAGAGTCCTAGGGTAATTCACTTTTTTCTCAACCCTTGCTGCTTCCAATTGATTATGTAAATCGCTGCCAACAGGTATTTCTTTATCTGCCCAATACCACCTCTCTCCGGCGTATTGGTTGGTAACAGCATCATAAGTATATGTTCTTCCTTCCAACTTTACTCCCCCTGTAACATGATAAGCATCGGTGTCTACGGTAGGTAGTGTACAACCTATACTTGCAGCTTGCCCGACTATCGCTCCGCCAGGAGGGCAGGGAGGTAAGTCTAGTGATTTAAGTTCTTCTCCTGCTTTCTTCCGCGACACTAACACTAAACCTTCATCGATGTTATCTAATGTAGGCAGGCTGGAACGTTCAACATCAAGCTCCCAGCCGGCGCTTTCCATAATTTTATAGGCTGGCGTTTCTTTGATGGCTTCAACCGGCGTAGCGCCAGGATTTCTTCTCAAGTAATCAATGTACGGATCACGATTTGTGCCGGTCAAGAATCCTTTCACGTAATCTACTTCCGGATGCAGCTCTCCCGTTTGCTGCATGATGCGGCGGTTAACTCCCGCGCCTTGATAGTCCGGCGCAACGAACGTAAAGTCAATTTCCATTTCGTTGCCATTAACCTTGTAGTAATGCGAGGCTATCGGCTGATCAGTGATGGGATTTTTTATTTCAATCGCCAATGAGCCGTCAGGGAGATACTTGATGGTCTGCACCCCTTCCACTACTTCATCACGTGTGAAGAAGAATAAAAATTTATTTTTCTTGGTGGTGTAAAACTTACCTTCACCGATGATGACGGGCGCTTTTGATGCTGCCGCTTGCTGTTGTAGTTTTACTCTTCCTTCCGGTGAAACAGCTTCTTTCCATTCAGGAATGCTGTCTTCAACGCGTCTGGGCAGGCCTTCCACCGCTTTGGCGTTATCTATCTCTGCAAAAATTTCCGGATGCTGTGTTTTGTCTATCCTCTCATCCCATGGAGGGAAGGCTCTCTTACGTTTTACTGTTCCTTGAGCAGTTTCATAATACTCTTCTCCCCCTAACAGGAATGCATCCCTGCCTTGGCTGTCTTTTCCTTTGTAGAGGGCTTCAGGCGCTGCTTCAAGAGGAGCATCTGGAGTTATTATCCTCACGCCTGAAACAGGTTCAGAAATTGCTGCTGCCTGGCTAGGAGTACTTACTTTCTCTACAGGGGGAAATCTCTTTGCAACTGTAGGAACTTGTGTCGAGGTTGAAATCTCAGGAAGATTTCTAGCAAGATCCTCAGGATCAACAAAGGTCAAAGGAACATGGTCCAGATCAGTGATATATAGCCTATGAATCCGTTGTTTAGGATTAGAAATATACTGGACAAGTTCGTTCAATTCATTCTCATTCGTAACTCCTAAATTCCGCAGGGCCACTTGCAAATCATCAAGGCTGGCTTCTTCTATAGCCTTGGCAAATTCAGGGGTTCTCTTTTTGAAGTTGAGAGATTTTTTTGCAGCCTCTAACGGCCCTTCTATGGTTCTTTGCACACTAAAATCAACACGCCTCTTATCAATACCAAGAATCCTATTAAAGAAACGCTTAATGGAACCATCTTGCCCCCATTCCATTACATCTATAGTTACAAAATCTCCTTGTTTGTATCTGATAACTTCCCCATTTCTAACAACATCAAAAGGTTCATCAAGAATCATGACTTGTTCATCAATCGGCTTGGCACCAGCTTTTACTGCTTCGGTAAGTTCATCTCTGAATTTATCAATCCTTTCCGGTGTCAAATATTGTACAAGTTCCTGATCAGACATGTCAAATAACTGTTTTCCTGGAACTCTGTCAGTTACTAAATATGGAACACCATCTATTACATAGATGCCATGATACTTTGGGCAGGCCATGTGCTTACACACTCCCTCAGCGTTCTCTAATTCTTTAAAGAGCCCATCAACATTCTCCTGCAAACCACGCCGCGGCGTATCCACCTTGGCTGTTTTGAAAGCTAAATCTTCACCTACACCGGGTATACTGCCTCCGTATACAACACCTACTTTTCCTTCACCGATCTTTCCCTTGAAGATGACTTCTGCTTTTTCAACTTTAATATCTGAATGCTCTTTGATAATTGTTTCTAAATCTATTCCTTGGCTCTGATAACCTTGTTTAATTGTATTTATTTCTTGAGAGATTTCTGCTGGTGCTCTTTCCGAAATAGGGAGGGGTTCAGGAATTCTAGCTACTGGCACTTCTACTCTTAGCGGTGGAGCGATTTTCGCAGACTTTTTGACATTTTCTAATCTTCTTTTGATTAAGATTTCAACATCATCATCAGATAAGGGAATCCTTGTAGTAAATGAAGGATCTTTTGCAGCTTGCTCGGAAAATTCACGGAACACCTTAACAATTTTAGGATCTGCAGCACGGGAATCAATGCCAAAGGGGAAGACTTTCCTTTTTAGAGCTTCCAAGGGCGTTCCTCTTCCAACAAAAGATGATGGTAAATAGTTTTCGTTAATAAAATCAAAACCAGTCATGGAATCTACATCGTCAACAAGTTTTACCAAACCTTCATCATAAGTGATTCCTAAGCTGCCTCCACCCGGGAGGTCCCTTAGACCTCTAGCTTCAATGAATTCTCCCCAGTTAAGATAAATTCTGGCTTGATCCTGGCTAATTCCAACCTGTTCATTTGGCAGTAAGGCTCCTTTGGCATGAACATTTATATCATGGAGAGCTTCATCTCCCTGCGTGGCAAGCGGAAGTTTACCTTCATAGGCCCAACGCCTGAGATAATCTTCCGGAAAGACACGGCCAGTAGCGTCATAGAATCGTATGTTGGTCTTTAATTGAGGATCTTGAACGAGAGCGTCTAATCTATCTAACCTTACATTAAGCTCTGTCGCATCAGGGAGTAATATAAGGTTAGAACCTTCTTTTGTAATTCCTAATTGTGCAGCCGCAGCTTCGCCAAAGATTTGGATATTGTCCTCTGGATTGCCTCTAAACCTGTCGCCATCTCTGATATTATAATTCACCCAACTGTCTAGATTTTGGTCAAGTTCAAGAACTCTCAATCTTCCCCCAGCATCTCCTGATATAGTTCCGGCCATGCGGTATGATGTAGGTTGCCCATCAGCTCTGATGAAGGTTGTTTCTGCATTTGTTGTATCTAATGGCACTACAGTACCATCAGTTCTTGTAAATTCATCAACAACCTCAGGAATCCTACAAGCAGATCCAACAATTATTCCTGGAGCACTCTTGCAGCCGTCAAAGATACCAGAAACGCCCGCTCTTCCCTCAAACAACTCCTCTCCCACTATTGAATTTCTATATTGCCCTGCAACCCCTGAACTCGCTCCTTCACCAACCACATCAACGATTCTCCCAGTTTCAGCATCAACAACAATCCGTACAGCAACGCTGTTGCCTAGCACTTCCTGCGGTACAGAGCCGACTCCCTGGATGCGCATGCTGGCTGGATCAACATGAACAACGAGATTCTGTTTTCCATCAATAGTTGGCACCCTATTGGTCTGGTCAAGAATCCGCTGTTGGTGAAGATTAAATTCCAAGCCAGGATTGGAAACACCAGCTCTGGATGTAGTGGTAAGGCTGGGAAGATCAAGGCCATTCTTAGGAACAGAGCGTGGCGTTCCCCGGATGTCCAGATAGAGATTTGCCTCATCTTCGCCGAGATATTTTCCGACATACAGATCACCTGATAAATCTTGTCCTCCAACGCCTCTTCGAGGACGGGAACGTATATGGATCGGTTCCCCTGCTGGAACAACATTGCCTAAAGGAATTTTCTGCTGTACTTTCTTTTCTGGGAAGAAATATCTTAGGACACCTTCTCTCTTCTGTGTGGTTTCGATAATGATATTCTGGCCGTCGCTGCCGAGGAATCTGCCTTCCACCGTGCCATCAACCGACCTGATTTTAACATTCTGGCCAAGAGGAGCTGTGCTCAGGTCTGTAGGTGCTGCTGCGGAAGGAACTTCCACCTTTTCAAGAGGGGTTCTAGAACTTTCCCCTATCGCTTCCAGCCTTCGTCGCGCTTCAGCAATGGCTTCTGCTTTTTGTTCTGGTGTAACCCTATAAGCAAGAAGCGAGTCAATTTTTTGTACGTTAGAAGCTGCTAAATCAGCAAGCGGCTGTGTGGAAAAAGATATTTTCCTGGCATTTTGAACTATTACTTCTCCTGTGGCTGGATTGAAGACAAGATCATCTAAGGTCAAGCCGGTCAGGTCATAATTCTTGGCCGTAGCTATGAAATGAATCTTCTCCAGTTGCGGCCGTAATTGTGCTATGGTCTCATAAGGCAATTCATCCAATGGAGTTCCTTCAGCTTTTTTCGCAATGTAATACTTATCCCCTTTCCCAAGCACATCCGGAGCGATATCATCCTTTGCGAAATCGGCAAGAATGTCAGCCTGCTCGGCTACAGAAGCTTCTCCGGGTGTGGGAATGGCTACTTGAACTTTGATGACGGCATCATCAGCAATCCCTAATGCTTTTCGTGCATCATCTGGAACTTGGAGCGTGACTGAGAATTCATCTTCTAAAATATGCAGAGGACTGTGTTCTAATTTAACTCTTTGAATTGGACTCACGCCCTCTGGCGACTGTGCTGTAGCAACTACGTCATTAAATGCATCCAGTTCTGCTGGGTTTTGAACTTCTGATGCGGTTAATGGACGGAGCTGGTCTGGAATTTGAGGGAGAGGCTTTATTTGGGAGATTTCTGGTGCTTCGCCGACAGACGGTCTTGCTTCACGCTGTAAAAATTCACCGGCATTCTCCCACCCTTCACCCGAATTAAATTCTAAATGTTCAATTGGGATTTCATCAGCAAAAATTCGTGTCTGTGCTGTTGCTCCTCTGGAAAGAGGCAGATGTGCTTGCACATATTCTGGTTTAACTCGCACCAACACTGGTGACAAGCCTTCCTTAGTAATATCTCCCCTAGATAGATAACCGCTTGCTTCCGCGGCAGTATCAACCATCCTTCCGGAAGCGCGTGCTTCTACTGCATATACTCCTTGACCATATTCACCGCTTGTTGTTCTAAGTTTTCCTGAAGAAATTATGTCTAAAGCTGCATCAGAAGTCGTAGCATGGACAACTTCGCCTTGTTGAAGAGGTATTTCGCGTACTTTTTTTGCTTTTCCAAGATATATTTCTGCATTTCTAACTTCTTCTGGAGAAGCAAATGTTGCTAAATCTTCCAGAGCTCGTCCTTCGTTACTTAGTACTGCTGATTCCCCGCTCACTCTCTCAATCTGTCTCGGCAATGCTCCTTCAATCGTTTCATCAGAAAATCCTCTTCTTTGTGCTTCTGTTATCCAATCACGCACCTCTGCACGTTGCGTATCGCTAAGACTGTCTACATTATAACGCAAGAGGTGGTCGTCTGCAGGTTTAGCAGCTCTCTCTGGAATAGTGCATGCAGCTCCGACAAGTGTCCCAGGATAAATCGCACAGCCTTGCAATGTATCAGAAACACCTACTCTTCTTTCCAAAGGTATCGCTTCAGTTGCTCGTGTAGAAAGCACTCCAGGTTCTGAAGGCAGTTTCTGTATTGCTAATGTAGCAACTTCAGCACCTTCAGCACTTTTATAACTTAAGCTGACCTCTCCTTCCTTGCTCGCTATTCTTATCAATAATTCTCTGGGATTTTCGACATCTGGATTAAAACCTCTTGCTCTAAAGAAATCTTTATTGTTTTCTAAAATCGAGTCAATTGCTTGAGCATATTGCTTCTCGCTGTAGGTTTGACTAAATCCGCCGCGGTAAAAATCATCCGTTTTCGAAATCTGGGCACCAATGGCTCCATCGTATTCGTCTAAGTGATTAATATCTCCTACTGGACCATCAAATCCAAGCGACAAGCGGAAGTCTTCGCCAGGACCATCAAACCATTCGGGAAGTATAGCTTGATATTGGTTTCTTCTATTAAGCTCTACAGGCCCAGGAGCTTTACTCCAGAAAGGATTATTTCCAGCAACAAAGTTTCCTTTGCCGGAGCCGAAGTCGTGCCTTACATCACGATAACGAACCACTCTCTTTCCTTCAACGAGCGGAGTACTAACTGGTTCTGGACGGAAAGCCCAGCCTGCTCCTTCGCGCTTATATCCTTGCAAGTTCTTGACCACATTGTCATAGCTGCCTTTCTCTCCGGTAGCAAAATTGTTGGCCAGTTGCTGTGCTAAAGTAGAATCTTCGATCTTTGCGCTGGCCTGCAAAATAGCAGGATTCTGTAAGGCTTTTTCGAATTCAGAATTGAGCAAATTTTCTATTCTTGCAACTTCATCTGGAGGCAAGGAAGTAAATGACCTTTGATTATCTAATATCTGGTAAGCTTCTCGCACTTCATTATTGGTTTTAGATAGTTCATCAAGTAAGTTAAAAAGCAAGTCGTCAGTAGAACGATAGTCATTCTGCTGACGCAGCAAATCTTGCACCTTTTTTCGTAAATTGGGATTAATTGCAGGGTTTATTGAAGCTTTTTCCAATTCAGAGTTAAGCAGGGCATCTATTTTGGTAAGTTCATTTTGAGGCAAGGAACTTTGACTGCGTAGTACACTAAGAGCATCTCGCACTTCATCATTGGTCTTGGCAAGTTCATCAAGCAGGCCGTAATCAGGAGCTCTGCGCAGTACGTTTTGCACTTTATTCCGTAAATCAGGCATAAAGGAAGTAAGAGAATGATACTCATAATTCCAATGTAGATTAGGATTTGCTTCTACTGCCAAACGGAGCAGGGCTTCTCTGCGCTGATGTTCAACTAAATCATCAAATCTAATTAAATCATTCGTAGCACGACGTTGTTCAATATTGTTTAATACTGCAGCAAAATAATTGTCTGGATTGTAATCACTTCCTAATTGGCGCCTGATACCCGCTGCATCATTTGCTGCATTCCTTACGGCATCGTCAAGATATTCACCGCTGTCGACTACTCTTTCTAAACCTTGCCGTAATTCTGGGCTGGCTAGTTCAGGACTTTGACGCACTAAGTCATCAATTGTTTGTTGCGGCGTTGGAACTGATCTCACTCCAGAAACATCAAGCTCTGACACAACAACTTCTGGAATCGTACACGCAGACCCAACTATTATTCCTGGAGCACTCTTGCAGCCGTCAAAAATACCAGAAACTCCTGCTTCTGGTCCTTCCGGAGCAAAGGATGCCCCTGAATACTCTTTCAATCGTTGTGTTCTAACATTGCGAGCAGTAACAGCTTCACCGTCAGCAAGAGCTTCCAAGACTTGTCCTTCCAATTCCCCTTCTGCTCGAGCATTAGTTGTATCTATCCTTAGCAGCAGTTGATTTCCTTCCTCAACCTCTATGCGCAGCTGCAGTGGTGCATCATCAGGAACTTCAAAGCGTAATCCAGTTCCTTCTGGTTCCAGCCGCACCGTTGGATTATCTACAAGAGCATCTACCTTGGCAGCTCCATCATTGCCGATTGCAGTAAGAACTTCATCAGCTTGCCCTTGAGTTGCTGCCTGCCGTGCTTCTTCTATTCTTGATTTAATGACAGACTTGCCAACTTCTGTCTTTCGCGCATCATAGGCATCCTTTACTCTTTCTACAGCCTGGCCGAGGTTTTCCTTCGCCGCATCGGCTCTTGCACGAGAAATAACCGCATCAGGAGCGTCCCCAGGCAAGGCTCTGGCAGCAGTTGCTTCGGCAGCTTGGTTAGCTCTCCTTACATTTTCTTCGGCGACACGAACTTCCGTGTCTGCCGGGCTGATAGTTCTCGGTAACGTTGTTTCTCCTGTTCTTCGCACCACACCATCGGGAGAACCAGCTATTCGTGACACACGCAGCGTCTCATCAACATCATCAATAGCCCGGACAGATTGTTCTATCGAACTGTACGAATCAGAGATTCTAGTTAATGCTTGGCCTTGCGCAACAACGTCTTCTGATTGCTGCGCAGCACTGAAATCCCGCTGCGCCTGATTGAATTTTTGCGTCTGCTCAGCAATATTATCCACTTCTGCATTTCGCAGTTTTATGAAATCCCGTTCATACGAGTTTGCATTTAGTAATCTCTTTGCTTTCTGATATTTACTTGCCTGCGTTCCGGCTTTAACTTCAGCCTCGATTGCGGTCTTGGCTGCCTCAACAGCTCGTCTGGTTTCAGCAGCAGCTCCTACTGTCGTTGCAGATCGTTCCGCGGCTTTTGCTGCTGCTAATGCTGCTCTTGATTCTTTTGAGGCAAATCTGACTGCATCAAGGGCTGTTGAGGCAGCAGCTACTCCTTTCTTAAGGTCGCTTAGTTTGCTTAGCGCCTTAACTACCTTTAAGGCTGCCGGAAGAACTTCTAAAGCATCAAAGACATTCGTTGCATCCGTCGCTATGGCAATGGCGGGATCTCTAAAGGTTTGCTCAGTTTCAGCGGTGTATCTTATACCTACTTTCTCTCCCGCACTTGCAATAGTCTCACCAAGCTCTTCCCGAGTCTCTTTGGAAAGAAATGGAGTAATGGGGATGATGGGAACAAATTCAATAAATGTCGCAATAATCTCTCCAGCTACATTTTCATCTAGAGTATCCAGTTTTTGTTGTACTATCTCAGCACCAGCACAGTCTGGGCAGATAGCAACAGCTTCTCTATAAAGTGCTGCCGGTTCCCCTGCAAGTTTGTCGCGATTAAATCGTACGGCGTTTTCTGCATCACGCGCAGCGAGATCAAACTCAAACTCGCGCCGCTCTGCGTCGTATTCTTCCTGGCGCTGCTGGATGAACGCGGCTCTCTCATACGGAAGCAGGGATTCCATTGCAGCTCTATCTTCCTTGGAAAATACCTGCCTAGTGGACTCAAATTCTAACAAGGCTGCTGCTGGTTCGTCTCCGACATTGATTTGCAGGTCATCGCTATCAGCAATGACAACCCCGCCAAACGTCCTCGTCACTCCAGCGCGCGCATCTGCAAAGGCCTGTTCGGTGGAAAGACCTTTGGCATGATAATCTTCTACTTTAGCCTTCAAGGTGCGCAACTGTTGCAGCTGCCGTTGTTGTTCAGCGAAAGCATCCTTATCGAGGTCCTCTTTTACAGCAGTAATACCTAAAACATCCGCGCCGAGATCTTCTGAAGCTTTGAATAAAAATCCAACTGATGCTTCTCCAAATCGGGCGATTTCACTGGCGCCAGTTAGGCTTGGAGTGATAAAGCTTGTTGCACTCAAGCCTTGCCAGGCAGCAATAAATTCTTCCCCAACACCCAGATCTTCTTCTCTCTTCTGCAGCTTTTTTTGGTAGTCTTGGTTTTCTAACTCTTTAATCCGATCTGCAAACACTCTTTCATCATATCTGCCTTTGGCTATCTCAGCTTTTCGTAATGTTGCCAATTCTGGGCGCAATACTGCTCCAGCTCTTGTCGCTGCTTCCAGCTCCTGCGCTAGTTCAGGATTCTTTTCTTTAACAGAGTTCAAAATTTCTGTCGCCTCACCACCTCTGTGGTAATCAAACAGCAATGCTGCCTGATCCAGCGTTTCATCTCGTTGCTGCCGGGCAGCCCTGCCGAGAAGGTTTGTTTTCGTTTCTTCCGATACCAGCGTCTGTCCAGCCAAAACAGAAACATCTATACGCTCGACTTCTACAACATTACCCTGGGCATCTGTTCCGAGCTTTACAACTTCGGTTATTCCTCCTTCTGCAGCAATGCTTGGCCCATTAACAATATTTCCTACTTGCTCATATTGGCCGGCAAGAAGGGAAAGCTCTGCTGCAACATCGTCCTTTCCTTCCCATCTATTTTTGGTGATCAAAGCGTGGTTTTGTGATTCCAAGGCCGCAACTTCCTGATCCAGTTGGGCGATCCTCCCTTCAGTCGCTACTGCAGCTCTTGCATCGTTCCTGAAATCTTCACGGAGGTTGTAAACATCTGAGTCTAGTTTATCAGAAAAGAACTCCCTTGGCGCATACTTATTTACCAGAGAGATAACATAGTCTGGATCTGTATTAAAACTGTCTTCATCGAGAGTAGGATAAATATAAATAGTTTCTCCCTTCTCTCCCTTCTCCAGCAACCTTGCTTTTTCTCGTTCAGGGATCCATTCATTTTTCAGCTTAGAGAGAATCTCAGCTCGCCTTTGAGCTGTTCGCGCCTTCTGGGCTGAATGGGTGTTCTCTAAATCAACTTTCTTTTTCTTCCCCTTATCAATCTCTGCTTTTGTATTTTCAACTTCTTTCCGATCTGCTTCATCGATACCTTTGTCTTCTCTATTTTGTCTTTCCGTAGCTTCTTTCTTCAGTCTTTCAAGTTCTGCTTTTGCAGCTAATGTTTTCCAGCGGTCGTAGTTTGCAGTCCGTGTCTTCAATAATTTACGTTCTTCTTCTTTAGCTGCTCTGAGATCTTTCTCGCTGACTGGACAATACGAAGAGCCTTGACAGCCTGCAAGAACAGCTTCCACTTCCCGAGCATTCATCCGTGCTAAATCCCATAAGGCTTTTGTGACTCTGTCAACATCCGCGCCAAGGCCTCTATTGACGAGGCTCTGCAATTTTTGTTGATCTTCTGTCCTGACATTGCCTAGTGCATCAGTTTCAATCCCTTCTCTTGCCAATGCATCTCGCGCCTGCTGCCGTGTCCTGAGAATTGTGTCAACGTTCCGCGCATAGCTAGGATCAGCGACAGCGTCAAGATTTAGGCCGCTTTCGAGAAGGTATTTTTTCTTTAAAGAAGCATAACCAGGATCGTTTTTGTCAAAATCAAGGGTTGTCAATTGGCTGGTTCTGCCTTCTTCCAGCAAGGCTGTGAGCTTGTTTATCTCAGCAGCGTTCTTCTCGGAGACCAGAACTACTTCATTGCCGATAATCTGTTGCACTTGAAGGGAATAGGTTACTGGCTCGAAAAGCAGCTTATCAGGCTGTTGCGGATCGACTTTTTGATATGTAGCTCCTCCATGAGAGAGGCCAAAATTACATTCCAATTTGCCGCAGTGGACGGAAACGAGAAGGGTTCTTCCTACTGAAACTGTTGAACCTTTTCCTTCCTCGCTGGCGAGAAATCCAAGATCGCTCAAATCAGGCTCGAACATAACCTGTCCTTGTTGATCAACTTGCACCTTCAGCTTTACACTCCCTCGTTCTGCGCCGGCGAAAACTCCCGGCAGGTTTGTTGGCGTAGCAGATGCTACTGATTTATGGATAACGATTGCCTCTCCTGCTGCACAATCAAAACAATCGGCTCGTATCAGGTCTTTCTGAACTGGATCAAAGCGGTCATGGCTAACCTTAATGACCGCACCATCTTGCTGAGTACGTATTCCTTCCTTGAATTGTTCGTTGCTCAATTTTGCCTGCCCGCGAACATTGGTTTGTGTTCGTGCAGAAAACTGGACATCCAATTCAGACAAGCCATTGAGGCCTTTGTAACTGAATTTATCCTGAAGCGGTTTTGCAGAATTCCCTCGGGCATCGTAAAGACCTACTGCAACCACCCCTTTAGATGTTACGGTTACTGCTTGAGTATCTTTATCCGTATGGATTGATACTTCCGCATTATTTCCTGGCAATGGCGGTTGGTTTGGCTTGCGTAATTGCTGTGCTTGTTCGCGAAGTTGTTCAGCTTTATCTTCTTCCGTAGGTTGAGGCTTCTTAGGATCGTTGTAGAAGGAAGAGGTTGAAGAGACTTCGTCAAGATTTATTTTTAGAGTGCTTGCTTTTTCCTTAATCTCTTTTTCTGACCACTGAGGAAACAATTTTCTTAATTGGCGCTCATCCCATTGGCCTGATGATGCTACGCCAACGCAAGCACCAACTTCCGGGCAAGCGTTCTTGTCAACAACAACAGTTTGTTTTCCGCCAATGCCAACATCCCAGGCTTCAATCTTGTTCCCTCTTTTACTGTACCTTCCATCCATAAACAATCTGGAAGTGATCACTTCGGCATTCTCAGCGTCAAGATTGCCGTTAGAGTAGATAACTAAGGTGCCATCGTGATTCCTGAATTGGCAGTAATCATTTCCACAACCAGTCTTTCCTTCAACATCACCGGTGATAACAGTTTTATCACCATCAAATCTAAATGACGTTTTCTGATCTGAAGGATTAATAGTAAAGCCGTGGCTATTTCCCTGGGCATCAACAAATGAAATTTTATTGCCTTTTACATCAAAGTTTTGTACAGTTCTCTCCTCCTGTCCAGAAATAGTAACTTCCTGCGCATCCTTAAACTTGATCTTCAGTCCAGGCAGCGGCGGTTCTTTATCATCCAGAGCAGCAGTGACTGTTTCAAGATAGGGAAGGTCAACTTTGGTGCTTTGTTTTCCGTTTTTCAGAAATTTAGTGGCAGGATCATATTGGAAGTCATCGCCGATCTCCAAGAAAACAAAGTCAGCCGGGAACTGCCTTGAAAAATACTGCGCTGCAGCTCTTTTTTGAGCCTCTCCGGTTCGTAATAAGTCCCGGAACCGTGTCTCTTTGAACAGAACCTCATCAGCTTTTGGATTCTTTCCCCAATTGACCGGTTCAGCATAATATTGGTTTGCGAATTCCTGCCGGTAATTTTGTTCCTTGCTGAGGAAGACCCCTTGTTGATCTCCTGACAGTTTATTAAAATTGTCTATGGTCGGAGTATAGCCCTTCTTAACAAGCTCTTCTAAATTAGCCGCTGTCGGATTAGGTAATTTATCAAAATTTTCCGGAGTAGGATCATCATTGAAACTTTGTTCCGGCGTCTGTTGTTGTTCTAATTCTGGATCTTGCTGCGGTAAATCCTGCTGCGGCGATTCATCTTGGGCGATGGAGAAGGGGCTGACAATTAGAAGATACATAAAAAACAGTGCAGCTATCTGATTTATTCTCTTTTTCATTTTTCTAACACTAGGATGCTTACTTGTTGTTCATCTTTTCCGCCGCGAGCATCTTCGACAGTAAATGTAACATCAAAGATTCCTGCAATAGTCATCTCCACATCGATTGTTCCGTCTTCAGCTATCGTAAATTGATCTGGATCAGAAGAATAGTGCAAAATATCATTATTGGGATCGTCAGCGCTAAGCTCTTCCTGCCATCGATCTCCCACTCGGAAAGCTTTATCGGGAATGAAGGCTAATGTAGGAGGCTCATTCACAGGGAAATCGTTGCGCACGGCAAAGACAAATTGAAGAGGTTCATCCGGCTCAGTTCGTGATAAGGAATAGATCACCACTGATTCATCAAAGGGGAAGACAACCGGCTGGTAGGGAAGAGCCTGAAGATCTTGCGGGCTCGGGTCAGGAAATCTCAGAGCTTCAATCACCTCAACCATTGCACCCAGGCTGCTTTGTTGTTGTGCACTAAATTTGTTGATCCTTACTGTATCACCATTAGAAAGAACAACCTGCAGAGGAAACGTGAGTTCTGTCTTTATCGTTAACTTCTGGATGATGACCTCAGCTTCAAGATCTGCATAATCTGGCTCAACTGAAATGTTCTGTCGTTTGAAACTGGCAAAGTCTCCAAGACAAAAGTCAATGTTTTCTTCCAGATATGTCGCCAGGTCTTTTTGCATCTTTTCTTTGGAAAGACCATTCAGGCCGTTCAGCCAGGCATAGTTTACAATCCCATAGTCGGTTAACAGAATCTTTCCATCTTCTTCCGGATAAATTACGCCGCCTTGAATTGCAAGCAGGTATACTGCTGGATCGATGGTTTCGGTCACACATTTTTCTACAAACGTCTGTACTGCTCCTGGAACTCCAAGGTATTTTGTCGCTTCCTCTGATTCCACTTCCAGCGGAGCTGTTTTGATCTTGGAAAAGATAAAGAAAAAGCCTGCTGACAAGAGCAAAATAACTATCCCTATAACTAGGAAAATGGTGATTTGTCCTCTTTTTAACATCAGCCAAAACGAAGGAAAGAGGGTATATAAAGCTATTGCTGAAATTGAGCTTAAATAAAGAGAAAAAATAAGCTTAAAAAATAAAGAAAATAACAGAAAACCTTACTGCAATCTCAGATTTGCTCTTCTGCTCGGCCGGGCTTTTTCATAGCCTTTGCCCTTGCCACCCATTCCTCGGGATTTCTTTCCGGCAGAGGTTCTTCCGTGGAAGACTCTGTTCCTGTCATTGGCAATCCAGCTGATGCGTGGATCTGCTTTGATGACCGGATGCTCGGGATCGACAAGAATAATTTCATACCAGGCGTGCTTGCCGTCCTGGGCTACCCAGTAGGAGTTGAGAACAACAAGATTTTCGTATTTCTTCTGAGCTCTCTCTTCAGCGATAAGCTGGTAGTTTTTTCGCAGCGACAAATTCGTGCCAAAATGTTTGGGCCTTCTTCCTCCCTTAATCTGCGGCCGGGTATGTCCGCCCCGAAGAACTCTCTGCCGTACTACAACATAGCCTTGCTTTGCTTTGTATCCCAACGATCTGGCCCTGTCAATCCTCGTAGGATGTTCCAGCCTCGTGGTGACCGGCTCGGTTCTCCAAGCTATCAGCCGTTCACGCCATAATTCAGGGATATTTTTCTTTGGTTTTTTCCATGCATTGCGCACGTATTTGTATAAACTCATTTTTGGCCTCCATTTCTGGTATTATTTATTTTCATCTTCAGGTAAGCCACTACCCACATCGATGAATTAGTCTAATTAGATGGGTGATTTAAAAAGGTTGCGGGGAAATGTCCCGTTTCTTGTTTTAGAACAGAAAACAGAATACTTTAAATACTTCTTTCATCATCTAAAACGAAAAGGTGAAGATATGGAAATCACTCCTATTGTCAAAACGGATTTCTTAGTGTTTGCTCATGATTCAATGCTTTCAGAGATGATCGGCAAATTGCGCCAGTCTGAAAGTAGAAGCGGCTTAGTGTTCCGTAATGACAAGTATCTTGGCGTTCTGGAGAGAAAAAAGCTGCTCCGCGCCAAGCTTGATGCCAGCAAGACCAAAATCGGCAAATATATCCATCGAACTCCTATCGTGAGCGAACATGCTGATGTCATCGAAACCGCTTACCTGATGCACCAGAGCGATGCCGATTTTCTCCCTGTCGAAAGCAGGAAGGAGATTGTCGGCGTGGTCGATTCCCTGAACGTAGCCATGCTGGGAGCTTCTCTTTCAGAGTGCAAGTCCTGCAAAATAAGTGATCTGCGCATCATCAAGCCGCCAAAACTGAATAAAGATGATTCACTGGCTACAGCACTTGACATTATGTACCTGAAACGGATTGATCAAGTGCCTGTTTTTGACGGGCGAAACTTATATGGGATCATTAGTTACCGTGATGTTCTCAATAAGTATTTCAACTGGTCGCCGAAGCGGGAGTTTTCAACTAAGATGAGCAAGGCGGTGGGAAGAACAACCAGGGGAGCGGAAGCTGACAAACCATCGCTTCCTAACCTGCCGGTGAGCTCTTTTAGCACCAATGATAATATCGTTTCTGTCAGCAGTACTGCACGCCTGTTGGATGCTCTTACGCTGATGACAAAGCATAATGTTTCTGATGCCATCATCATGGACGGAGGAAATGTTAAAGGTATTCTTACTATGAAAAGTATCCTGCGCATGATCGGCAGCCTGAAAATACCGCAGAATTTTAATATCAAATTTATTGGCTTGCAGGACCTTAAGCTGAAATCTTATGAGAAATATAACGTTACAAAAATAGTGTCCAATGAAGCCTTCAAATTGCAGCGGGAATTGCATAACCAGTTTTCTCTGGTCTTGCACCTGAAAGAATACCAGAAAGACGGCAACCGGCAGAAATATGCTGTTACTCTTCGTTTGGAGTTTCCGGGCCGGATCGTAGCAGTCTCACAAGACGACTGGGATATCGAAACAGCAGTGCGAAAGACCCTGGACAATGCCAAGAATAAGCTCAAAAAGAATTTAAAAGGGAATGTCCATCAGAAAAGAGTTTTTGAAGTTTGATCATCTAATTTTTGTAGTTATTTCTTCTTCTCTTTCTTTTGTTTTTCACGGAACTTTTGTGCATTCTTCTGGTTCACAAAACGGTACGTCTTACCGTCAATAACAGTTTCAACAACCTTATCAACATCCATCAACGGCTCGCCGGTGAGGGCATCTTTTCCCAGCTGTCCGGCTTGGGACGCTCCTTCCATAAACCCTTCTTCTTCAGGGCTAAGTTCATCATCTTCTTCCAGCTTATCTCTTCCCTCTTCGCTGTAGATGTCTTCATCCTCATCGCCATGCTCCATGGCTTGCTTTTTCTGTTCAGAAGTCTCTTCTGCCGTAATTCCCTGCTCTTCAGCCGGATAGACGTCATCCTCTTCCTTAGCATGGACAGTAGGATCATATTTTTTAGGCCTGTGATCAGCTTTCTTTTTTCGTGGTTCTGCCATGAGTGAAGGAAGAAAGTTTTGCTTTTTAAGGATTGTGGTAGTGAGGTGCTATTCTTTTTGTGAGGGATGGCTAGGCCGAGAAATAAGAGGGTTTCATAAAAGCCATTTTACCACATAAATTTAAAAATGGTATCTTTATCTCCAGAATAATGGTCCAGAAAATAGCTATTGCAGAAGCACTTGTACTTCCAAAGGCTCTTTTCATAGATGCCAGAACGCCAAAAGAGTACGCAGAAGACCATATCCTTGGAGCAGTGAATGTGCCATTGCTTGATGATCAGGAACGGCATGAAATTGGCATCATCTACAAGCAATATTCCCGGGAAAAAGCTATTGAAAAGGGAATGGAGCTCTTTCCGGCAAAAATTCCTTCTATTTACGACGCTGTCAGGGAGCATCGCGAAAAAACAATCATAGTTTACTGTGCTCGGGGAGGAATGCGCTCCGGCATTATCGCTTCTTTACTGGAATCCATTGGTTTTAAAGTATTACAGGTGGAAGGCGGCTATAAAAGTTTCCGTAACCATATTCTGAATGAATTGCATCATTTTAACCTAAAACCGAGAATCATCTGCCTCTATGGCCTAACTTGTTCAGGAAAAACCAAACTGCTGGAACAACTGCCAAACTCTCTTAATCTTGAAGAATTAGCCCAGCATCGCGGCAGTTTGTATGGAGGAGTGGGATTAAAGCCGAATCGCCAGAAAAAATTTGAAAATCTGTTGCTGCAACGTCTGAGAGAGCTTAATCATTATGAATATATTTTTGTAGAAGGCGAAAGCCGAAAGATCGGAGAGACGGAGATCCCTTCCTTCTTATTCAAGGCTATGAAGGAGGGAATGAATGTTCTGGTCAACAAAGACTTTGAGCTGCGAGTGAAAGAATGCGTAGCGGAATATTTCTCTTCGCCGGAGAAAGTGCAGCAGATCCGAGAGATTACACCTACCTTGCGTGACATTATCAGCAACAAACGGAAGCAGGAGATAATCACTTTCATTGATGCCGGACAGTATGAAGAAGTGGCCAGGATTCTGTTGAAAGAGTATTACGATGTGTTATATGCACATACGTTAAAGAATGTTAGATTTGATGTTGAGATTACTAATAACCGTTTGGAAGAAGCAAAAAAAGAACTGAGAACAAAAATTGAAGAAGACATAAAAAAAATTAAAATAAAGTCTTAACAGGTATACGTTGCCGAGCCGCCGTTATCCGCTTTGCTTGTTTCTACAACCTCATTATTAGGGTCTGCAAATACAGATACCGAATGGCCATACATTGGGCTAGGACAGTATCCCTTCAAGGTAACTGTCACGGTCGTGCTTTCTCCTACTGCCAATGCAGGCGCAAGTGTGTCCGTTTGCGGCTGTCCCAGCACAGTCAACTGCTGGAAGCGAACGGCAAATCCTGTTCCTGTTGATGCAAAACCATCGTTCATTATTTCTGCTGTAACCGTAGTTAGGTTGAGTACGGCATCAAAGCCAGTAGCATCAGCGGACACTAAAACCAATGCAGCCATTCCTCCGGTGAGGTTGCAGGTGTTTGTACAACTGTCATCATTGGCAGTGTTTCCATCATCACACTCTTCAGTACCTTCCTTGTTTCCATTACCACAGACTGGTCCTGCAACAGGTCCTTGTCCTGGAGTTGTAGCTCCTTCCAGTACGCATGCTGCTGAACAGCCATCACCACTTGCAGTATTCCCATCATCGCACTGCTCTGCGCCAATGAACAGGAATCCATCCCCGCACCTGTTTCTTCTGCAATCATTGGTGCAGGCATCAGTATTATCTGTATCTCCATCGTCGCATTCTTCAGGCGGAGTTATAACACTATCACCACATCGAGGTGGAGCGGAAACACAAGCTCCCTCCAGGCACTTCCAGACTTCACCGGCTTTCTCAGGGAAATCTTTTGGCCCAACTTTATCACACTCGATAGTAACCTCTCTATGGTATCCGTTTTTTAAGCAATATCTTTCTCGCAGCAGTTCGCTTCCTTCAGGAGCGCATTGGTCTACCCCTTCGCCATTTTTAGAACCAAACGTCCATACATATTTCCCTTGTTGATAGGGATTTTTACTTGGCGGGACGAAATTCGGCGCTGCAGGGTCTTTATCGGTATCAGTGTCAGAACATTTTGCAGGAGGAAGCTTGAGTTTTACTCTCGTTGCTTGCCCTGCCAATGCTCCAGAACCTTCCGCAGTGGCTGCTTCCAGCTCTTCGTCAGACATCTGGTCTAACTGCGCTAATTGCTCTTCATCGCTCAGTTTAGGAGCACAGGAAGCAACAAACAGTAGAACTGCTAAAACACTTATTAATAATATTTTATTTCTCATCTAAACACCTCTTTATGATTATACGAGAAAGGTCTTAGTGAATATAAATATTTTGGTTTTATAAAGAAAGGCTAAAGGAAAAAAAAGAAAAATAACTTAATAGATTCCTATACACTTATGATCCTCACCACATATTTCTTGAGGACTCGTCGGGCATGAACCACAATTAAGGCGTTGTTCGGGGGTCACTATTGTTTCTACTTTTTCAGGAATCACATATTCCCCACATTCATATGTGGAAGGACAGCTCGGCACTAATTGTGCTACTAGCGGTTTTGACGACAGCCTTTTGTACGCTACTTTATACGCAGCTCCCAACTTGGATGCGCTTACTCTCGCTTCTGGTCCTCCTGCCTGTCCAGCTACTGCTGCGCTCTCTGCCGCTTCTCCTTCGGCAATAGCCTGCTCTAATTCTGCATCAGACAATTGCTCTAGCTCGGCTTCAGCTGCTTTACCACTCTGTGCTGGAGCGCAGGAAACCACAAGAAGAGAGAATGCCAGAATGCTTACCATTACTAAAATCGCTTTTCTCATTATTTCACCTCATATTGTTTTTGAGCTTAGTAGTACGTTGACCCTTATAAAGATTTCTTTACTGAAGAGATTAAAAAAGAGAAAAAGAAAATAAAGTTAATACAAACTGCTGTAATCACAAGTAGCCGTAAAGGAGCAGTCGTACTTGTACTTGTCTGTAGGCTTGGTGATGGTACAAGAGTTCAAGGTCATGACCGGATCAACCTTGTAACAAAGATTGTGTCCTGCCATATCATTTGTCCAGTAGTCGATTGCTTTACTTACGCAAGAATCTTGCGTAGCAGTGTTATTCATGCTGCTTTGACAATTAGGGTTCTTGATGTTATTCAAATCCCAGGGCTCACATTTGCTCGTAAATTCTCCACAGAAATGACTTGCTGGACATGCTGTATTCTTAGCGCAGGTCTTGGGAAAAGCAAGTACTGTCAAGGTTTTTTCAATCGTAGCAAGACCATCAGTAACCGTAAAAGTAACGGTATATCCTAATGGTTCCATGTCAATAGCCTCAAGAAGAGCTTGGCCAGTAGAATTATCTACTTTTACTGCTAAATCCTTGCTTTTTACACCATACTCTAAGGCATCTCCATCAGCATCGGTCGCCGCTAAAAAAACAGTATAATCTTCATTAACCACAAGATCCAGTTTGCTAGTAAGCTCCCATTCCTCGCTAAACTGCGGCGGCCTGTTAGTATTAGCGATAGTCAAGGTGATTGTCTTTGTCGCCGTAGTTTTACTGTCGCTGGCAACAAAGGTCAGTTCATAGCTTCCTTCTTGATCAAAGCCAGGAGTCCAGGAGAACTTTCCAGATTTACTCAGATCAACTCCGGCAGGAGCGTTCTTAACACTATAAGACAAGGAATCATCATCTTCATCAGTTGCGCTGATGGAAAATTCCAATTCTTGTCCTTCCGCCCCGTTCTGGTTTGAAAAATCGTCAAAGACAGGAGCATTATTCAGCTTTTCTTCCTCAGCGGCATCCGCAGTGTCTTCAGAACCTGCTGCCGTGCCTTCTCCAGTCACTTTTTCCAGCTTTACTTTATAGGCGATCGTTAACCAATCGGGATTATTATAGACTTGCTGGGTTAACGGTTTCCCTTTGTCTGCTTCACCAGCTGCAATAACGTTATTCAATTCCTCTAACGGCAATTTTTCCAGGTCTGCCTGCACTTCCTGATCGGACAGGACTTGTATTCCTGCCTGATCAGACCCTTCCTGTGTTTCTTCTGCAGTTTTCTCTTCCATGACGTCAGGCTGCTGCGGAGCGCAGCCCGATAATAATACTAAAAATGTAACAACTACAAGACAAACCAATAAGAACATTCTGTTTCCATTCATATAAACCACCTGAAATTATTTTACTCTTATACTGGATATAATCTTTTCTAATGAAGCCTAAAAGTTAATAAATCTTTCTGAATCCTTACGGTAAAACTTATAAACTAACTGCCTCCTTTCTGATTATGAACATGGAAAAACCGGCAGCAGGGCCTCCTCCTGAGACTAAACAGATTAGCGATACTATCTGGGAGCTTCCTGTAACCTATAAGAAAGGAATGCGAGTTCCAGCTCGGATCATCGCTAGTAAGGAACTTATGGCTACTATGGATGCTGGAGTCTTTAACCAGATTTCCAATGTTGCAACACTTCCTGGAATTCAAAAATATGCATACTGCATGCCTGACGGTCACTGGGGATATGGTTTCCCTATCGGCGGGGTTGCAGCTTTTGATCCAAAGGAAGGCGGGGTCATTTCTCCAGGTGGAATCGGTTTTGATATAAATTGTGGGATGCGTCTCATCACTACTAATCTTACTGTTGACGAAGTGAAACCAAAAATTAAAAAACTTGTTGATGAACTCTACAAAGCCGTTCCTGCCGGCGTCGGCTGCAAGGGTTTCGTTAAAGTATCTAAAGAAGAGTTCAAAGAAGTCATGAAGGATGGCGCTCAATGGTGTTTGAAAAATGGTTATGCCTGGAAGTCAGATATTGAAAACATTGAATCGCAAGGTAAGATCCCGCAAGCAGATCCTTCTACTGTTTCTGAAAAGGCGATAAAGAGAGGCTTCGACCAGCTCGGAACACTAGGAAGCGGAAATCATTATCTTGAAATCCAGGTGGTAGAAAAAGGAAATATCTTTGACAAGGACGCAGCGAAAGTGATGGGCATCACTAAGCCTGGACAGATTGTTATCATGGTCCACTGCGGTTCAAGAGGCTTCGGCCACCAGATTGGCACGGATTATTTACGGACATTTCTGGACGTGATGCCAAAATATGGCATTGAAATATTAGACCAGGAACTTGCCTGCGCTCCCTTCAATTCCCCGGAAGGGCAGGCCTACTATAAAGCCATGGCTTGTGCAGCCAATATGGCTTTTGCAAATAGACAGGTTATCACTCACCGGATCAGGGAAGTATTCAGCAGTGTCTTTGGCAAAACTGCGGAAGAGCTGGAAATGAATTTAGTGTATGATGTCGCTCATAATATTGCAAAATTAGAAAAACATAATGTAGATGGTAAAGAGAAAGAATTACTGGTGCACCGCAAAGGCGCAACTAGGGCCTTTGGACCTTCTCGAGCATCAGAGCTGCCTAAAAAATATGCAAAGATCGGCCAGCCCGTGATTATTGGCGGGAGCATGGAAACTGGCTCTTATTTATTGCTGGGCACGGATGGAGCAGATGAAACCTTCGCTTCTACTGCGCATGGGGCTGGCAGGACCATGAGCCGGGCGCAGGCCAAACGCGAAGTTCGCGGTGATGAACTTCAGAAGAACATGGAGAAAAAAGGAATTTATGTTCACGCTGTAACCATGGCTGGTCTGGCTGAAGAGGCGGGAGTAGCGTATAAGGATATTAATGTTGTTGTCGATACACTCGATAAGGCCGGAATCACCAGGCCTGTCGTGGCCTTGAAGCCGATCGGAAATGTGAAAGGGTAATATTCTTGTCGTTGCCAGTTAGTACCGATCTGCTTAAGCAAAAAGATAGTCGAGGAATAGGCTCTGTAGAATTGCTTTTTAAATAAGAATAAATAGCACCGTTGATTCTCTTTGAGTTGCTTATACCAAAAGAGAGGTGCTATTTATGTCAGATGTAATTCAGTACAAGTTCAAAAAGTTTTCTATTATTGTTGAGCGC
>DATDYP010000016.1:0-35281 GCA_035288985.1 Candidatus Nanoarchaeia archaeon
AAGAATATCAAGACCCATTGCCGGAATATGATCATACTTCCATCCATGATTGGGATGATTATTAGGGTGTATAATGGTAAGGATTTCGTTCCTGTAACTATCACCACTGAGATGTTGGGGTATTACTTCGGCGAGTTTGCCCACACCAGAAAACCAGTTACCCATAGTTCAGCAGGAGTCGGAGCAACAAGATCAAGTAAGGCAATATCAGCTAGGTAAATAAAATGGCATCAAAAAATACTGCAGATCCAGGGCACGTCGCGGTAGCAAGAGCTCTCAATCTGCCGGTGTCAACAAAGCATTGCATTGAGCTTTGCCGCACCTTACGCTATAAAAATACTGCTGCAGCAAAACAAATACTTGAAAATGTTGTCTCGCTGCGGCGTCCTATCCCCTTCAGGAGATTTACAAAAGACCGTGGACATAAGCCAGGGATGGCTGCAGGGCAATATCCGCGCAATGCTGCTAAGGAGATCTTGAAACTGATCCATTCCGTGGAAGCGAATGCACAAGTTAAGGGCTTGAATGCATCTAACCTTAAAATAACAAAGATGCTAGCTAACAAGGCTTCTATTCCTGTTACTGGCGGACGTCATCGAAGCGCAACCAAGCGGACACATGTGGAAGTAGAGGTATGTGAAAGGAAAGTATCTAAAGTAGCTACGAAGGTTACAAAACAGGGAACTGAAGAGAAACCTGTTGAGAAAGAAGTTAAAAAGAAAGACGTAAAGCAACCAGAACCTCATGCTCATAAAGAAGTACCAAGCGAACATGCAGTTCCTGAACGTAAAGAGAATGTTCAGAAGCGCAGCGCCGCACCAATGGCTGAACCCTCGCCAGCAGAATTATTGCGAAAGGCGCAGGCGAAAGCTGCAGAGTTAAATAAGAAAGAAAAGGAACAGGAAAAGACAAAGGAAGTTTCAAACCTCTATGAGGAATTGCAAAAGAAAGGATCATTACGCCATCGGGAGGGGAAAGTATGATTGAACGGGAATTCATCGCGCAGAAAACCAGGGAATTTTATATTCGGAAACATGTAGAAGAAATCCTGGGCAATGTTGGCATCTCCAGCGTCCGTCTTAAAAAAATACCTCTCGGCGAAAAAATAGTTATCGAAACCAGCCGGCCCAGCTTGATTGTCGGCCTCAAAGGTTCCAATATCAAAGCCCTCACAAAAACTCTTAAGGAAAAATTCAACCTTGAGAATCCGCAGATCGAGATCAATGAAGTGAAAAATATTTTACTCGACGCTAATATCGTCGCTGAGAGGATCGTCTCATCACTGGAACGGTTTGGCTCTGCGCGCTTCAAGGGCGTAGGCCATAAGACGCTGGAAAACGTCATGAGCGCAGGCGCTTTGGGAATAGAGATAATTATCTCCGGTAAAATTCCTGGCGCACGGGCAAAGAGCTGGCGTTTTTACATGGGCTATCTGAAAAAGTGCGGTGATATCGCCGTCTCAGGCGTGCGCAAAGCCAAAAAATCCGCGCTCTTGAAAAGCGGGATCATCGGAGTTAAGGTTGCGATCATGCCGCCTGATCTAGTCCTTCCGGATACGATTTTATTGTTAGAAGAGCCGCGACAGGTAATTGAAGAAGTTGCTAAGGAAACCAAACCTAAGAAAAAGACTCCACGGAAAAAAGCTGCTGCTAAGGTTGGGAAGAAAGCAGGGGAGAAAAAAGCGGCAAAGGAGAATAATAAAGAAGTTGAAGAAGCGTCTGCTCAGGAAACTAAAACTGAGGAGCCTGTAGAGGAAGCTGAAGAAATGAAGGCGGAAGAGAAAGAAGAACTAACAGAGGAACATCAATGAAAATCACCAAGGAATTAAAAGCCCTGTCTGGAACTGAATTGAGATCCAGATTGGATGAATTTAAAAAGGAACTGCTAAAATTAAATGTTCAGGCAGCTGGCGGTGCCAATGCCAGCAGCCCTGGCAAGATAAAACAGTCCAAGAAAAATATTGCACGGGTCTTAACCTTGCTTAAAGAGAAGGAGGGACGAAGCGCGTAAATGGTTGATGTATGCAATCAATGCGGGCTGCCGCAGGATCTATGCGTCTGCGAGGTAATCGCCCGAGAACAGCAGAAGATAACTGTTGAAGTTGAGAAAAGGAAGTTTGGCAAGAAATACACGGTCATCAGCGGCATCAAGAAAGAAGCCAACATTGACGAAATACTCAAAAAATTGAAGTCAAAATTTGCCTGCGGTGGGACAGCCAAACGCGGAAAAGTTGAACTTCAAGGAGATCACAAGGGAAGGATCAAAGCCGTCTTGGCGGAATTGGGTTTCCCTGAGGAAACCGTCGAGGTCATCTGACGGCATCATCAAAATTGAAAGTTTTGGTGAGCGGATAGCGAAAATGGCTCGGAAAAAAGTTTTCCCAGACGAGTTGATTGGAGAGGAAGTGGAAATTGTACATTCCACAAATCCCAGCGCTCTAGGCATCGTCGGGGGAATCATTGACGAGACCAAGCAGACACTCACAGTCAGACGAAATGACAATGGTCGGGAGGTCGTGTTGCTCAAAAATACGATTACCTTCAAGTTGTCAAGGACCGGGGTTACAGTCGCAGGGAAGGACATCATGAAAAGACCGGAAGAACGGGTCAAGGGTTAATGTCAAGAAAAGTCAAAAGTAAAAGGTTGAAAACATGGACGTAAATAAGAACGTACGGAAAGAAGTTTTGGGGATACCCGCTCCAGCGCGAGCTTTTGATAGTCGCTACCATCATAAAAATTGCCCGTTCACAGGAACGCTGGCAGTCAAGAAGGAATTATTGAGCGGTCGGGTGATCAAAAAGGATACCAATAAGTCGGCCACTATCGAATGGCATAGGACACGGTATGTCCCTAAATATGAGCGGTATGAAAGGAGAAGATCGAGATTACGGGTACATAATCCTCCTTGTCTGGATGCCCAGGTAGGGCAGGAAGTATTGGTAGCGCGGACAAGGCCATTAAGCAAGACAAAGAATCATGTCATACTTCAGATACTTGATGAACGGATAAAGCTGGTTTCACCGGAAGAAGAAATGCCGGTAAAGAAAAAAACGGAAACTGCTAAAAGCAACAAGAAAGAAAAGAAAGCTGTTGCAGAAGGTGAGGACGAATGAAAGCACTTAAAAGCAGAGTAACACGCGGACTTCCAGTAGAAGCGCTAGTTCCTACCTGTGACAACAGTGGAGCCAAGCTGCTTAAGATCTTCTCCGTAAAAGGACACAAAACTGTTAGAGGGCGAATATCGGCAGCAGGTGTTGGAGACATGGTCCTTGCAGCAGTGAAAAAAGGCAAGCTGGAAATGAGAAAGACCGTTGTTCTTGCAGTCATCGTCAGGCAGCGGAAAGAATACCGGAGAGCAGACGGCATGAGAATCAAGTTTGAAGATAATGCAGCCGTGGTTCTCAAAGATGACAAGGGAAATCCCAAAGGGACGATCTTCAAAGGGGCTATCGCTAAGGAAGTCGCCGAACGGTGGCCAGCAGTAGCAAAAGTAGCCAGCCTGGTGGTTTAATGATCCCAAGAGAATAATAAGATACTATGGCAGCAAAAGATTTTTCAACATCCTGGAAGAGGAGCTCACAACCGCGCAGACAGCGCAAGTACAGACATAACGCTCCTTTGCACGTCAAACAGAAAATGGTTCACGTTCATCTATCGCCCGAGTTGAGAGGGAAATATGGAAGGCGGAATGTGCAAGTAAGAAAAGGCGATAAGGTAAAAGTCCTGCGCGGGAAATTCAGCAAGAAAGAAGGTAAAGTAGAACGAGTACATGTTAAGGGCGGAAAGGTTTTTGTAACTGGGATTGAAATGATAAAAAAAGATGGCACTAAGCTTCCCGTTGCCCTGGACCCTTCAAATGTGATGATCACCAGTTTAGATCTAAGCGACAAGAGGAGGAGCGTTTCCGCTATCAAAAAGGAAACGAAAGCCGGTGAAACGGCAAGCGAAAAGAAGGCAGAAACTACAAAGAAATTAGAAAAAACGAAATGAACGCTGAGGAAAACAAACAATGAAAATAAAATTATTTTCAAGCATTTCACGGAGTGAAATACAATGAAGAATCATCTGAAACGAATTGCAGCACCAAAGACTTGGTTCATCAATAGGAAATCAAATACCTTTATCCTACGGCCAAATCCAGGCGCACATTCCTTCCATTACGGTCTGCCGTTAGGAGTTATCCTGCGGGATATGCTTACAGTGGCTTCAACTATGGGGGAAGTCAGGAAAGTCCTTCATAACAAAGAAGTCCTCATCGACGGCGTAAAGAGAGATGACCATCGTTTCCTGGTCGGGCTTTTCGACGTCGTTTCGCTTCCTGAGCTGAAGAAACAGTACCGTCTCGTTTTAGATGTGAAGGGAAGACTAGTGTTATCTGAAATCACAGAAAAGGAAAGCGGCATTAAAATCAGCAAAATTGTCGGCAAAACTGCTCTTCGCGGCGGCAAGATCCAATTCAACTTACATGATGGGAAGAACATCGTTACTGACACCAAAGCAAGCGTAGGCGATAGTTTTGTCGTCACGCTGCCAGCATTGAAGATTGCCAAAGTTTTGCCGTTAAAGCAAGGTATGCACATTTTCCTGACCAAGGGCAAGCATGCCGGCGATTCAGGAGTGCTTAAGGAAATCAAAGGCAGGGAAGCGACGTACTCTGCGCGTGACGCGGACATCGATACAGCTAAGGAATACCTTTTTGTCGTCGGCGAGAAAGGAGCTGAAATCAAAACAGGACTATGAATTGGTATGGATAGGTAAATCAGAGATAAAGAAAAGGTAATAATCAAAATGTCAGACCAGAAAAGCATGCAAAGCAAGCCTTCACGGGCGAAGAGTGTCTCGGGAGAAGCTTCGCAGAATAAAAACCAGAACCGGATGAGGGAGATCTACATAGAAAAAGTTACGCTGAACATCGGTGCAGGCAAGAATGAGGAGTTACTAAAGAAAGGGCTGAAACTGCTGCAGAAACTTGCTCCGCTTACGCCGGTAAAGACCTTCACGCAGAAAAGAATTCCAGGATGGGGTTTACGTCCAGGTTTGTCCATCGGCTGTAAGGTAACTGTCAGGAAGGAATGCACGGAGATGCTTCGAAAGCTGTTAGTGGCGAAAGAAAATACCCTTAAAGCAAACAGTTTTGATAGCAATGGCAATTTTTCCTTTGGGGTTCCTGAGTACATCGATATTGAAGGCTTGGAGTACGATCCTGAATTAAAGATAATGGGCTTAGAAGTTGCCGTCACTCTGGAAAGGCCAGGGTTTAGAGTCAAGAAGAGGAAGATAAAGCCAGGCAATCTCGGCAAGAATCATAAAGTGACACGCGAGGATGCTATCGCTTTCGTCCAAAAGATGGGGGTGGCAGTCCAATAAAATCCGATCGGGATTGAGGAACTGACAATAGAAAATGACAACGAGCGATTACAGGAAAATGTTCACCCAGCTGGATCAAAAGCCGGTGAAGAAAGCGAAGTACATCAAATTTAACCAGCCTAAAGAAAGATCCTGCGGCATTGCTCTTCGCAAATGCAAGAACTGCGGCAGGATGAGAGGGCATATCAATAAGTATGGCTTGCATCTTTGCCGGCAATGTTTCCGGGAGATGGCTCCGGAGCTGGGATTCAAAAAATTCAGCTGATCAGCCAAAATGGCTAATAATAACAACTGATAAAATGAAAATCAACATGACAAGAATGACAAAAATGACGAGGAAAGCAGGAAAATGTTAAATGACCCCTTGGCAGCGGCCTTGACAAAGATAATCAACGCGGAACGTGTTGGGAAACGTGAAGTAGTTATCAAACCAGCCTCGGCGATGATCAAAAAAATATTCACGATCATGAATGAACATAACTATTTAGGATCTTTTGAAGAAGTTGCTGACGGCAAGGGAGGGATCCTGAAAGTTAATCTTTTGGGAAACATCAACAAATGTGGTGTAATCAAGCCGCGGTTTTCAACCAAGAAGAATAATTTTGAAAAGTGGGAGAAACGCTATCTTCCGGCTAAGGATTTTGGCGTTATCCTAGTCTCAACACCGCAGGGGATCTTGACACACGCCTCAGCCAAGGAAAAAGGAACAGGAGGAAAATTGCTGGCGTACTGCTACTGACGGTTACCAGCATACTCAGTTACGATAGACGATGAAAGAAAATCTCACCAAAGGAATTGCACTTGTTGCGGGCGTTACTGCTGCTGTTGACGGCAGCGTGCTGACTGTAAAGGGACCTAAAGGAGAGGTGAAGCGAAACTTTCTTCATCCCCAGGTTAAACTTTCCCTGAAAGACGGCAAGATCATCCTTGCAGCTTCCAAGGCGACGAAAAGGGAGAAGACGGTCATGGGATCTTTTGCTGCTCATATCCTGAACATGGTCAAGGGGGTTCAACATCCTCATATCTATAAGCTTAAGATCTGTTCGGGGCATTTCCCCATGAACGTCAGTGTTTCGGGAAGGGATGTTACTGTCAAGAATTTCCTAGGAGAGGCAGTCCCGCGAAAAATAAAAGTTACGGAAGGCGCGGTCGTTAAAGTTAACGGCGACGAGATCGAGGTAAGCAGCGCAGATAAAGAAGTCGCAGGGCAGGCAGCAGCGCAGATAGAAACTCTATGCAAGGTCACTAACCGCGACCGGAGAATTTTCCAAGACGGATGTTATATAACTCATAAATCGGGGAAGGATATTTAACGAAAATGAATACGACACTACTGGAATTACGGAACAAGGCTAAGAAGAGCAGCCCTCGCTTTGTAGTCAAGGAATCTAAATTTTCAGCCCGTGTCAAACGCAGGTGGAGATTCCCCCGAGGTAAGCATTCAAAAGTACGCCAGATGCACTGCGGCAGGCCGGCCTTGCCAGAACCTGGGTATGGTTCGCCCAGAGAAGTTAAAGGCTTGCATCGTTCCGGCTTGGCGATGGTGTTAGTTCATACTGCTGTAGAAATGGAAGCCTTGGATCCAGTCAGCCAGGGAGTAGTCATCGGCTCTACTGTCGGAAAGAAAAATAAGCTGGAACTCCTTGCACTTGCACAACGTAAGAAACTTACTGTTTTGAATATTGCTGATGTTGCTGCTTCCGCAGAAGAGATTAAAAAGAAGTTTGCGGAAAGAAAGGAAAATAAGAAACAAAAATTGTCAGAACTGAGCAAGAAAGACGAGGAAAAGAAGAAAAAGGCTGAAGAAAAGAAGGTCAAGGAAGAGAAGGAAAAAGCAGAAAAAGACGAGCATAAGCATGATCACGGCCATGAGCATGACCTTCAGCCAGAGGAGGAAAAGAAGCAGAGGGAATTAGCTGAAAAGACGATCACTAAAAAACAATAGGAAAAAATCAAAACAAAGATCCTACCACAACAAAAATGAACCATAAAAAGACACTTGCCGGGAAAATCTTGAATGTATCTCCAAACAAAGTTAGATTTAGAGGGGATGCTCTTGAGGATGTCAAGAAGGCAATCACCCGTTCTGATTTCCGCGGCCTTATAGCAATAGGAAAAATATTCAAGAGCGGCAAGAACCACTCATCGCGTGCTGGAGCGCGGAAGATAGCTGCACAAAAAAGGAAAGGGAGACAGAAAGGATCAGGATCACGAAAGGGTTCAAAGCATTCAATAGTAAGCAGGAAAGAGCAATGGATTGCGAAAGTCCGGGCTCAGCGTTTACTGCTGAAAGAGCTGCGCGATAAAGAACTGCTCTCCAAGAAGGACTACCGAGCGCTGTATTCAAAAAGCAAGGGCGGCTTTTTCAGGAATAAACGGCACATCAAGTTGTACTTGAAAGAGCATAATCTCACCCAAAGCAAGAGCCAAAGCTAATTCATACTTAAGGTAAACAATAATGGCAACGAAAAAACCAAAGACAATATCATACCGGCGAAAACGGGATAAGCAGACTAATTACCACAAGCGCCTGCTGTTGCTCCTTTCACGGGAAAAACGGCTTGTTGTGCGGATAACCAACCAGAAAGTCCTGGCGCAGCTGGCCCAGTTCATGCCTACTGGCGACAAAATACTGCTAACGGTAGATTCATTTGCTCTCAAGAAACTTGGCTGGACATATTCGTGCAAGAATCTTCCTGCTGCCTATCTTACCGGACTATTGTTTGGGAAAAAGGCTGTTGAGAAAGGTTACACGAAAGCGATACTGGACACGGGCCTGCGTTCTCCCCTGCATAAGGGCAGGGTCTATGCATTCCTGAAAGGAGTTCTTGACGCAGGTGTGGATATGCCTCATGGATCGGAGGAGATCTTTCCGGAAGAAGGAAGAATGAAAGGTGAACATATCAAGCAGTATGCAGCAAAGATTAAAAATGATACTGCTTTGTACAAGCAGAGATTTACGCAATATTTAAAAAACAATGCTGAGCCGCAAAGGATCGAGGAAGTATTTGAAACAGTGAGAGGAAAAATCACACGCTAAGAATCAGAACACGCTAAGAATCAGAAAATACCTAAAACGAGAAATATTTAAAAAATGGCTGAAGAAAAACGAGAAAAAAAATTCGGGAAACAATCAAACCGTAGAAGGAGAGATGACCAAGGTAGAAATAGAGAGGAACATGCCCCTGAAGTTGTCTGGAACCCGACCACGGCTGTCGGCAAGATGGTCAAGGATGGAACGATTACGGATATAGAAACTATCTTTGATAAGGGCTACCGAATCCTTGAGCCGGAGATTGCTGCTACTCTTCTTCCTAATCTAGAGGAGAATCTCTTACTTGTTGGTCAGGCTAAAGGAAAATTTGGCGGCGGACAACGAAGGATTTTCAGGCAGACCCAGAAGAAAACAAGGGAAGGGAACAGGATCCAGTTCACGACGTGTGCTGTGGTTGGTAACAGGAATGGTTATGTCGGCATCGGTATCGGCAAAAGTAATGAGACGGTTCCTTCACGGGATAAAGCTAAAAGGAAAGCGCGGATTAATATCATAAGAATACGGCGGGGAAGCGGCAGCTGGGAATCAGATTCCCGGGAGCCAAATTCTATCCCGTTCGCTGTGGAAGGAAAATGCGGTTCGGTTATTGTAAAACTGAAACCAGCACCTCGAGGAAAAGGCTTGTGTATCGAGAGGGAGTGTGCCAAAATATTACAGCTGGCAGGGATTAAAGACATCTGGAGCAAGACCGAAGGGCAGACAAAAACAAAACTGAATCAGATCTTTGCCTTAATGGATGCTCTTCGCAAACTTTCTGAAATAAAAGTCAAACCTGAAGACCGGATCAAATTAGCGGTTGTTGAAGGTAAATTGAAGAGTGCAGCGGAGGGCACGGTATAACGATGGCAGAAAACCCTGAGAAAAGCCGTAACCTTGCTGTGGTCTTAGTGAGAGGCTTAGTGAAAGTCACTAAACCAGTCAAAGATACCTTAGTGCTGTTAAATTTAACTAGAAAGAACACCTGTGTTGTTGTTGAAGATTCCCCTTCCAGCAGAGGGATGATCGTGAAAGCGAAAGATTATGTGACCTGGGGTACGCTCAATGAAGAGACATTCAAAGAGTTAGTTGAAAAGCGGGGAAGGAAGAACGCTGAGAAGGGCAGGAAACAATTTGCCCTCAACCCACCACGCAAAGGTTTTGGCAGAAAGGGGATTAAAGTTGCCTTCAAGGCCGGTGGAGCGTTAGGGAATAGGGAAGATAAAATCAACGATTTGATCAAGCGGATGCTGTAATAAAGGTCCTATACGATACAATGGTAGTCAAAAAACGAAAAAAAGTGAATCGGTACCGTGGGCATACTACTCATGGCGGCGGACATAGAAAGAAACGCCGAGGCGCTGGTTCCAGAGGCGGACGTGGAAATGCCGGAAGCGGGAAGCGAGCCGGGCACATGAAGCAAGGTATCGTGCTGGGAGGGCATGGATTTACTTCCAAGAGCAGATCCATTGTTAAAGCAGTTAACCTTACTTATTTTACACCCGCGCGTCTGGAACAGCTGGTTGCAGAAGGAAAAGCACATAAAGAGAAAGGGTATTATTCTGTTGATCTGGCAGAGTTAGGCTATACTAAATTGCTGGGGACTGGAGCTCCCTCAATGAAATTAAAACTGACAGTCCAATCATGCAGTGCTGGCGCAGCGGAAAAAGTTAAAGCTGCCGGCGGCGAGGTAATAATCACAAAAGCTGCTGGTGCGAAGCCAGGTTCAAACGCATCGGCAAAAGAAAAAGAAGAGTAAGTGAAAAGAGTAGTGAAAAATGTCTTTCCTTGACAAAATAATTTCCAATCTCCCTGAAGTAAAGGGGCCGAAACAAAAACGGCTGCCCTTCAAGGAGAAGCTGAAATGGACTTTAGTCACTCTGGTTCTTTTCTTTGTCTTAGGATTCGTTCCTCTTTTTGGTCTAGGAGAGAACGCCTTGCAGCAATTTGAATTTCTCTCCATTATTTTAGGAGCGTCATTTGGCAGTATTATCTCTTTAGGGATAGGTCCTTTGGTAACCTCATCCATCGTTTTGCAGCTTCTTTCGGGAACCGGGATTCTGAAGATGGACCTGACGACAACAGAGGGGAGGCAGCGGTTCCAAGGATTGCAGAAGCTGTTTGCGATCTTTTTTGTCATTTTTGAAGCTGCAGTTTATGTCCTGATGGGCGGGTTAGCTCCCGCACCGGAATTGGCTGGCACAGCCTTGTATTCTCAATTGGAGTTCATCTTAATTTTGCAGTTATTCCTCGGCGGCATACTGATCATGTTCATGGATGAGGTGGTCAGCAAATGGGGATTTGGTTCAGGAATCAGCTTATTTATCGCTGCAGGAGTTGCCCAACAGCTGTTCATTCGGCTGTTCAATTTTTTGCCCTCGCCTACTAACCCAGATATTGCTGCCGGCGCCTTGCCAGCATTATTCCAGTCTTTAGGGAGGGGCGATGTCACTACGGCAGGTTTGCAGTTAGCGGGAATAATTTCCACGCTGCTGGTATTTGCCATCTGTGTCTATGCGCAGTCGATGAAAGTAGAAATTCCTTTATCCTTTGGAAGAATACGGGGACAGGGTATCAGATGGCCGCTGAATTTCTTTTATACATCCAACATTCCCGTCATTCTCGTTGCCGCGTTGATGGCTAACATCCAGTTGTTTGCACATCTGCTGCAGAAGTGGGGAGTTCCACTGTTGGGTACATTCTCAGGAAACTCTCCGGTAAGCGGCCTGGTCTATTGGCTTAGCTCACCGGATTTAGTCGGAAACATCCTTCGAGGAAGTTTTACTTTTTCACAACTAGGCACTTCATTGATTTATGTCGGTGTTTTTATAGTAGGATCAGTAGTTTTCAGCATTTTCTGGATGCAGACAGCCAACATGGATGCCAAAAGCCAGGCTAAGCAGATTCTCGCTTCAGGATTGCAGATTCCTGGTTTCAGGAGGGATGAGCGGGTGCTGGAAAAGATCTTAAGCAGGTATATCTGGCCATTGACAATAGTTGGTGGTGCTTCCATTGGATTACTAGCTGCGATGGCAGATTTAACTGGTGCATTATCCAATGGAACAGGGATTTTACTGGCAGTGATGATTACATATAAGTTGTATGAAGAGATTGCCAAGCAGCACATGATGGATATGCATCCTGCGATGCGGAAGTTTATGGAATAGTCGTGGGATTGAACGGAGTGAAATCTCACTTGAGTGAATTTCGATCAAACATTTGCCGAACGCAGTGAGCGCAAAGGTTTGTGATGCGATATGCATCCTGCGATGCGAAAGTTCATGGAATAACCTTTTAAGAAAACACAAAAAGTGAAAACTATCACTTTTGTGCACCAACAAAGTAGTTTCTTTGTTGAGTGGGTTAATCAAAACAGAGGCAATTCTGCCACTAAGAACATTTATGAGTTCCTTGAAGGTGAAGAATGAGAATCTCTCGTAATGTTGGAATTGGAATGGCAGCTGCAGGCATAGTTGGAATAGCTCTTTCAGGAGCAACTGTCAGCCTGTTTGAGGGTAAATTGGAAAGCCTCACACACATGTCGCCAGAACATGCTGAGAAGATTGTGAAAAAGGAAAAATTATACAAAGCTCATCTTATCGGTGGTGCCACTGGCTTGGCAATTTCATTTCTCTTATATGGCGTTGGAGCTTATGCTGTTGATCGTAAAGATGAAGAGTTAGAACAAGTGATGGCAAGATCTTATAGATGTACGGGTGGTGAGACTAATGAAAATAGAATGTGAAGGACCAAGTGCTCTTTATCAGCGGGCTGAAAAAGCAGTGGCGAAGATAGTAAAGAAAAGTTACCGAAATTACGTTGGGTGGCATGAAGATAATGATCCAATCATGCTCGTTCTCGGCTCCGGTTGTGGTGATGTCGCAGAGAATATTGACCCGT
The DNA here is from genome assembly GCA_035288985.1 of Candidatus Nanoarchaeia archaeon. Lineage (GTDB taxonomy): Archaea > Nanobdellota > Nanobdellia > Woesearchaeales > GW2011-AR9 > DATDYP01. The sequence goes on from DATDYP010000016.1 coordinate 12,299, forward strand.
TTATTGAAATAGATTATGCTGATATCAAAGGCATGCCAGAATCTACTGTTGCCGGACATGCAGGAAAATTACTTCTTGGCCATTACGGTGGAAAAAATGTCGTTGCCTTCTCCGGCCGGAATCATTACTATGAAGGAAATTCCGCGCAACAAGCCAGCTACATGGTTTATGTTGCTCATCATTTGGGAGCGAAAGTGGCAATCATGACTGCGGCAGCTGGGATAGCTCCAAGGTTAAAGGCAGAAAGGACCGATCTGACAGAATACATGGCTAAAGTAGGCGATGTGATGTTGGTTGACACCTATTTTCCAAATTATCTGCCTAGTAGTTTACGCGGACCGATTGATGAAAAGAAAGTAGGGGCGCGGTTTAACGGAACGATTAATGTGCCAAGTATGGCTCTTGCCTTTCTTGCACAGCAGGTTGCTTTCCGTGAAATGGAAAGATATCTAGACCCTGCTGTCTATGTGCCTCGAGAAGGGCCAAATTATGAAACGTCAGCTGAGGTTAGCATGCTAACTCATCTCTCTAAAATAGTTGGCTTGCCGGCACTGGGAGGGATGTCTACAGTACCAGAATTAGAGGCAGCAAATATGCTGCGAATGGATAGTTTGGTTTTGGCAGTTGTAACCAATAGGATGTTTGATATGGATGCCAGACGCAGAATTTATGCTGGTTTATGTGATTCGGTCGATCAGAGCGGAAGGACAGACCATACCTTAGGTGAATTAAATCAACTGATTGGTAAGTCCATTGCGGCTAGCCAACCCAGCCATGCTGAAGTTGCTGAAACAGCCGGAAGTAAGCAGGTGACGGAGAAATTAGAGAAGCTTATTGGCGGAGTTGTCAGGGCGATTAGATTTTGATGCAATTTGCTGCAAATATTTATATACTTCTTTTCTTTTTCAATATCTATATTGAGGTGATGTCAATGCAGCAACAGATGTATGATGGCGGATCTACGGTCGGGAAGATTATAAAGCCAATCAAGATGGAAGGTGTTAAAACATCGATCGATTCTACAGAGACAGTAATAGGATCAACAGAAACAGTACTTTCCCCGTTGGAAGCGAAAGCTATTCATAGCTCAATTTCTCATGGAGAAGACCAAGTAATAATTTACTCCCAACCTTTAGAGAAATGGTGGATAGGTAATCATAATTCCGCTCCAAGAATGTATGGTGCGACATTCCCTACTGGGATGAGATGCGATCCAGATTGGTCAAGTGATGAAAGTACCCGACCTAGCGGAGATGAGTTGAAACGACGCCAGGAAGAAGCTGATAAGAGAGTTTACGAGATTATCGGAATAAGAATTGATGAACTATTAAAACGGCGCGACCATGAGCATCGTTCTACTGAACGAATTTAATTTTTTCTTCTCTCTTTTTCTCCATAATCTATCAAAAAACATAGTTTTTCGGAAGATTCCGGAAATTCTAAAAAATTTCCGTTATCTTTATAAATCATCAATAGAAGCAGATTATAATGGTATTTTTAGATCCAGTATTGAATCCTGTACTCCAGCCATTGCTCAATATGAGCCCACTTCTGACTGTCGTAGTTCTGGCTCTGTTCATCTCGCTGGTCATTACCCTTTCCTATAAGTTCTTGACAAACCAGAGCCAAATGAAGGAGCTGAAGGAGAAGCAAAAAGGGTTCCAGAAGAAAATGAAGGAATTGCGTTCAGATCCAGGGGAAATGATGAAAATGCAGAAAGAAGCCATGTCTGCAAATATGGAATACATGAAACATTCACTAAAGCCGACTCTTATCACGATGCTGCCGATCATCCTTATCTTTGGCTGGATGACCGCTCATCTATCATTTGAACCAATCTACCCCGGCGAGCCGTACAGCATCACCGCAGAATTCACAGACGGAGTTACTGGGCAGGCAGAGCTGGTTGTTGATGAAGGAACTGAACTTCTTTCTGAAACTAAGCAGGACATCAACAGCGCCGTGACTTGGAACCTGAAGAGTGAGGAGGGAGCGCATCTCCTTACTGTAAAGCATGGCGACAATGAGCAGCAGAAAAAGGTTCTTATAACAACAGAGTTAGAGTATGAGCAGGCAATTTCTGTCTACCCGCATTCTTCTATCGAAAAAGTAACTGTTAATTACAATAAACTTAAGCCTCTTGGTCCTACATTTACAGTGCCGTTGTTTAATTGGCAGCCAGGCTGGCTGGGCTTGTATCTTATCCTTTCGATCGTCTTCAGCTTAGCTTTGCGTAAGTGGCTGAATATTTATTGAGGTAGTTCATTCTATGGCACACGTTTTTGATCCCGATACCTTGTTTGCGATATCGAATGCTGTAGCACGAAAGCATTATGTTGCTGGTCAAGGAAAGCTCTCAGCTATGCTCGATGAACTTACTATTCAATTAGCAGAAGCATATCCTGAGCAGATCTACACTGGTCAGCGCCATTGGATTCCCAACAAAACTGGCGGTGCATTAGGGAAAATGGCGTTGCTGCATGCTTCTTTAGAGGAATATTTGTTGATCTGGAATACATCAGTAGGCACAGCCGGCTATTCTGGAAGATATAGGACGGTAGTGAGGGATATTATGCTGCGAGGCCAAATGCGCTGTTCTATCACTGGAAATGGAGTAGAAGAATTGACTCCGAGGCTATATCAGTTAGGGGAAATGGCGATTTTAGAACCAGGACAAGTTAAGGAATATAGCACTACTGATGGCACCATGATGTTAGAATATGCCCAAGGCTTCATTCCTTCCATGCTTCCTCAAGGGTTAGTAGAGGTATTTACCAGCACCTTAGATCTGGTCGCCTTACGAGATACGTTGGATTGGTATGGTACATTTACAGTAAGTAAATTACTTACCGGGAAAATGCCGAAAGCTGGCAACTAAACTGTAGAAAGCTTTATAAAAAAGGCTTATTCTGGATAATAAGTCCCATAGGGATATTTATCTTTGAGGCAACTCGGATGGAAGTTTTTCTTCTCTCTCAGTTGACTTAATAATAAGTGAGGTTATAACAATGCCACGAGGAATGTTTAGGTCAAGAACTTTACGTAGAGTATTTGTGAAAACTCCCGGAGGGAGAAATGTTATTCATTACAGAAGGCGCAAGCCATCAAAAGCAGTCTGTAGTGCATGTAAGACGCAATTGGCAGGCGTTCCACGGGAGTTGCCTTATAAAATGGCTAACATGCCCAAAACGGCAAAACGGCCCGAACGCCCCTACGGCGGGGTGTTGTGCTCAGCATGCACGCGAAAACTCCTGCAGGAGAAAGTACGAGGTGAGGCACAATGAGTCTATTTGAAATAGGAAGAGTATGCCTCAAAATTGCCGGCAGAGATGCAGGCAGGAAATGCGTTGTTGTCGAAAGCGCCGGGGAAGGGTATGTTGTTGTTGACGGTTCCACGCGGCGGAAAAAAGTCAATGTCAAGCATCTTGAGCCCTTGTCACAGATGTTAGATTTGAAAGGTAAGGCCAGCCATGATGTTGTGAAGAAAGCCTTCGAGAAGTTAGGCTTGCCAGTATGGGATACCAAAAGCAAGAAGCCAGCTGCAAGACCTAAGAAGCAGAAGGTGAAGAAGCAAGCTCCTGTAGTTCAGGAGAAAAAAACTTCCAAACCGAAGAAGGCTAAGAAAGAAGTCAAGGCTGAAGAAGCGGTAGAAGCGCCGATGGAGGCGTGATTTTTATCATTTTATTATAATTTAATTTTTTCAGATTATTATTATTATTATTTAGTTCTTCCACGCCAGCTTAAACAATTCTCCTAAATTCAATTCAAAACAGACTACCGGCATGACCATCTGCCAATAGGTTATCACTTGAGGATGCAGTTCTCCGATAATTCCGATCTTTTTGCCGTGAATAGTGATGTCTCCGCTTCTTCCAGAGATGAAAGGAGGATGTTCGCTTTCTTTGACCATGCATTCCAATCCCAACGCTCTGATCAATGCTTCTAAGACCTGCCTGATTTCTGTGAAGTCAGTTTTATCGTGGCACAACATAACATTGAGATGTTCTGCTTCAAGAATGCCAGTCTCAGTATCCCCTGGGACGAAGATCCTGCCTATCTCAAAGATGTTCTGCGGATATTCATGGTGCTGGTTTTCCGCAAGTATTTTCATGAGGCTAGGCATGATAGCATTGCGGAGATGATTGTGGTCGCCGATGGCGTTTTTGAGAGGGATAGGCTGTTCTGCTGCTAAATTCATTTTAGTGGTTAAATCTTCTTTAGTAGTCAAATGAAAGTTCTTAACTTCCAATAATTGCATCCCTACTAACAAATCACGGACTTTCTTGCTGAATTTTTCAAATTCATCTTCCTCTCCGATCGTTGCTACATTTGGAATCTCTTCCTGGAAATTCTCATAGCCGTAGGCAATAGCAATATCTTCAATCAGATCAACTTGATGAAGGATATCTGCCCGATAGGCTGGGATTAATACGTGTCCTTGTTCAAAGCCGTAGCCCATTTTTTCTAAGAGTTTGATTGCATCTTTTTCTGAAAGAGATAATCCTAATCGTTTATTGACATACGGCAAATCTAGTTTCATCTTGGAAGGAGTGAGGTTTGGCGTTGTTTTTGTTCCTTCTGAATATTCTAATTTAAGGGAATAGATTTCTCCACCCATATCTGCTAAAGCAGTTACAATCATGTTCAAGCAAGTGCTTAATACTTCAAAGTCAAAGCCAGAGCATTCTACGAAAACGTCTTTAGTTTCATCAGTTACTCGGCCGGTTTTATCTGAATTGATAATCGGCGGCATACTGAGAATTTCCCCTTTAGCGTCCACGAAAATGGGATATTTTGCTAATCTTTGCAAGAGATGAGCATATTCTTTTCCGGCTTTATGTTCTTCCAGAATTTCTAGTGCAGACATCTCTCGGTCTGATTCCAGAGGTCGGAATTTGATTTTATTGGGAGAATCTGCTCTGTAAGTGATGGGGAAGGTAATTTTTTCCATAGGATAGATGCCGATAGCTGCTTTCTTTCTGTTTCTGCCATAGGTGACATGCAACTTTTCCTGAATTTGGATGACCTGCCGAAGATTCTCTTCATCAAACTGCAATCCTTTGACAATAGCACAGGCAGTATACGGTCGAATTCCTTTTACGGAAGAATCGATGATTATTTTTTGATTGCTTTCTTTGACAGCATATTTGCGCAATCCTGTTTTCACGCCGATGAAAGAGCTGAAAGCTCGGGCAAACCCCTGTTCTGATAACATGTCCGGCCGATTCGGAAAAACTTCAACATGAATTTCATTATCTTTTATATCTTCCAGATCAGTGCCTAACATACTGATGCGGTCTTTCAGCTCTTCGAGAGGCAGTTCTTTTCCTACCAATTGTTCAAAGACTTTTTTGTTTAAAGTTATTGATGGCATTTATTTCAACCACAGCCTCATCTCTCTGATCTGCTTCAAGTCATTTTTGTTAATATCACGAATGTCAGTGATATTCCAATATTCTGAAATAATTCTTCCCATGCCCTGTCCCCAGGCTATTACCGGGCAGTCAAACCCCAGCAATGGTTTGACTACTTCCGGTCGGAAAATTCCTGCGCCGCCTAATTCCACCCATTGTTTTTTGACAGGGTGGAAAACATCAACTTCCAGTGATGGTTCCGTATAAGGAAAATGTGCGGGACGCATCCTTACCTTGGAAAATCCCATCTTTTTGTAAAATTGAGTTAAGTATCCCTTCAAGTGTTTGAGATTGGCATTTGGATCTATCACAATCCCTTCGACTTGATAGAATTCAAATAAGTGTTTCCAGTCTAATGCTTCGTTGCGGAAAACCTTTCCTACTGCAAAGAACTTTGCAGGTAAATCTTCTTTCTTTAGTGTAGCTAGAGTTTGTGCGGATAAAACGGTAGTGTGAGTTCGCAGCAATATCTGTTCGGTTTCTTCTTTGGAAAATTGATAACGCCACCCTTTACTGCCCGTATCTGCACCGTTTTCATGCACCTCTTTGATCTTTTTCCAGAGTTCAGGAAGCTTTGCCTTTCCACCAAGGTAAAAAGTATCCTGCATTTCTCTAGCGGGGTGATCTTGGGGAACAAATAAGGCATCCAAATCCCAGAAAGCGGACTGCACATAATTGCCGGTCATCTCTGTAAAGCCTAGCTCCAGCCAAATTGATTTAATGTATTCAAGGGCTTCGTTTTCAAAATGTTTCTTGCCAGCGTGTTTTTGCGGAACATTGATCTCCACATCATAGGCTCTGAATTCTTTCTCTTTCCATTCACCGGTCTTGAGCAGGGATGTGGTAAGCCGGTTGACTACATCGGTACTGATTTTCAAGGAAGCAAGCTCCTGGCCTAGTTTTGTCAGCGTTACGGTAATCACTTTAGATTCGGTGAGGGTCAAAAATTCTTTTCTTCTTTTGAGATCTTCAACCAGTTTCTGTTCTTCTTCGGAAAGAATGTTTAATTCCAGAGGAAAATGCTTGTGCAAGAATAGTTCTTCAGGAGTTCTTTCCTGCTGCACTTTTTTTCCTTGTTCGGTGATCCTGAGCTGCACTGTTTCTCCTTTTTGTATGTCAACAGCTCCTCTCCTTCTCAGGACGCCAAGGCAGGCATTGACTTCTTCCCTGGAAAGTTTGGATTTTTTGGTTACAACATTGAGGCCTTTAAATTCGTCTGAGAGGGCATTCAGGAATGCCTTTTCCGGTAATCCTTCTTTCTTATAGCGCAGGCCGTTTTTGTCTAAGAAGATTATCTTTTTTGTTTCTGAGTGTATGGTAAGCGCCTTTTTATTTTCCAGCCACTGCAGGGCACGCATGACTTCAATGTCCTGGAGCTTGGTTGCAGAAGTGATGGCAGAAAGTTCTGTATGGCTTCTTAGCACCGGTAAAACAGCCCGTTCCAGGGGGTGTAATTTGCGTATTAAACTATCCAGTTCCATTCCAATCTAAAATGGCAATTTCTTTATAAAATTATAGTCCTGTCCAAGACAGAGCCATCGTCACCAAAAGCTTCTTAAATAAACTATATTTCCGAACAAAGCATGTGGGCAGATTTTCATTGTCATACCCGGGATGGTAAACAGAGTCATAAAGACACTGTTAAACATTTTTTAGAGGTAGCCTATGCCGGAGGGGGAATAGCTGTAGGAGCCATGTCCAACCCTGATCCACCATTACTTACTTTGGGGGGATGTAGGGATTATCTTGCGCTGGCAAAAGATGCAGCAGTGCCGGTCCAATTTTATGTACATATTGGCCTAACTGCGGATATGGAACAAGTAAAACGCGCTGTTGATGCCTACAGAAAAGAACCTGGTATCTGTGGCAAGAAAATCTTTCTGGGCAGATCCACCGGCGGCTTGAGTGTCGTACGTGAAGACGATCAGTATGCAGTTCTTGAAACACTGGCACGGCAGGGGTATGACGGTGTGCTGGTAGCTCATTGCGAAAAAGAATCAGAAATGAATGACACTGCTTACAATCCCAAAAAACCGCAGACGTGGAGCACCAAATGCAGGCCGGAAAGGGCTGAGATTAAGTCCTTCGGCGATTTAATCAGTGCAGCTTCTTCTGTAAAATTTCAGGGAACGATCCATGTTGCTCATGTAAGCACTGTTGAAGTGGTGGAATATATTTATGCCCATAGAAATACTGGCAGGTTGAAATTAAGCTGCGGCATTACACCGCATCACGCTTTTTTGAGCAATGAGTATATGAGGGGAAGGGAAGGAGCATGGTATAAGTGTAATCCTCCTTTACGATCACCAAGAACACAAGAGCGACTACTAGAATTGCTGCTGCAGGGGCATATACCCATCATTGAAAGCGACCATGCTCCTCATGCTGGTGAAGATAAAATCGGGAAGTGTTTTACCAGTAAAAAACATGGGAAAGCGAAACAGCAACAACTGTTGCCAGCTTCTGGAATCGCCTCTGGAACGATCTGGCCTTATCTTTACAAGGCTTTGTTGAACCAGGGCATGAGCCGTGAAAATGTCCATGCAGTCATGCGCGATAATGTCATTGCCTTGTATGGCCTTGACGAAAGGATTCCTGCTCGAGACAGATGGAGGCAGGTGAATTGGGATGCCTTGGAGAAATTGCGTGCTGATTATCCTCATGATTCCTTCCGCAAACTTTTTGACAAGGGTGTTTTTGAACCAGGATGGTAGCTGAAACACTGGCACGGCTGGAAGCGATAGTACGGCCCTATCTGACAAGAAAACTTGCTCCACAGCAAGCAACTAAGTTATATTCCAAAGGAAGAAAAAGTTTTCTCTCCACGCTCACGAGCGAAACTGCTGAAGCCTATTCTCCGCCTGAACATCTGCAACGGACATTATGGGGGCTTACCTTCCGCTCACCGATCATGAACGCTGCTGGGATGTTCAAAAACGGGGAAGGTTATTATCTGATGCATGAGCAGGGGGCTGCTGGTTTTCTGGGAGGGACCACAACTTGGAATCCTCGAGTTGGAAACGAAAAAGAGGGGATACAAACACCCTTTGTTCCGTATCCTGAATCAGGAGCTGCATCTAATTGGCTGGGCCTGCCAAATAATGGCGACAAGGAGGTTTGTATCAATTATATTGGAATTGGAAAGAAAGATGGTTTTCCCTTAGGGCATAGTGTCATGAGATCTCCTGATCTGTCAGTTTCCGAGGGGATGGAGAAACTTGTGCAAGCCATGATCATGTATGAACAAGCAGGTGTCGATTGGCTGGAAATCAATGAAAGCTGTCCCAATACTGGGCATGGGAAGGGAGATGATCTGAAAGAAGAACGGATGCTCGTTGACAGGCTAAGCTACATTGAAGGATGTTTTCTGAAGAGACGGAAGGGCAATAACAGTATCCCGGTGGTTGTAAAATTTTCCAATGATACTCCTATACAACGTGTTCCGTTCATCATGGATGTACTACCTGCCTTCGGCTTCGACGGTGTCAATTTCGGCAACACTTCCACAGCGTACCGGGACTTACGGAACTCCATTGTTCCAGAAGAAAGAAGATTGTACGATTATTTTACAACTACGTTTGGCGGCGGAGTCAGCGGTCGGCCATTAAAGGGCCGCTCACTATTGCTGGCAGTGGCAGCTGTGCAGTACTTGCGGGAACATCCGCCTGAACGGGAGTTTCAGGTTATCAGGACGGGAGGTATCGAAACGTGGGAAGATATCGTGGATTCAGAAAAAGCGGGTATCAGCATGAATCAGTGGTTTACCGGCTATTTTGCACAATTTGCTGAACATGGGCATAAAGTATACCAGACTTTGTATCCTTCTAGTGGAGAAAAATAACTGAAAAAGTACATAACTAAAGAGGAAAAGTTTGAAAACTATTTCTGATTCCAGATCGATTCAAAAAGATGATCCATCGCTGTAGTGAAGTATGGTGTCTTAACCCAAACTCCCAGGTCATATGATGGATGCACAGTGCTGTCATTCAACATCATAAAGACCAGATCTTTTCCGTCAACAGTCATAAACCGTGAATCTAATTTCTGGTTATGCTTCACTTCAGCGATATTTTTCAGGCTTTCGGCAACCTTCTTGTTATCCTTTGTGATCGGCGCAGCAATCCTGATCCTTACTCCTCTCTTTTTTGCTTTCTCTAACGAGGAGCGCAACCCTTCAACTTTCCGCATGAATCCTTTTTCGGTGGTCATGACGTTGACGTTTTTCTTAGATTCCTTGATCAGGAGATCTAAATGGTTGTAAAGATTATTTCTTCCCCGCAAACAACTGCTGATATCAGCTGGATCGACTAGACTAATACCATTATTATGGAGTGTTTCTAACTCCTGCAGCAGATCGGACCCTTTAACTGATTCCAGCCGTTTTACTTTTTCCTGTGCATCGAAGTGCATGTTCTTCTTTACCCTGTCAACGACTTCAGTCGGAGGAATAGCAATATACTTGATCGGCTTTCCCAGCTTCATTACTACAAAGCCTTTCTTTTCCAATGATTCAAGAACGTCATAACTTCGGGAACGGGGTACGTCAGCGATGTCGGATAATTCCCCAGCTGTGGAAACTCCTCTGCTCAGCAGGGCAGCCCACAACTTAACTTCGTATAAGTTCAGATCAAAGTAACGCCTCAGTTGGCTGAGCAATTCTTCCTTCACAATCATTTTATAACCCCTCCTCTTTTTCTGCAAACAAAGCCGTGTTTATCGTCTGCGTCTATATTTGCTACTTGGTTATCAGTAAAACAAACTACTATTAAAAGGTTGTGGTTTTAGAAAATATAGTCGTGTGATGGTGACTTGCCTGTTTTTGTTTCTCTACGACGTGAAATCTGGATCTGGTAATCATCGTGTCCACAACCTGTAACGCAGGATGGCAGCAATTCCGCCCAAACCGTCAAGTGTTTTACCGCTGTCATTTCTGGAGGAGATGATATGGATCTGGCCTTGCAAGGCATCTACGTGTTTCATAAGCTCATCAACTTCTGTGAACTGGGTCTTGTCTCTTTTTTCTTTTATGAACTGGTCAGTCATCAGCATCTTTTCCACTGCTCCAGCCAGTACCGCTTCCTGGACATTCTTCCACCCATATGCTGCTTTTTCATTTTTATTGATTTCCAGCAGCAATTCTTCCACCAGAAGCTGTTCTTCCCTGGTTCTGCTGTCTTTCAAAAGGGCTGCCAGTTCGGGGCGCCTCATCACTTCATCCAGCGATCGTTCGCTTATATCAGAGCAGACCGCCAGGACAGTTTTCTTTTTCAGTTCGGGGTTTTTCATTTTTTTAAAGAGGTCTTCCTTGTAGAAGGCTGGGGAGGCGAGGATGATTCTTTCCGGCTTATACCTGCCTTCGTATGTTTCCAGGGCTTTTATTATTTCTTCCTGGAAGTCGGTTTTAACCTCTACTGTTTTTGTTTTCTTGGGAACTTCTCCTTGTATTTTTGCCAGGCTCTCGTAGCCAAATTTTTTGGTCAGCGCGAACAGCACCTCTTCACGGTCAAAGAGGCAGATAAGATAACTATATTTCTGTTCACCGGCTTCTTTCAGTTTTTTCTTCTGGTATTCCAGCCATTGCACTTTCTCCAGGGTGAATTCGCTGCCTAGCTCCAGGGAGATGGCATGGTAACTTCCTTGAGGTACGTCTTCAGGCCCTTCCCTGATCTTTCCATTTATTCTAAGGGAATGTTCTGCAAGCTCCACTGTTTCTGCTTCTATAGTTAAGGTCAGTGTTTTTTTTGTGACTGCAGCATTGTCGCCAGTCCCTATTTTGATTTTTCTGGTGGTTTTTCCGGTTACGAAATCTCCAGGATCGATAAGGTGGCTGAGATACCACAGATCATCCGGATCGGTAACTCGTATTTTTGCAAATCCTTTCCTGAAATCCTTGCTGATGATGTCCATGGTGCTTAGTAACAGTATTAAGTTATAAAATTTAGGGTGCCTTTTATTGAAAAGCTTTAAATATTGGATTGTTCCCTTACTCCAAAAGAGGCTGTAGATGGAAGCAGCTTCGGCTATTTCTGCTGAAGTGAGGGGTATAAGAATGGGTTATTACAATTTTAAAGATAATGAGCTGGGGAAAATAAGTGAGAAGAAGGATAAGAGAAAGAAGGTAACACTCGCAGTCGTGGGCTGTTCTATTCTTGCGTTTATAATTTATATTATTTTAATAAGGCTTGCCGTCAAGTTCAATTCCTCTGTTTTTGTTACTCTTATTTTTGTATTGTGGAGCTCATTTGTCATACTTTTCCTTAGGTACAGAAAATTTTTTGTAGCGAATGAGGTGTCAGAAAGGGAAGAAATACTTTGCAGTCTAGCTTACGGAATAAGAGACCTCCAAGACTATGCTAGCCAACGAAAGGATGAGAGTTTTGATGCAGCAAAAAAATCTCTTGGTGCTGCGCTAAAATTATTAAAAACAGCTGAAATTGATGGCATTGGTACGAAATGGGAAAAAAACTATAATCTTTTTCTAGATAGTCTCTCCCAGGACCTTAGCATTTTGGTAAAGACTAAATTAAGAAAAGGGGCTAATACTCTAGAATTAAATCCCTTAATACAAGGACTAATAACTATGTTTGATGGACTAGAGAAAGATGATCCACCCACGCTAGCAAGAGAAGTCTCCTCTGAAAAAAGAGAAAAAAAAGAATTGTTAGGAAGTAAATGGAAAACTAGAGTAAAAGATTTTTCTGTTACGGTTGGAATTGTGATCTCTCTAGGATTACTAGGGGTTTTAAGTTATCTTGTAGTTGTTTATTTCTTTGAGCAGTTGAACTTTAACTTCTCTCTCGCTGTTACTATATTTTTAGGAACTCCCCCTTCATTAATGGCTGTCTGGGGTTCCTTACAAAACCTTAGAGAGAAACGCTCAAAAGATCGTAAAGAATAAGAGCAGTAGAGTTTACTTATCGCTTCCCCACAATCTTTATATATGACGGAATATTCTTGCAGCTTGATGTACAGAACAGGAAAAAGAGGTCAAGCAGCTGGTACAGCAGTCTTAATCGCTATTATCGCAGCACTCTTAGTAATGTTCGTGATCCTGATTCCGCCGCAGGAGCGGGCCAAACTTCTCGATGAAGAGATTGCTGAAGGCACACCTACGGGCGGCTTGGATACAGGAGTCACAGAGAAAAATCTCCTGACAGTTTCTCCGGGAAGGATAGATTATCTTACTCAAAAAGAAATAGAACATCCATTGCCGGTGGTGAACATCTATACACGCACAGAAGCGAAGGTATTAGCTGAGAAGGTTGTTGCTTATCTGAAAAAAGGTGTGTTCTCTGAAGAAACCAGTATCCTTTCCTTTCAGATCCCTGACCTTGAAAATACAAAAAATGTGATGCTGAGCCTTGCAGCAGAAGGAGATTCAAAAGGGAAATTAATCGTTACCTTAAATGGTGAGAAAATATTTAACGCCGAGGTGCGTAAAGGAAACATTGGTCCACTCCCATTGCCACGGAACTTACTTCAGGAGCAGAATACGATCTCTTTTGCCGTATCTTCCCCGGGATTAGCGTTTTGGGCTACCAATGATGTTTCTTTAGAGAAAATGAAAGTTGTTGCTGATGTTACCAGCCTCGAAGCGCAAAGTTCGCGCAATATTTTCCTGGTTTCGGAAACCGAGAAAAAGAATCTTGAGAAAATCGTGCTTAAATTCCAGCCTTCTTGTAATTATAATGCTGTTGGAAAGCTGACTATCACGATCAATGGAAGGGTAGTGTATTCGGGAGTGCCGGATTGTGAGGCAAACCTGATTCCGTTGGAATTCTCTCCAGGCAATCTGGTTCAGGGCGAAAATGAGATTGTCTTTAATACCGTTCAGGGGTCCTATCTCTTAACCCACGTGGTTATTCAATCAAAACTGAGGGATGTGGAGTTCCCAGCATACTACTTTGACCTTTCCTATGAAGAGTACACTGCAATCAAAAATGAGAACAGGAGAGTGCGGCTAACGATCAACTTTGTTGATGTCGTAGCAAGGAAGTATGGGGATCTTGAATTTAACGGGCACCTGTATTATTTTGACACCAAGGAAGTTTCTTCAACCATGGATTTGAGCAGGGATGTCGTCCATGGCGCTAATGCCATCAAGATAAAGCCGAAAAAAACTTTAGATGTACGTGAATTGCGTGTTGATCTGATCAAGTGATTTCTTCAGTCCTAGTTCCTATTGACAGGCAGGTAGCAGGCCAGTGAATGGGGGCGAAAATTTTCTTTTGAATATGCAGGAAAGTGCATGGTCCATTTGATGATTTTCGCACAATAATATCTCTTACGATTCGTAGTTCCCCATTCACAACATTTAGGCCAAGCTACCTGCCCTTGAAGCGACAGTTTTCTTCGTAAGTTTTTTATAGGCAGGTGTTTTCTATCGTATACCAAAGGACATAAATTTTCGAAGAAAATTTAAGCCCTTTGTATATATAAAGGAGGGAAATTTTGTTCGAAAATTTCAATCCTTTAGTATATTATAAAAAAGAGGATAATGATGGCTAGTACTATATTTAAGTCTAAGCAGTATTTCATGCGTAGTTTCAGAGGTAGTTTTTCACCTTTTCTCCCTTTTTTTCAGATTGGATTTAAAGGTCATGAAGAACCAGAAGAGCCTGCTGAGGGAAGCAGTTCCAAAAGCGGAGGCTTGCCGCTGTTCATCATTGCTGCATCTGTCTTTTTGTTCACACAGCTCTTTGGCGTCCCGAGTTGGTATGCCTATGCTTCTCTCGCCTTCATGATTTATTCTTCTATTGCTCTTTTTGACAATAAAGGTTTATACCTGGTCATCATCTTCTCAATTTGGTATCTTTTTCTGGGCGCATATGATTTCTCGACCATTAAAAGTTATCTCATCCCCATAGCTCTTGCTGCTGCAATTATCCATGGCATCGTTGTTAAAGTTTCGGGCAAGGGAAGCTTTGTACACGAAGCAGAAGGAGAATTGGCTGTCGGCGCCTTTCATATTCTCATTTTCACGATTGATGTCGGCTTGATCAGTTGGATTATTGGCGATCATTTTCTTCTTCCGGATGTCGTGCGCCTGATCTTAGCCTGGGTTCCGTTATGGGCTTATGTAGGATTATTTGTGATGCTCAAGGAACGGCCTGGAAAAGTGACAACAGCTTTGACATTTGTTGGAATCGCTTACCTTATTGCAATCATAACTCTCATCCCTGGCACGGTTGAAGCTTCTACATTCATTCCGGGACAGGAAGAATTGGCGCAGATAAAAGAGAGGAGCCAGATCGGTGTAAATCCTGCGCTGGTTAATTTGAAATGTACCTGGCTTCAGGTAACAGGTGGTCTGGATGCAAACATCCAAGCCTGCGTAACGCGTGAGACCGATAAAGTCAGATACACTAAAATCTGTAAAGACAAAGGATTGAAAAATACACGCGAAGATCCTGCTCTTGACAATTGCATCAAAGATGAAGAAAGGAAGGATAAGGAAGACCGGGCTTCTATTGAAGGCGCTGCAAGTTCCATCGAGTCGACAGAAGTCCACTTTAAGGCGGTTGCGAAGGAAGATTTTCCCTTCCGCAGTATTGCGGCGAGGGATATTTATCCCATCACCCTGGATATACAAAATCCACGCCGGGAAAATCTGAGGATAGAAGTAGCCTGCCAGTTTATGCAGAGTAAAGAAGTCATCGCCGGAGAGGTTTCCATCAAAGGAGAACGGAAAAATCAAGCCACTGTCTCTGACCCACAGCAGCAGCTCACTTTTGAATGCATTCCTTCGTCTGATCTTAACGGAGCCTACGATCTGGAGTATACCGCAACTTTGTTCAATGTCAAAACTCCTTCCTCCCTCAAACGCGCTTTCATCCCGGCGCTGGATGATTACCTAGCCAGGGAAGAATTGGAGAAGGAAGTCAAATCGGTAGAATTTCCCAGCAAGATCGATGGCGTATCGCAGGCTCCTGAAAAAGATTTTGCCAGAATCAATTTCAAATTCGGCTTGGGTGATGGGACTAATCCAATCGTGCCTGTTAATGAAGATGTGCGATTTTCCTTCAGCGTGGAAAATCAGTTTAGAGCTGCGTCTGGCGAGTCAGGAAAAATATTGCGGATCAACAGTTATAGTTTTGACGGCATCCTTGCCAGGGGCTTTGTTATTGATGCATCCAAGACAGGCAACCCGGACTGTTTAGTCGGTGGAGAAACGCCCGCGCCGTCGAGCAAGACGACAAAGCTCAAGAGCTGTTGGCTGCGCATTCCAGCTGATCTGAAAAATATTGACGAGTTTAAGGTGCGGACCTTTGACGCTTCCTTTGATTATGATTACCAGATTACACATAAGACACGGAATGTAAGAGTGGAGAGGATAGTACCATGAAGAAATACTTGTTCATACTGTTTCTTGTAACTTCTATTTTTTTGGTCTTACCTATCACAGGATGCGAAAGTCAGGTGCCGGGCCCGGAAAATTACAAGGCCGGCGTGAAGGAGGTAGAGGTTGATTTTCGGGGAGACTATACTGCTTACCAGAACAAGCCTCTTACTCTCAATATGATTGTGCAGAACGATCTTGGCTATTCGATCGACAATGTTAAAGTTTCCGTCGTCGGCCTGGATGAGAGATATGTCAGCCTGCCCCAGCATACGGAAAACCTTGGCTCGCTGGAAGGCCGAGACATTGTCAATGAGAAAGGCGAACTACATTTCCTTGAATTTATTGGCAGCATCAATGACCTATCACGGGGGACAACGGAGGACATCTCAGATGAATACCTAATTTATGTTGATTACCTTTCGAGCATGGAATTCTCTCCCACTGTCTGTGTCGGGCCGAGCTTGTACGGCATAGAGGATGGAGGCTGTAAAGGCACTCAAAGCAAAGATCCGCGGAATCAGAAACTTCCATTTACTGGACAGGGCGCACCACTAGCGGTAACGCAATTGGAAATCGTCTCCGGCTCCACGGGAACGGCACAGTTACGGTTGCTGCTCAGCAATAGAGGCAAGGGCGAGGTAGGGAAAGTCACTCTCGGCTCGTCGATGCTTGGCGGCAGGGACATGAACTGTGAATTTGTAGAGTATTCCGGCAGCAACAAGAAAGAATTCACCTTCAGCGCGAAGACAAAGCAGACAGAAATGTTGTGTGATGCAGTCATTGGCGGGTCCACTACAATACAGACAGTTATCTGGATGGAATTCTTGTATGATTACCGGCTGAAATTGCCGCAGAAGCTTACGATACGAGGCAAGTCAAGAACTGATTCACAACTAATTAGCTAATTCACAACTAATTTAAACTACTCTTTTTCTTTTGAAGCCATGAAGATCGCAATCCTGGGAGGGGGCAGCTGGGGTACAGCCTTAGCTGTACATCTGGCGAAAAAGAATCATACTATCAACATCTGGGAATTCTTTGCCGAACAGGCACGGGAAATGCAGGAGAAACGAGTCTGCAAACTGCTGCCCGGAGCGAGGCTGGCAGAACATATAACTGTTTCTTCAAAGATGGAAGAAGTAATTCCTGGAAGCGATCTCGTCTTGGTGGTTGTTCCGTCTGATAAAGTGGAAGTGACTGTCGAGAAGGCGAAACAGTTCATTGCTCATAAACCAGTCGTGATCTGCTCCAAGGGATTTGCTTCTGGATTGAAGTTCTTAAGCGATGCGGTTAAAGAGAAAGCACAGGGTGAAGTGTACTGCCTTTACGGACCAACTCATGCAGAGGAAGTCTGTAAAGGGATGTTTTCAGGAATAGTGCTGGCAGGCAAATCATCTGAAGAAAGAGAGAAGATTCGTGATGCGTTTATGTCGGCAGATCTGAAAGTTGACGTCACTGATGACCTTATCGGTGTGCAGGTTTGCGCGGCGCTCAAAAACATTGTCGCGGTCTTTGTCGGTGCTGTGCATGGCCGCGGTTTAGGTGATAATTCTAAGGCTTTCGTGATTACTAAAGGCTTGCGGGAGATCAAGCTGATCGGCTTGAAATTGGGTGCAAAAGAAGAAACATTTGATGGCTTGGCAGGACTGGGTGATGTCATTGTAACCTGCACCAGCCAGCATTCCCGCAACAGGCATGTCGGCGAGCAGGTTGGGAAAGGACGAAAATTAGATGAAGTCATTGCCGAGATGCAGATGGTTGCAGAGGGCGTGACTGCTGTACAGAAAGCAATCGGCTTTAAAGAAAAATTAGGCTTGGATCTGCCGCTGATCCAAGGGCTCTATGATATCTTGTTCCACCAGAAAGATGTTGAAGATGTCCTTGAGAATCTTTAACTAATTTTAATCGCTCAAACGGTTCTAGAGACTTATTTTGCTGTTAATTTTTCGAGTAATCTCTCGTCAAATCCAACTATTATTTTACCGTCAATGTCAATCATGGGGACAGCCAGCTGTCCAGATTTGTCCAGCAATTCATCCCGAAAGGTTTTATTCTGGCTTTCAGAAATATCACAGTCCTCGTAGGGAAGCTTTTTCTTTTTCAGCCATTCCTTGAGCTTCTTGCACCAGGAACATGTGGGTGTGGTGTAAATCTTGATTTTCATTGCTTTTGCCTTTGTTGACAAGATAGAGCTATATTCCCGGTATTCTTTTTAATCTTTCCGCTCTTTAGTAGGTTGCTCATTCTCTTTATGTACTGTGTTTGTCAGTTCCTTTTTTATGGAGACTCTCTTTGTTAAGTGGTCTATAATCACAAGATCATTGTTATCTAAATATTCCCAAGCATATCCCTTGGCGTAGGCTACTTTTTCTGAGCCCACAATGATGGTGTTATCCTTTTTACCTAGAGCCATCTTGTAGTAAATCGGATTCTTCCTGAAATGGACTGCAACAAATGATTTTGAAGGTGTGGAAAGTATGACATTGGAGCCGGTTTGGATGTCGCAGGAATTAAGCCTTTCCCTGATGATTTCTGGATTGCTTCCTGTAAAATCATCTAAGATTGAACAAAACAATTCTTCAGAATCAGTTTTGCCTTTAGGAGTGTACTTGTTTTTAGGAAGAATATTACTCGGATGGATCTTTCTGATTGTTCCGTTATGGCAGAAAACATGGTCTCCTATTTGGAAGGGATGGGTATCGTTTTCATTACGTTCTCCTGTCGTTAACCAGCGCACGTGAAGCATGACTGCTTCCGGCTTAAGAGTTTTAAATGTATTTACATTTTGGTCGTCGAAGATTGCCTTATCGGACTTTACAACTGTCCATTGCCCGTCTTTTAGATAAGCGATGCCCCATCCATCTTTGTGCACCCACGTTCCGGAACCTTTCTTTTCGTTATGTTCATGGAGAATAGTAAGATCCTTGGCCATTAGGATAATGCTATCTAAAAGCTCGTTCATGTCAAAATCCCCTACAGCAAGAAGCATTCGGCACATTTTGTTTTTCCGTTGATTATTTGGTTCTTCAAGGAGCCGGTGTATTAAAAATCTTTTTGCTCTGGTTAGCATGGATCAGACCGGAGCCAACTACTGCCTATACTGGCAAAACATTTTTAAATAACCCTCAATATTGAGCTCAAATAAGGGTATCTAAAGAAATTAATCCGGGCTTAAAGAGAAACTATGGCAAAAGACGTTAAACAGAAAGTCAGCAGAATCAAGGTAAAAAAGAAGAACTGGTACAGGATACTGTCTTCCAGGATATTTGGTGAGAAAGAAATCGGTGAGACGTATCTCTCCTCACCGGAAAGTGCTCTTGGGAGGACGATGAAGATTAATCTCAAGGATCTTACGGGAAACATCAAGGATCAGAAAATATACATCAGTTTTACGATTGACAAAGTAGAAGGCAGCATACTGCGGACGTCAGCAACAGGGTATGAATTGACTCCTACTTCAGTTAAGAGGATGGTGCGTAAGAGCACTGACAGGCTTGATGATTATTTTGTCTTCAGGAGCAAGGACGGCAAGGAAGTTGTTGCCAAAACGCTGGTCATCACGATGTTCCCTACACAACGTTCTGTGCAGAAAGAGATCCGGAAACAATTTAAGGATATTATCCAAGACGAGATTTCAAAGAATACGTACGATGCCTTCATCAACAATCTGGTTACACGAAAAGTGCAAAATGCGGCCAGGAAAATCCTGCAGAAAATTTATCCATTAAAAGAGGTAGCCTTGCGGGTTGTGGCATTGAAAAGCAGCAGCGCGGAAGGGGAGTCTGCTCCTGAAAACCAGGCAGAGAGTCCGGCAGTCGAAGAACCAGCCGCAATTCAGCAGGAAGAAGCGTCATAGTCTTTGTGTTATTACTTTTCATTCTCATGAAATTCTTAACTTTTACTGATGTGCATGAGGATCAAGCGGTCCTGAAAGAGTTGGTGAAGAGGGCTTCTCAGGACGATATAGATTTTATGATCTGCTGCGGGGATATTTCCACCTTTGGCCGGGGATTAAAATCTAATCTTGCCAAGCTTCATTCTGTCGGTAAGAAGATATACATCATTCCCGGCAATCATGAAGAAGGAGCCGGGATGTTGGATGGCGTGATTAAGGGTCTGAACAACTGCGTTAACTTTGACCGCCAGGCTGTGGAGATTGGCGGATATCTTTTCCTTGGCTATGGCGGCGGCGGCTTCACCCTGAAGGATCCTGAGTTCAGGAAGATCTCCCGCGACTGGTACGGTAAATATAAAGATAAGAAAATAGTGTTGGTGACTCATCAGCCCCCTTATGGGACGAAGTTAGACCGATTAGGGCAGCGCCATGTCGGAAATGAAGATTACCGAAAGTTTATTGAGCGGATTGAACCTAAAGTTGCCATTTCCGGGCATCTCCATGAGACTGTCGGGCTGAGCGATTCCATCGGCAAGACAAAAATCGTCAATCCCGGCTGGGACGGGATGGTCGTGGAGTTGAAGTAGGGTGAAGTATATTCCGTTTGTGGCAGCAGTGAGCGTTCTTGGATGCGGGAGTTATCAAGAGCAGAGAGATTTAAGATTACCTGTTGTGGTTATGACAGAAGCAGGGTCCAAGAGCGACGAAGTTCCTGAATCTTATTCTGCTCGGGGCCAATCCTTGGACGTACTTCTCCAAGAATTATCTCTTAAAATGGAACAGCGTGAAATTTTCTGGCTTAATTTTGATAATATCTTGGGAGATGACCGCGAGCGAGGTTTTGAGGTAAGTCGTGATGAAAGTAGTAACTTATATTTTGCATTATCGCCTGGGACTTATCTTACGGTAGTACTTCATGTTGATCTTCCAACGGGATTGCCGGATCATGTTACATATTCATATCTAATTAAAAAAAATGTTTTCTTCGAGGGGTACACGTTGGATAGTTATATCGAGGGCGATCTTCCCATAGAAGGACCTTTTCTTGAAGTATTGGAAATTATGACTGTGGCTAGTTTACGCCATTTTGATGAAATGGTTCCTGATGTTAAATGGCAAAGGCTTTCTCCGCAACGAAAAGATGTACTTACAAAGTATCAGCCAATAAACTCTCCTGAATATTTGGCCGCATGCGAGAAAATAGAAGATTTAGTACTACTTGAAGTATTAATGCAATAAATCGCTCACATCGGCTCCATAAACACTTTCTGTACTTTTACAGCAATTCCTTTCTGCTGCGTATTAATTTCCACTCCTGACATAACTGCTTCACCTATAGCTACCAATTCTCCTTTCAAGCTCATCACCGCGACAGTTTCACCTTTCCTAAAATTTTCTAATTTTGAAATACCGGGTATGGCTACATCCCTGCCATGGGAGACGCTTCCGATGGTGGTGTCGAAAACCCAGCATTTAGGAATGTGTTTCAAGGCGTTTTCTATAGGTTGCAGGCAATGTAGTAGGAATTTGGAGTTGTTTTCTTCCTTGTGGAAATAGTATGCATCTTGCAAGTCATTGAGGGTAACTAGGTCATCTTGTTCTGTAAACGGCCCTGCCTGTGTTCTTCGCAGTTCAGCCATATGCGCACCGATTTCTAGAATCTGTCCTAGATCGTGTACATATTTTCTGATATAAGTTCCTGCCTGGCATCTTATTCTAAATAGAACATCTTTTCCTTCGATCTCTAAAATTTCGACTTCATAGATCTCTCTTGTTCTTTCAACTCTCTTTACGGCACTTTTTATCGGTGGTAATTGCCTGATCTTTCCTGAGAGTTTTTCAAAAGCATCTCTTATTTTTTCTTCTTCAATTTCTTTGTGCAGATGCATCACGCAGACATACTCTTTCGGCGCAGTAAGCAGAAATTGAGCGATTCTGGTGGCTCTGCCTAGAGCGATAGGCTGTACGCCGGTCACAGCAGGATCAAGCGTGCCAGAATGCCCGGCCTTATCGATGTTAAGAATTTTTTTGACATAATCAGAAGTCTGGTGTGATGTCGGTCCCTTAGGTTTGTCGATATTAACAATGCCGTATTGGGTTAATTCTTCTGCTGTTCTTTCTGCTGGGAATTTTCCGAATTCTCCTTGATCTGTTTTTTTGATGAAGAGTTGGCGTTGCATTTATGAAAGAAAATGGCACGTCATTAAAAATGTTCGTAGAATATTATTATTCTTTTTGTTCAGCTTCTGGCTTTTTAGGACTCTCTTTCTTAGCTGGCTTCTTCTCAGCCGGAACTTTCTTCTTCGAAGCTGGTTTTTCGACAGGGAACAAATCAGCGTTCACCACGCCTTTGTCATCTTTAGTAACTTTAACTTTAACGTGATGGGGAGGGTTTCGGATGCCGTGCTTCCAGACCGCTTCATTTAATTCCTTGCTTAATTTGACATTCTCGGATTTCATGTGTCTTGTTAAAAACTGGCGTAATGCAGAAACTGCTTTCTGTGTCCGCCTCCAGCGGGGGACTTTCATGTATTCCTTTCTCAGCGGGACATTGTAAGTCCGTTCCAATGTTTTTTCTTCCTTCTTTGCCATGGTTATGCTCTATGATCTTTATGCTTTTGTCTTGGTCCTTCTCCAGGATCTCTTTACAGCAGTATGCCGTGAAGGATGAACTCTTCTTCCTTTTCCGTAAATCTTGAAGATAGTCCAGAAAGGAGCCCATCTAGTTTGCTTGCTGAGTTTGATCAGGCGCTTCTTCCGGGCCGGATGTTTATGAGTTGCCATTGTTTGGTATTTGATTATTGTTTTTATTTCCTGATAATCTTATTATTATTATTATTATTATTGTTTCGCTTCTTTATGTTCTTTCTTTGCCAAAGCTACGGCAAGCTTATCCAAGAATGATATCCCTTGCGGAGTCGCTATCCTTCCCTTGTGAACGCCTTTTTCAACCTGCTTGATCAGTTTGGATTTTTCCAGCTGCTGCAGGATGTTTCGGATGATTGCTCCCGAGGCTTTGTAAAAATGCGCCGGCTTGTGCCCGCGCCGTTTCCTGTTGCCGAATTTTGTCCGTAATTTCTCTGTTCCGACAGGGCCTCTCTTGGCGATCGTCTGAAGAATTGCTGCAGAGCGGTCAAACCACCAGTCCGGAGTATCGGGTAAACGCTCCTTGCCGTGCCCGGTCTTGACGAATTTAGACCATTCCGTGGGCTGGACCAGTTTTTGTTTCTTGAGCTCATCGGCAGCTAATTTATTGAGTTCGCTTGCATTAACAGCTTTAATATGGGTCATGGAGGCTTCAGATTAAGGCTTATTTATAAAGTTTTGGGAAA
>DATDYP010000017.1:0-7335 GCA_035288985.1 Candidatus Nanoarchaeia archaeon
CCAAAGTCTGCTAAAGGAGAGCGCGATTGCTAGACGGCCTCACCCAATTCTAAAAATAAAAGAGAACTAATTTAAATATTTGTGTAGTGGAATGGATAGGATTTGGTAATAATAAAAAAGACAAAAAACCTACTTACTTAAGATCTTTTTAAGATTCTCGATAAGCTTATCGGTCGCTTCGTTAACTTGCGCTTCTGTTTTTGTTCCGGTGCAGACAATCTTTCCGTTGCTGAATAAGAGGAAGGTAGCATTAGTCCCCTTCAGTTTATGTACCAGTCCAGGAAACTGCTCCGGTTCATATTCAGTATTAGGCAGCTTTAAGCCTAGCACATTAAGATTCAAGTCCATGCCGATGCTTCCTGAAGCAACGATGTTTTGGACGGTTATTTCAGGTTTTATAGTAACATGGATATTTAATTTTTTAAGGCTCTTGATGATGCTCTGGATACTCTTTTCGACATCTTCTAGGGTTCTTGCTCCGGTACAGACAATCTTTCCGCTGGAGAAGATTAGTGCAGATGTTTTTGGATCCTTAATTCTGAGCACCAGCCCGGGAAATTGTTCGGGGTTATATTCAGTATTAGGCAGCGTTGCAGCCATCTTCTCTAAAGGAATGTCCTTTTCCAAGCTGCTCGAAATAACTATATTAACAATACTGATTTCCTTCTTGCCTTGTTTTTTAGCCATGTCGAATCCCCCAAATACGCTAACTAGTTCCTTTATAAAGAAGGTCGGACTATTTAAATATTCCCTTTATAAATGAGGGATTGGTCCTTACGGGCCGGTTTCGCATGGAAGATAGGTCATAAAGCGCTTTCATGGGAAACGCCATTTTCCGGCAAGATTTTTAAAAGAAATGCTTCCCTTAACGGGTATGGAACCAGAAGTGCTCCTGCTGCGGTATGGGGAAATATTCCTGAAGGGGAAGAACCGGACTCATTTTGAGCGAAAACTCGTTGCAAACATTAAAAAAATCACCGGCGTAGCTAGCGTTACGACGTTACAAAGCAGGCTTGTCACTGATTATTTCCCTGCACATGCTGCTTTGAAATCCGTTTTTGGTCTCGTTTCCTACTCCCCTGCTATTTTTGTGGAAAATAATGTTGACACAATTAAAAGAAAAGCGCTGGAGATGTTGCAGGCTAAACTTCTACGAACCAAGAACAGCACCTTCAGAGTGGAAACAAAGCGTTCCGACAAATCTTTTCCAATAAGATCTCTCGAACTAAATAGTATGGTCGGCAAATACCTCGAAGCCAATAGTGTGCTTCGGTTTTCTTTTGAGAAACCTGACCATCTCCTTAAGATAGAGATAAGTCAGGAAGGCGCATTCTTGTTTTTTGATGTTATCCCTTGCCACGGCGGCTTGCCTACAGGAGTGGAGGGAAAAGTCTTGTTATTGGTAGGGAATGAGGCTGATCTATTGGCAGGCTTATTGTTTATGAAACGAGGATGCAGCATATATCCCGTCGCTTTGACTGAAAAAGACATTTCCCTATTGCAAGCCTTTAGTCCGGCTGAATTAAAATTGCATGTAGTTAAGGATTTTAAGGAATTGGAAGAATTTGCAGGGAGAAAAGAAATTTCTATTCTGGCGACAGGGCAAGTTCTTGGGGAGGAGTCGAAGTGGAAAACTAATTTGACGGTAATGAAACCCTTGGTTGCATATTCTAAGAAGCAGATACCTGAGCAGTTGAAGTTGTATGGGAGTTTATTGTAATAATTGTGTTTTTCTAGTGAAATTTTATAAATAATGTACTGTAAATAATTTAGTATGGTAAGACCGATTGTTGATGATTTTGCAACTAATGGAGAAGTTCGCAAGGCAGCTCGGGCAGACATCGAGGGCATGAAAAAATTCATACTCCAGCACGGCCCAAACCAGTGGAACAACTTAGATGGTGTAGAAGCGCATCTGGATGAAATCTGTACCGGCGAAACAGAGGCGATGCTTGCTTTTGAAGGTGGCAAACTAGTCGGCTTCATTTCCTATAACTCTGAAAAGAAGCTTGCAGAGAGATATCTACATAACGAAGACATTGGAAGGGAATGTGGATACTTGGCAGAAGCAGTTGTACATCGAGAGTACGTTGGTCGAGGAATTGGACGTCAGTTAGCTGAACTCATAAAAGTAGACCTACTCGCGCGAGGGATTAATACCATATATGTGATGCACCATGAAGAAAATATTCCATCAAGAAGAGCTTGGGAACGGGCAGGCTTTAGCGTTGTCAAAACAATCTACGACCCAGAGATCAGGCCAAACGGCAGCCGACGAACCACTATCCAAAGGTTCGTTGCGTAGCAAGAATAAAAAGATCTTTCATATCAATTCCCCACCATCCTCGAATAAACCGCTTCTGCTTCTTCTACTGATTTGGCATCAATTAAAGCTCTTCCGTCTTTAAAGAGCATGATGTTTTTGAAGCGAAGGGTTACTCCATCATCCACAACATCACTGATCCGCTGCCAATCTTTTTTAATTCTCTCCCAGTCTATTTTTGTTCCAGATACTTGAAATTTTCCCGCAGAGCAGAAGCGGATAGTCTGGTTCTGGATGTTTTCTAAATGTTCGTACTTCCCTGTACACGCCGGGCAGTTGCTTTTTTTATTAATCTTTATTTTTCTAAATAGGCCGTCCCAAAGGTCATAATGGTATAAGACTGGTTCGACCTCTTTGTGCAGCAGCATTTTCAAAGCGAGAGTAGTTTGCAAGGCAGCAATAGAAACTGTAGCTGTATTGAGGACGCCAACGGTATCACAGGTTTCCAGATTTGCTGTATCCAGGAAACAGCGTAGGCACGCTCCTGCGGGCATTATTGGCATGACATAGCCAGAAGTCCTAATTGCAGCAGCATAAATCCAGGGTATCTGTTCTTTTTTGCAGAACTCATTTATCAGGAATCGCGTTTCCAGGTTGTCGGTGCAGTCCAGGACGAGGTCCATCTCTTTTAGGAATCCAATGTTTTTGTTGTTCAGGTGGATCGCCTTTGTTTCAATAAGGATGTGCTGGTTAATTTTTTCTAGCTTTTCCCTGGCAGCCGCAGCTTTACTTTTCCCAAGATCGTCTTCGTCAAATAAGACTTGCCTTTGCAGATTGCTTTCTTCAATAACATCTCGATCAACGAGGAGCAATGAACCTACGCCTGCTCGTGCCAGCAATTCTGAACTTACCGTTCCAAGAGCGCCGATGCCGACGATAGCTACCTTTTTGCGCTGCAGGAGGAGCTGTCCTTCTGCGCCGATTTCCTGCAATAACACTTGCCGTGAATATCTTTCATGCATGTTCCAGCACCTCTTTCATTTTACAAGCATTGCAGACCTCAGTGTTGGCCGCTTCGTGACATTTGCCACATTCTTGTATTGGCGGCAGCTCTTCTTGTTTTTCGTGTTGCAGCAGCGGAAGCATGGCCAAGAACGAATTCACAACCCCCTGCTTTGTCCCCCTGTACCTGTGTTCAAAATCATTCAACATCTCTTGGACGTGATGCCGATACCCTTCCTTGGAGTAGGGGCATTCCGTAAATTGGATCTGGAATCTTTTGAGAAGCGCATATAGCCGGACCTCTTTTTCTGCGCAGAAGTAGAGGGGTTTCACTCGCTGCACAAATAAGTCATGTTCATGCATCCCTGTTTTTGGGCCTAGTCTGCCTGCAAGAGTAGTGTTAGCCTTAAAGAGATTCATGACAATGGCTTGCGCCTCATCGTCGAGATTATGTCCGGTGATAACTTTATCTGCGCCTAGATTTTTTGCATACTTGTTGAGTAAGTAGCGTCTCCATACCCCGCAGACATTACACGGTCTCTTATTTGTATCTTTACTGATGATTGGATAAGCCTGATCGAGAGTTTTTCCGAGTTCTTCTTGGAAGGAAACAATTTTTAGCGGAACATTATATTCTGTGCAGAATTTTTTGAGATCAACTATTGTTTTTTCCCGGTACTTGTCGATGCCCTCATCGATGGCGAGCGCCGTGAGGCTATTCGAATGGATATTATTTTTTTCCAAATATTTTTTTGTCAGGTAAAGCACGGTCAGAGAATCCTTGCCGCCGGAAACGGCAACGCATAGCTTTTCATTCCTGCCGATAAGCTGGAATTTATTGATAGTTTTGAATACTTTATCTTCAAAATAGTCTATAAAGTGGCTCTTACACAAGCTTCCGTGCTGGAGATTTATGACTGCCCGACGGTGGCATTTGCTGCACTGCATTTTATCCTCCAGAAATGACGCTGAGAAGTTCTATCCGGTCATGGTCGTGCAGCGTTTCATCTTCCGTAAGGACTTCGTCGTTGCGGATTACTAAAAATGCTTCAGGATTAAGTTTTAGCTTGTTGAGAAGGTCTTTGACTTTTCTTCCCTCAAGTTCGACGTTGGTTGCAGTTTGTTCTCGTTCATTAAATACTTCGACGTACATTTCTTACCTCCCTGCGTCTCTAAATAAGGCGCAGTTTAGTACACAGTCAGATTTTTAGTATATTTTATAAATGTAATGCTCATTTTATAGGCTATGGAAGATTACGTTTTTATGAGAAAAAATAACGCCGCCGAGCAGAGTGCTCTAGCCCTTGGTTATACTAAAGTAAATTTTCTTGACACTGATTTTATCCTTCTTAGGAGCAAGACAAAAAAAGATGTTCTGAAAGAAATTCAATTGGCTCGGCAAAAAAAACTGAAAACACTTTACAAGCCCGATTCGGAAGAGATGCTGCGTTTCATGCTGGAGAAAAGCGATGCTGATATTATTTTTGGTCTGGAGACACTACATCCAAAAGACAGCACCCATTTTGTGCGGGCAGGGTTGGATCAGGTGCTCTGCACTCTCGCCGCAAAAAACGGGAAAACCATTGCTTTTTCTTTTCATGAAGTCCTACAACACCCGGCGAGAGAGCAGTTGCTGGCGCGAATGCGGTTCAACCTGAAGTTATGCAGGGAATATCATGTAAAAACGATCCTGAGCACCTTTGCTCAGTCTCTAACGGGGATGAGATCCGCAAAAGATCTGGATTCTTTTTTTAAGACCTTGGAGAAGGAAAAATTGTGGTAATCCTGCGAAATCTTTATAAATGAAAGGCCTGAAAGGAAGTTATAGGGGTGTGTTCTAGTGTTGTTTGCTTAACGTCGTTTGCAGACGTAAGGTGCATAAAATAATAGATTCAGGAGGAGCGAACAATGAAAAGTAATACTAGTTTGAGAAAAGGCCTAGGTTTGGCAGCTTTAGTGTGGGGTGCGGCAACTTCTACTGCAGTGCAGGGATGCGGCCCTGAAAAAGAAACGATTGTAGAGAAACATTTCTATAATGGCGGTGATACTGGTAATGGATCTTATACAGTTGAAGATGCCTGTGAGGCGATGGGGCAGTGCTACGACGGCGGCTTCATCCCTGACGGGAATGGTTGGTATGAAGGTGCTACTGTAGACAAATGCGTCAAGGATACCAATAAGATCATCGAATACGCCAAGGAAAAAGGCTATATGCAGTGCGTTAACGATGCTATCAACTGCTGGGGATTTGATCCTTATCCTGACAATTGCGATTGCTACAAGCTGGAACAGATTCCAAGCTGTGAAGAGGCTCTTGATAATGCAAACAATGATGCAAGCAAAGTTATCATAGTGCATCCGTTCACGGGTCCGCTTTCTTTGGTTCATTAGGGCCTGCTTTCTTCTATTTTTTTCCTATTTTTTCTCCTAACGCGAGCAAATAGGAAGCAGATGTAAGTCGCTACATTTATAAACATAAAGTTATTGTTTTAAGCTAGAGTATGGTATTGAAAAAAAGAGGGATGTTGCTAGTAGTAGTTCTACTTATTTTGCTCAGTTTTAGCGTGTTTGGACAGGAAACGCTGCCGCTCAACACGTTTCGTCATGAGTCGCTGTGGGTGGAATCGGATAATAATGCTGGAGACTCCTGTCCAGAAGCCGATACGGCAACAGTTGTTGCCTTTCAGCAGATTGATGTTCAATTAGAGACACAAGTTGGTGATCCTTCCTCTTCATGGAAGGAGGAGTTTGATGACGATGGTGGCGATGCCGGAGGGGATTGGGCTGCTCACCTCTCTCCAGCTACTCAAGGTTGTTGGATGCATGGGTTTGAACAAATGGATTATAATGGCTACGGCTGGGCAAAAGTAAAACCCGGCACAGTGCTCACTCCAGGACAAGCCGTCGATTCTTGGGCGGCTCGGTCATATAGCATCGGGTTTGCCGGCGAGACCTTTGCTATTGGTAGCGATGAGTTGCCAACATCTACGAGCGTAGGTGAAGATGTTGAGGGCGTGCTTGTAAGTATCCTTGCAGGTATCCCCTTCCTCGCCGATGCACTTACTTCAATGGACGAGGAGGCCTGTATGATGATTACCTTTAATTCTCCAAGCCAGAACGCCTTGCTCTGCGATGATGATCATTATTGGCATGAGTGTATTGCAACGCCAGACGATGATGCTGACGATATCTTTGGAGGGCCTGGCACCATTGCCTGGGCCAACAACAAGCTGTATGAGTGCGTCATCAATGAAGATAATTTTGACCAGCCAGCCTGGAAAGAACTTGATTATGATTACGACCAGGATGGCTGGACGCCAAAGCAAGGCGATTGCGCCGATAATCCTGAAGCAGAAGGCTTGCAACATGATAACTGCCCAGTATTAGACAAAGAAACTGGAGAAATAAATTGCGATTACACCCAACATTCTGCCTGTGCCATCTGCATCAATCCTGGCGCGCCGGAAGTTTGCGGCGATGGGCTGAATAATGATTGCAGGATTAGTGGTGGTGATTTTGGTAGTCTACCAGAAGACCTGCTCGGGGACAGCGGGGACACGACGTTTGACAATTGCCATAAAAATGAAGCTGCCTGCACGCAGCGCTTGCCGTCCGGACCTCCACCTCCACCAGAAACGGGAGCAGGTGCAGGTGAATGTTCCGACACGCAATATGAAACACCCCAGGATTGCGAAGATGAAGGTGAGGAATGGACGGAATCTTCTCCCGGGACAGAAACTGATACCGAAGGAGAGGATGAAGAGGAAAGCGATCAGCCAGTTGAGGTCCAGCAGCTCAATATTTTTGGTGAGAGTTTCTCCTGGGTCGATACGAACGACGAGGGATATTGCTGTGGCTTTAACGGTTCTTCTGATTTGGGAAAAATAGTTGACGATACTGATGGTAATAATTTAATCTGCCTGCACAAGGATGAGGATATTGTTGGCCGGGAAGCAGACATCGAAGGAGTATTCCCTGATGGAGTGCGTTGTGAAGAGAGCGACAGCTGGTGCTGGGTCAACGCCATCGGTGGCGCGCAATTTCAAATTCTTACTATCAAACCGTATGGA
>DATDYP010000018.1:0-26847 GCA_035288985.1 Candidatus Nanoarchaeia archaeon
TAACGTTCAGCTGAAGGATTATACTCAATTGCTAGCTGCAGGAACTGGCGTGCGAAATGCCACCTATAGTTTTGATAATGCTTCAGGTACAGGATTTAATGCCACTGCAGTGAATAATTCAGGCACTTGGTCAGCCAGCTACAACGTTTCCGGCCTGGCAGAAGGAAATCACACGGTCCGCATCTTTGCCTTTGACTATGCTGCGAATCTAAATAATAGTGAAATCATCACTTTTGAAGTAGACTTTACTGCCCCCAACATCACCATAGTCAGCCCAGTAAATGGCTCGAATTATAGTGTCAATTCATTTGATCAGACCTTTAGCGTTCTTCTTCGTGATCCTGACAGTTTAACTGACGTGAAGAATGCCACATTTAGTTTCAACAACGCTTCCGGTACTGGATTCAATGTTACTGCTGTGAATAATAGCGGCTCCTGGAGCGCCAGCTACAATGTTTCTTCTCTCAGGGAAGGCAGCCATGTTATGCGGGTTTATACATACGACTTTGCTGGTAATCTAAATAATACCGAAACTATCACCTTTGACGTTGACTTCACTGCCCCCAACATCACCATAGTCAGCCCAGTAAATGGCTCGAATTACAGTGTCAATTCATTTAACCAGACCTTCAATGTCAGCTTGCGTGATCCTGACAGTTTAACTGATGTGAAGAATGCTACGTTCGCCTTCGACAACGCTTCAGGTACAGGATTTAATGTTACTGCCGTAAACGGTTCCGGATACTGGGCGGCTAAGTATAACGTTTCCGGGCTGGCAGAAGGCAACCACAGTATGCGGATTTATACCTATGATTTTGCCGGCAATCTGAACAATACGGAAACTATTCCATTTGACGTAGACTTTACTGCTCCAAATATTACTATAGTCACTCCAGTCACCGGCCAGAATTTTAGTGTTAGGTCTTTTAATCAGACCTTTAACGTGAGCTTGCGTGATCCTGATGCTTTGACAGATGTCAAGAATGCAACGTTTGGTTTTGACAATTCTACTAGTCCTGGTTTCAATATCACTGCGGTGAATGGCTCTGGTTATTGGGCAGCCAGCTACAATGTTTCCGGCTTGGCAGAGGGAAACCATACCCTGCGCATCTACACCTACGATTTTGCAGGGAACTTGAATAATACAGAAACGATCACTTTTACTGTCGATTTCACCGTACCGGCCGTAAATATTTCAGCTCCGACTGATGGCGCAACGATCTTCGGGACGAGGGACTTTAACGCCAGCGTCAAGGACAACCTTACCTCGGTCAATACTGTTTTGTTCCAATTCAGCAATGGTACCTCGCCGTTCAATCGAACAGCTACAAATACGTCAGGTACCTGGGGTGTTAGTGTAGATACTACCACCATAGAAGAAGGCAGCCTCATCGTAACAGTATTTGCTAACGACACCGTTGGCAACATGAATAATACCGAGACGTTATCTCTTACAGTTGACAATATAGCCGTACCTAGCGGCAGCGGTGGCGAGTCTAGCCCGCAAGCTTCAGCATCTTCAGGAAGCAAGCCGGCTGCAGAAGCGCCAACGCCTACAGAAGCAGCAGAGAGTGCTGAAGTTTCTGAAGTTGCTCCCATCGCAGCTGAGGTTTCCGCTGCGATCGGACCGCCGTCCCCTGCTGGTGTACAGACTGGATCCCTTATCCAGATCGAATCAGCGACCGTTGAGATTTATAACTCAGGAAAGAAACCTATCACCGTCTCTGCAGCGATTAAAGAGGACTTTTTCCTTGAGAATGAAGAGAATGTCAAGAAGAAAATCAGCGATAAATTAGCGCAGCAGGGGAAATTAAGCCCGGAAAAAGTTGAGGAGGAGTTACATGCTCTTGCGCTTCTTGAAAAGATGGAAGTGCTGCAGGCTTTTACTGGGAAAAAGGGCAGCTTCTTTCCCTTGGTCGGTTTAGCTTCTCCGGTTCAGCTGATCCAGCCTACCGGCGAGCATATTGCTGCCAATCTCCTTAAGACTGAACTGATCAATGCCCAGGATTTCCATGCACTTACTATCCAGCCCGGGGAGCGTTTTACTGGGGAAGTGAAAATTAAGCGAGGCTTATCCCTCAAGCCAGAGCCGGTCCAGGTTGTTTTTAGTTCAGAAGAGGGGGTAGTTCTTAGCACGGAATTTACTGATGGAGCCAATATCCTGGTCGGAACGGAGCTTGATCTTGTTGATAAAGAACAAAGTGTCTTTGACATCTATGTCCAGATTCCTCCAGATCAGGAAGAAACATATATGATCGAGCTGACCTTTAACCAGAAAAAACCAGTTACAGCTCAAATCCCTGCAACGAAAGTATCATCAAAATTTGCTTCGTTTCTTCCCCTGGTGTTCCGTTCAGGGAAGGAAGGGACAGAAACAGCCTATACCGACTTGCTTGGTCCTTTTAAGGTCAATCAAAAGGGCGCCCTTATTGCTGCTCAATACCAAGTCAGCACGAAAGGGACGTATGATATTATCAGCAAGACCTTCAAGGGCGGCAGCGAACTGGTTGCCGAGAACCATTTCCAGCTGGTTTTAGAATGAGCAGGTTCTAGCGTCTTCTGTTTCTAATATTCCTAAACTGATTCACATCACGAAACTAATTCGCTTTTTTTAAACACAGAGAATTTCACCAGTCCTATTTTGACAAGAAATAAAAAAAATAACAACATTGACGCAGACGAGGCAGGGGTTGCTCCATCCGGGATGCCGAGTAGGATAAATTACAAAGTAATTTAGCCGTCTGCCGTCAATGATGTTGTTATTTTTTGCTTATATTTAATCGTTAAAACAACATGCGAACTAAATACGGAATAGTACCCTAGGCATCTTCTGTTCGAAAGCTTTATAATGCCTAAAAGTTTCATTGATTCTAAAAGAAGGTGACACAATGCTAGTATTTGGAGTAGATATACCTTTAGTAGAGATTATACTAATTTTTGCATTAATAATCTTTCTCCTATTAGTAGAAGTGATCATTGTCATCTCTCTTTTACTGCGGCATCTCAATAAGACCAAGAAATTAAGTCTTTTGATCGAGAAATTGTCTGAGACGATGCTGGAAATAAAACGGGCCGAGATCGAAGAGCTTGATAAATTGAGAAGAAGATAAAATAAATTTAAGATTAAAATTAAAAAGAAGATTCTACTTTTTCTTCTCTTCAGCTTCCAGAGGAGCCACTTCGTTGATGATCTTCTGTGGTATTCCGGCATCAGCCATAGCTTTCCTGGCTTTCTTGGGCTCAGTTTCAAACAATTTCAAGATATCCTTAGCTCTGGCAGTGAATTCAGTATGGCGTTTCTCTGCCTCTTCCTGTAACCGTTTCTTCTCTTCTTCTAGATGCTTCTTCTCTTCCGCAGTCAATTCGGTCTTCCCGGATCTGATCTTTTCATCATAACGACCGCTGCTGATAGCTGCTAGCGCTTCCTGAGCCGGCAGACCTTCAATGAGAATACCCATGGACTGGCAGGTGCCAGCAATTTCACGTATTTTAGCTTTCAGGTCTGCACCTAGAAGTGAGTCCTGTTTGGTTTTAGCGATCTTGATCAGCTGTTCAATCTTAAGATCGGCAACTTTCTCTGTCAAAGGATTGGAAGAACCTTTTTCCACCCCTGCTTCTTTTTTAATCAAGGCAGCAGCTGGCGGAGTGCCGATCTCAATCGTAAATTCTTTAGTTTCAGTGTTGATGGTAACTTTTACCGGCACTTGCATCCCGGCCAGATCTGCGGTTTTTTTGTTGATCTCCATAACTACCTGACCGATATTGACGCCGGTCGGCCCTAAAGCTGGGCCTAATGGAGGTGCAGCAGTTGCCTTCCCTCCTTGAATAAGAGTTTCTACAGTTTGTTTTGCCATTGAAAGTCACCTATATGAGTATACAGTGCGTAACTTTAAGCTTGAAATAGGGATTATTTATAAGGGTTTCCAAAAAAAGGATTATGTAGTCTATCCTCACCGAACAATAGGGATATACAACTGCCTGGCTTGTTGGCTTCCCAGTCTTTTTCTGACGCCCTCTGCCGCTGCAGCACGCATGATGTGGATCTGCATGTCGTTAAAAACAGGCTTCTCTGCTGCAAGCAAGCGCTGGTAATGATCACTGTCATCGCTCATGAAGCTCCGTTGGTAGAAGCGGTATACAGCTCTTCCAGCAAAATGGTTGCCAGTTTTGTAGATGGGCGCATTAAATCTTCTGGCTGCGTAACGGATCTGTTCAGGAAGAGCCGACAATGAAGTGAAAAGCTCTTCATTTTCAATGGAAGAGTAATAGCGTTCTTCTCCATCGCTAAGGTCAAAATGATGTCCTAATTCATGGCAGGCTACCTGCAATGCCTCTCCGTGTCTTCCGGTTATGGCAACATATCCTTCACTTTTTCCTCCACAATATTCTGTTGTATTCAGAACGAGAGCGATTCCATCTGCTTGTGAAAATGTTTGTAATTCTGTTACGACCCTACTTTCTTGCTGTCGCTCAACAAATGCTAACCGTTCTATGTGATTGATTGGCACCGGCACTGAGGCAGCAAGGTAGGAGAACTGTACTGGTATTTTACTAAACTGCTTTCCGAGGTCAAAGGCTAGGTCGCTGACAACATCACTGATCTCTATTGCAGTAAAGCCAACTGGAATAAGCAGAACCTGATAACGCTGTTCATCAAGATCAGCAAAGTATCTGATATCAGAGGATTGTGGTTTCTTTTTGCTGCGACTGCGAAACATCGGTTTTCCTTGATATTGTCCTGTCCTGATTGCTTCATCTACTGGCTCACAATTGCCCTTGCTGTAGTCAAAGGGGCGTCTCTTCCGGAAGGATGGATTCTGCACTAATCTTTCTAGCTGTGGGTTTGCTTGTATGATGGCTGGCATATCCGCAAGGAAAATAATGAATTTTTATAAACGTAACTTCCTGAATCATCAGTTCCACCTTCAAGAATGAACACTTCTGAGTAGTAACTTTTTAGGAACATTTATATAATTTCGTCTTTTTGATGAGGTATGGATATAAAACTCGTTGAATCGGGGAAGAGATTTTCAGATGAAGAGGTACGTGAACTAGAACAATTCTTGTTAAGATTACCTGCCTCGCATCTACGATCTTTAGAGCAGATTGAAAGAGTAGGTTCGTTTGGCAGGGCATTTGCTGATTCAAGTCCATGGGGTTGTGGGCAAGAGATTAGGTTATTTGACGGTTTTTATGCTTTAGATCCAGCACAACGCGAATATGTCTTTCTTCATGAGATGGGTCATACATATTTTGACTTCATAGATGAAACTGAAGGCGATAGATCGATGCTAAAATTAGGCCCATGTACAAGGGAAGATGTCGCTCATCTTTTGAGAGTGCAATGGATGGAGTTGGGATTATGGGAGTTAGATCCTGAAAATTGGGAAAAAGTAAAGGCATTAAATCCTGCTAACAGTGCAAACAGGGATAAATATACTTATATGGTCATGTATAAAAACCCAAACCATGAGATGGGAGAATGGGTCTGTCCAGTTGAAACACGAATTCCAAAAAGATTATCTGATTATAGCTTTAGATATGATACACCGGTCTATTCACCAAAAGAAGAGATGGCAGATGCGTATGCGTTATATGTTTTAGATAGGGAGCATTTTCTAAGAGCTACTGAGGCAAATAAGGCAATTAAAGCAAGGTATGACTTTACTCAACGGCATTTCAATGATGCTTCTGTTGGATCTATAAACCTAGTCCGATAAAAGTGTAACCAAATTTATAATCACCATAACCTTTATCAACATAAAAATAATTCTAAAGGTATGCAAAAAGTGCTTCTCCTGATCCTGGATGGCTGGGGATTTCGGAAAGAAAAAAAAGGAAATGCCGTTAAGCTGGCAAAAACTCCTGTTCTTGACAGCTTGTTCAAAAACCATTCCCATACTTTGCTAAAAGCTTCTGGTCCTGCAGTAGGCCTTCCAGCCGGGGTCATGGGCAACTCTGAGGTCGGACATTTAACCATCGGCGCCGGAAGAATTCTCGATACCGACTTGAGGCGCATCAATATAGCTATAAAAAACGGTTCCTTCTTTAGAAATAAGGCTTTACTGGAAGCTGTCAATCACGCCAAAAAGAATAAGCAGAAACTTCATTTCATGGGTTTGCTGAGCGATGCCGGGGTTCATTCGCACATCGATCATCTTTTTGCATTACTGGAGTTGGCAAAGAAAAAAGGAATCCAAGATGTCTATGTCCATGCCTTTCTCGACGGACGGGATACGCCGCCAAAAATGGCTGCAACATACCTCAGACAACTTCAGGAGAAAATGGAACAGCTTGGTATAGGCACATTAGCAACGATGATGGGGCGCTTTTATGCTATGGATCGCGACAACCGCTGGAGACGTGAGCATAAAGCCTATGAATGCATGGTTGATTGTGTCGGCAGGAAGGGAATTTCAGACCCGCTTAAAGCACTTGACTATGCCTACGCGAAGGGCGAGACAGACGAATTTGTCAAACCAACCATTCTAGTTGATAAATGCGTCGTCGATGAAAATGATTCCGTGATCTTTTTCAATTTTCGTTCCGATCGGGCCAGGGAGCTGACCAGAGCATTTGTCTGGGGAAGATTTAAGGAATTCAAGAGAAAGAAGATTATCGGGCTGCATTTTGTTTCTTTAACGCAGTATGATTCCTTAGTAAAAATTTCTGTGGCTTTTCCCCCAGTCGTGCCGCAAAAAACATTAGGAGAGGTAATTTCAGAAGCAGGCATATCACAGCTGCGCATTGCCGAGACAGAGAAATGGGCGCATGTGACCTATTTTTTTAACGGCTTGTGCGAATGTGTTTTTCCAAATGAAAAGCGGATCCACATCCAAAGCACTAAAGCAGTTAAGACCTATGACCAGACTCCTGAAATGAAAGTGAGACAGATCACCGATGCGCTGTTACGGAATATCCATGACCATGATTTCTTTGTTGTCAATTTTGCCAATGGTGATATGGTCGGCCATACTGGAAACCTACAGGCAACCACAAAAGCAGTTGAAGCTGTTGATAGGGAAATGGGCAGGATCATAAAGAACTTTCCTGGGATTATTTTCATCACCGCAGATCATGGCAATTGCGAGGATATGGAAGGAGAGCATGTGACCTCACATACAACAAATGATGTTCCTTTGATTAGTGTGAATGTTCAGGGTAGGTTGCGAAATGGTGGTTTAGCTGACCTAGCACCAACAGTTCTGCAGGTGATGGGAATTACAAAACCGAAGGAGATGACCGGAAGAAGTTTACTGAAAACTTTGTTGTAACTTATTCAATATAAAAAGGTGCAAATTCCGGAATTATCGGCGCCTTTTCGTACTTTGAATCATTTCGAGGGTGGAATGTTGCTGTTACAACTTCCTGTGCAGATCGTGTCAGTGCATTCATCCTTTCCAGCTGTGCTGTTTCTCTTTCAAGTTCACTATTGTTGGTAGCTCCTCGTAGCACATCTGTTCCAACAAATCGAGAATGCAACAGTGGTGTACCCCAACAATTCAACGACTTAGCAAAAGCATGGTCAGAAATAACGCTATACATAAAAGCTTCATCCATATTCCATGAGTGTCGCATGGCCTGTTCCGAGACGTACGATCCTTGTCCAGCTTGTACATACCAGCAGCTGCCAAACCCAGCATGTCCGTTCAGCATCACGCCTTGGAGAGCAACACCGCCCAGCTTTGCAAAATGAAGTTGGTTCTCACCAAAAACCTGACCATCGCCTTTTCTTTGTGCAGTAATCCCTAACCCACCATATTCAAAATCATGGATTGGTGTTGCATCACCTGTCAATCTGGCATAAGCAGAGGTTACTAAACCATTAAATAAAGGAGTTTCTTCAGGAGAAAGCAAATATTGCATTAATTTTTGCGCAGAATCCCGATGCGTAGCGGCAAGGCCAAGTACCCAGCTCCTAATCTGTGCACCAGCCCCTTGCTCATATTCTTTTTGCAATCGCGCTTCAAATAGCTCATATAACAACGACATTATTGAAGGTTGTAACCTTTGCCTTTTTAAGAATTTCTACACTGCAATAGTAACATCCATACAAATATCGTTGTCCCTAAATAGGGTTAACATACTAATTTTTCATCACCGTCTGCAGCTTCCGCTTCGGTCTCTCAAGCTGAAAATAGTTTTCTAACTCTATAAACTGCTTAATTTCCCTGTTTATTTTTTCTACTTCTGTCAAGCCTGCTTCTGTCAACCGGATCATTCTATTTTCATACAAGATTAGTTTTTTCTGCTCCAACGTTTCCAGATTTTTGTATAATGCTCGCTCCTGTTTAGAAACAATTTTGGACTGCAATAAGTGTTCGATAAAAGCTATTTTAGAGGTTCGCACCTGTACTGGTTTTTCCACAAGCGGCTGATTCAACGAAGCGTAGAACTGTCCCAGTGCGAAAAGAATCAAGCGCTGGGTTTTGGTCAGTTTCATCACACCTTTTAGAGGCTTTGCAATATAAAAAACCTACTGTAGAAAACCTTAAATACCTCAGGATAATTCAGTCATCAACACTAAAAAGGTGATGCAGATGAAATTAGTTCTCACAAAGAAACCAAAGAATGTCACGATCATAGAAGGATTTCCTGGCTTCGGCCTTATCGGTACGATTGCCATCGAGTTTTTGATGGAACATCTGCAAACAGAAAAGATCGGTTCTATTGAAATGGACGATATCCCTGCTATGATTGCGATTCATAACAATAAAGTTATTGAACCAGTATCTTTGCATTATAACAAGAAGTATAACCTTGTTCTGATCCATGCTATAAATATTGGGAAGAATACTGGATGGAAATTGTCTGAGGTCATTGCCGAATTAGCGCAGGAGCTTACTGCAAAAGAAATTATTTCACTAGAAGGTGTGGGAAGTCCTAATTCCGGAGGCAGGGTCTTTTATTATGCTACTTCTGACGGCGCGGTTGCGAAAAAGCTGAGCGGAGTTGCCAATCCTCTTAATGAAGGCATTATAGTAGGCGTTACCGGCGCGTTGCTGGCAAAAACCATGAAAACACCCTTAGTTGCCCTCTTTGCTGAAGCGCAAAGCGGTCTGCCTGACAGCAAAGCTGCTGCGGAAATCATTAAAGCATTAGATGTTTATACTGGTATGGACATTGATCCTAAGCCCCTTCTAGCCCAAGCTAAGATGTTTGAACAGAAGTTAAAAGGCATTATCCAGAAGAGCGGAAAAGCAGAAGAGCTGCAGGAAGAAAAAAGGGAGAATTATTTTGGGTGATTATTTAATTTTTTTCTTTAGTTTATAATTCAATTTTTATATAATTCTGAGGATATTTAGAAGATAGTTTTTAGAATAAAATATTTAATCTTTGATTAAAATTAATTAAGATGTAATGTCTGATTTAAAATAGCAATCTGTAGCGTTAACGACTAATATATTCAAACTTAAACCGAATATTTCATACTTAGAACATTTAATCTTAATCAACTAATTTTGTTTTATTTCTTAACCTAACCTGCACTTGCTCAAACAACTCCCGTTCAATCAGTGCTTTATGGCTACCTTTATTTGCTTCTCCAGCAAATTTTACCTCTCCTAAATAAGACGTGTTACTGAGCATTTTTTTAAGGCCATTAACAGAAAAACTGTGTTTTTTTGCCAATTTATTGAGGCTTAAATTTCCAGACAAATATTCTTCAAAGATTTGGCGTACTTGCGGTGCGCTTTCTGAATCAAATTCAAGGTTTTTATCAACCATTTTATAGCCAAACGGTGGCTTGTTCACAAAGCCGCCTTCTTTACTTTTGCGCTGCATGCCGAACGTGGTTCTTTCTCCTATTATATTGCGCTCAAATTCTGCAAAAGCGGATATTATGTGGAACATTAATTTGCCTGAGGCAGAGGCCGTCTCAATTTTATCTTGTAAGGAGACAAAGTCGATATTCCATTCTTTTAGTTTATCGATAGTAAGAATCAAATCTTTTAAGCTTCGACTAAATCTATCTAACTTATAGATAAAGATCGCAGAAAACTTCTTTTGTTCAGCATCTTGCAGCATTTGTTGCATAGCTGGACGTCGTTTAAGGTCTTTAGCTGATTTTCCTTCATCTTTGTATATTTGGTGTACTTCATAACCTAAGACCGCGGCATAATTTTTTAATGTATCTTCTTGCCCGGCTAGAGAAAAACCATGCAGGGCCTGATCTTCAGTAGAAACGCGGATATAAATTGCTGCTAACGGCTTATTTTGTGCACTTAGGGACAAATTTTCAACCTCTTTGTTCACTTAGGGCTCCCTAAGTATATAAAATTTGCTCTAAAACGACTGGAAAACTGCGTTGGAGGGCTAATTCTGATGAAAAGGCTGGTTTTTTTCGCGCAAAATTTTTTAGTACATTATTTTTGTTTAAAGGCCCGGCGTTTAATGAGAAAAATTCAAACATTTTTACTGCCGATCTCTTTCTAAATCTTAATCATTTTGCTTAAATGTTTCTGAGATTAAATATTTTAGATTTAATTGAAATTTTAATTTAGGTATTCTTTTTATTTTAAGTTTAAATTAAATGTTTAGAAACAAGAAGATTTAATCAAAACGCAGAGATTATTTTACTAAAGGGTATATTCTTTCATTAGGCTGAAGACAGCTTTGGGCAACAAAGGGACAGCTTGAAGCTACCAATGCAGCTAAACCAAGTATTGCTCTTTTCATCGTAAATTGTCAATTTCCGTAAGTTTAAATAGATTTCTAACTTCCCTTTATCTATGAAACAACTTCCATCATCATTACGCACTTGGTTCGTCATCCATTTTGTGGTTGATTACCTGTTTGCAATTCCCTTGTTCATAGCGCCAAGATGGTTTTTATCCTTCTTTGGATTTACCATTATTGATCCAGTAACTGCACGTCTTGTTGCAGCTGCGTTATTCGCGGTTGGCGGCATCTCCTTGCTAAGCCGGAATGAATCAGTCGGAACATACAAAGCATTGCTAAAGCTCAAAATAATCTGGTCTGTCAGCGCAATTGTTGGGCTGTTAGTATCATTGTGGCAGGGCGCGCCAGTTTTGTTATGGCTGATAGTAATAGTATTTGCGCTATTCTGTGGGATTTGGAGCTATTATTTCAAACAACTATAACAACCCAATCTTTTTTGCCAAAATAAAATCATTCTCTGACAAGCTGTTAATAGCATGTGTCCAAAGCGTTATCTTTACTTTTCCCCAGGAGAGAGAAATATCAGGATGATGGTTCTCTTTTTCTGCCAGCGCTCCTACTTTGTTTACAAAATCCAATGCTGTCTTAAAATCCTTAAACTTGAATTCCTTTTCAAGATGGTGTTCCTGAACTACACTCCATCCTTGTACCTCTTTCAGATAAGGCTGTAATGCATTTCCTTTTAGTGGCTTTACTCCGCCTTCACAAGGTTTGCACTTTTTATCTGTCAGATTCATGGGATAATTCTCTTTGTTTTTAACTCAATAGCTGCTAAAAATTTGTCCAGATGCCCTCGCTGAAATCCAAGGTCTTGTTGTTGTAGCTCTGCTAGGAGTAGTATTTTCATTTCCTTGAGTAATTCCTCATAGCGCCGTTCGGCATCAGACTCCCTATACCCTTCTTCTTGAATTCGTGCAATAATCCTATCTTTATTGGCTCCTATATGCTCGGCAAAGACACTGGTAAATCCATCTTTAACATGGTGGTTGTTTAGTTTATTCCAATCGTAATTTACAGCCTTTCTTCTGAACAAGGACGTGGTTGGAACTGACAGAAATTGTTTTCGTGCAATAACGTATGCATCAGACACCACTTTCTCCAATGTTGCTTTTAGTTTTGCAGAAGCCATTGTCAATATAAAAGATAGAGCATTTATTTATACTTTTTGATTCAGTTGGTTTTCGTAATTATTTAGCTTTCTGAAGTGAAAAATACTGGCTTGGCCTGCAATTTGCCAAATCTGCTAAGCCAGTTTGACAGGAACAGATGCAAAAACCATCTTTTCTACGTCAGGTTTTTGCCAGATTTGGCTGGCCTGCCAGTATTTTTCTGATTGAGAAGTCAAAGTCGTCTTGGCCAGTAAAATCTACCGAGCCTAGATGTTAAAACAGAATTTGATAGGCTCGGAACTTAACTTTGACTAAAGTATACATAGTAGATTTTACAAAACTAGGCCTAGACGACGACTTTGGCTTCAAGAAACTAAACAATTACTGATTTCCGATAGGTTTTTATATAGAAAAGAATTGTCTGGATATAGTACTTGTAACCTAGATGTCAAAAAGAAGTGGTAGGAATTAGTCTTGAACTGGCTTTTTACCGCTTTTTATCAATAGAGTGCTAAAAAGAGGTGTAGATGTATGAAAAATAAAAAAGCTTCTCTGGAGTTATCAATTCAAGCTATTGTCATTGTTGTCATTGCCTTTATCGTTCTAGGACTAGGGCTCGGTTTTGTCAAAAATACCTTTGGAGGTATCAAAAAGACAACTGAGGATGTTCAATCCAAGATCCGTGAGCAGATTCTCGAAGATTTACGAACATCTGGAAAAAAACTATCAAGTACCTCCCAAATCCAGTTGGAGAGAGGTTCACAGGTTATTGAAAATATTGGCGTAGTGAATACGGGTTTGTCTGAACGGGCATTTGGTATCGACATCGAGTTTATCAAAAAGCAAAAGCCTGATGGAACTTCAGATACATCTGATCAGGCGCGGGGCGAGATTACGTTTTTCTATAACGATCTGGTTAATAAACGTTTATCGCCAACAGCTGGTGATGTTTTTCCTATAACAATTTCCGCGGTGAGTTCAGCAGCAGGAAATTACTTATATCAGGTTAATGTCTTGGCCGAGGATTCGCCGGGAGCATGTTTAGGCGGCTCTCCAGCTCAGGGGTCAGGTTGCGAGTTATACGACACACGCAGCTTCTTTGTACGGGTTTCATAAGGAGGAAGTTACATGGCACGACAATCAGGAAATGGAAAAAAACGGATGACGGAAGCTCAGGAATTTGAAATCATGAAGCTTGTCCTGGACAAGTTTTTATGGCTAGGTTTTATTGTCATGGGTTGGGGAATGTATCGCTCCTTAACTGAAGAAAGTATCCTTGCTGGAATCTGGTATTTGATCGCCGGAGCGGTATTGCTGCTGATCTTCATGATTATCATTGTGAAAGAATATGAGATTTGGAAGTAGGGTTTGATTGTTACTTGTTATTTTTCTCTTCAATTTCTTAATTATTTTCAATCACATCTCAATTCCATACGGTCTAGCTGTACTTCTGAAATGGACCCTGCAGAGACATTAAGCATATTTAATTGGCTGTAGCATGGTATCTTCTCCGTCATCTCACCATCAAGGATAAGATGCAGATTTCCTTCCTGCAGCCGTACTTGCACATCTGTACCTATTTTATTCACTCTGTTGCCTTCAGAGGCACAGACATAATCA
Organism: Candidatus Nanoarchaeia archaeon; assembly: GCA_035288985.1. Classification (GTDB taxonomy): domain Archaea; phylum Nanobdellota; class Nanobdellia; order Woesearchaeales; family GW2011-AR9; genus DATDYP01. The sequence goes on from DATDYP010000018.1 coordinate 13,410, forward strand.
AGGGTGTTATTCACCTGATCAGCGTAGAGAGCGATCCGGTTGCCTAAAAAAAGCCCATAGCTTCCCTGTACGTGTGCAGTATACTCAACAGTCGCATCAGCACAGGAAAAGGATGGTTTTGCCAGTATTGACGCGCCTCCTTGGAGTCTAGCCCAGCCATCTGAAGTAGTAGCGTTCCCTTTAACATACCATTGGTCTAACGAATCAGTAAATTCATCACAAAATACTGCTCCATCGCAGGAAGAGGCTGCTGGTGGGGTTTCTTCTGATGTTTCAGTATCACACGTTCCCGCGCGCATTTCCATAGTCATAAGGGTAGTAAGAGCGTAAAAGCCATACTTAGAGGGGATAATGGAGTACACTTCCAGCACGCTGTCTGCTGGCATTTCATTGGCAAGATAGGCCGCGAAATCCTCTTCATAGAGATCTGAAACGCCTACTGTAAGGTAGGAAAGACCTCTTTTGACGATGTATGCTCCTGGCCGGGCAGCATTATAAACCTGGCTTTGAGGATAACAGCCGGTCTTTTGTCCTATCGATTGTAGAAAGGAAAAGGCCTTGGCTGTAGCTTCGGCATTACGTTCATTATCTTCTGAAGAATGATACAGAAATTGTAGTGGAGCTTTGGTTAAGGAGTGGTAATGCTCGCTGTTATGCCGGAATATTTCCAGTCTCGGCTCATAGTCAGGGTGATCATGAAGGACCATCTTGAAATCGGGGCCATCTATATATAGGACCTTGTCAGAGTCTAGCCTCTTGCCAGTATCCTTATCATCAACGAAAAAATCAGCCCGCTTACCAGCTTCATGCAGGTCAGGAAAGGAAACTTTTCCATTTTCGTCAGTCACGCCCTGCAGCAAGCCTACATCGCCAAGAAAAACCTCTAACCGTTGTTCCTTAACAGGAGCGCTGCAGGCAAGAGTCATTCCCAGCCCCGCAGCCAGAATGGCAATCCGTTGTTCCAGAGCCATTTTTGCCACTTTTTTTGTTCCTGACATAACTTCCTGATGGTGAGAGAAATTTATAAAGATTCATTGGCTTCTACATAGAGAATGAATCATAAAGGAGCTATTGAGTTATCTGTCAATACATTGGTTGTAGTCATCATTTCCTTAGTGATACTTGCCGGCGGCATTACGTTATTGTATAAATTCATCGCCGGTGCAGAGGAAATAAAAGCCGACTTGGATGCACGGACGACGGAAGAATTGGAACGGCTGTTAGTCCAGCAGGGCAAGAAAGTAGCTCTCCCATTACATGTTGCTGATGTGGAAAGGGGGAAAACGCATGTCTTCGGACTGGGAATTCTCAATGCGCTGGAAGCGCAGCAGGGATTTTTCATCGAAATTCAATTACGCAAATATGTCAATGAGTTAGGGCAGGAAGTTTCTGTAGCGCCAGCAGCGATAGAACAGTGGGTCTTGTATAATACTGGAGAGATCCTCATTGAAGTTAATGATAATCACAAGGAATCTATTTTAGTTAGCGTTCCGCGCGATGCAGCTAAAGGACAGTATATTTTTACTGCGCTGGTTACAACAACAGCAGGCAGTTATGGCAATCCACAGACGTTTGTTGTTAATGTGGTGTGAGTGGTAAGTCAGTAAGGTACACTCAACTATAAAGTTTCTCCTAATTTTTTATAAATCGAAATAAGTGTAATATCGGTTTATTACTAAACTCGCCATATTTTGAAGAATTATTTATTAGTTCTTTGCTTGGAACCATTGGAATATGTTCAATCAATTTAAAACCGCATTCTTCTGCAATTTTTGGATACATTTCTTGTTTTCTGACTATATCTACCACCGTCCCAGTTTTCCTTCTAATCTCCATAACGCATTCATCAGAATTAATTTCTTTGATAGTAATATCTTCTCTCGGTCTTCTAAAATATCCATAATCTGGAATTATCAATTGGAACTCACCCTTTTGTTTAAGCATTTGATTTATATGCTTGAAGGCCTTTTTTATATCAGAAATGTGGATAAAGACCATAATTGCAATTGCCAGATCAAAATTTTTCTCCGAAAATGAGTATAAATCCTTATTTTCTAAATTTATAGAGGGAAATAGCTTTCTGCCTCTGTCATAATTTTTCTTTGAAGGATCAATTCCAATAGCAAATCTTGTTACTTTGGAGATTTCATTGACAAGCCAACCTGTGCCACATCCAATATCAACTACTTTTCCCTTCCATTTATCACTACATTTTGAAAGAAAAGAAAACATCCATTTCCTATTAGGGGACTCTAAAGTATCTTCATGTTCGTTCCAAGGTAAATCAGGATTGTCGTATTGCTTAATATCTGTAGCCCTAGCTAATAACTGGTTCATAATTGGTTGTTTCTTCATATTATTTATATACCTTTTTGATCATGGAAACTAACATACATTGTGATTCATTTTTCCTACGCCACTCCTTTCGCATAATTCCCGATAGTAGTTCCTTTTTTCAGCATTGAAATATCCTGCTCTACACCATTAAGTACGTTCTGATAAGCACGAATAATAGTGGTCGTATCAGTATTCAAATCCAACAAAAACCATCTAACTCCGCCCTCAACCAGCTCATGCACTTTCTCAAACAAGGCAATCGGCCGTGAATACAGCATTTCCGTATTGCCATTCACTGCCCGCAACGGAAAGGTGTAGTTCATCTCATCAGTCAAGGCTTTCTGCGGATAAGCGCCTTTGAAATGCATCACTGGAAGCTGTCCATGCGCATAGTACATGAATTCTTTATTCTTCATATTCAACACTTGTTTGGCATTCAATTCTGGAGAAAGAGTGGGCAGTACTCCTTTCTTCAGTAACGCACTTACACTATTATCATTAAAAACATTCAGGGAATATTTTCCATGCTTTTCTCCGGAAAAAGTAAGTGCTAACAAACCCCAGTTGCCAATAGTTATTCCATCCGGCTTTACCTGATCTACAATCTGTTGGATTTTTTCTATATCTTGATCGGTGACCACTACAGGAGTATCCAGAAAGAATTTTGCCTTGGTGCAGAACTTCTTGGCCGTCTCTGCATCGGAAGCAAAAACATCATAATAGATGGCATGCACCCCAGCAGCATGTGCTTCCTGTAATTGCGGCAAGGAATACACCTTGACGATTAATCGCGGCTCATGATCCACAGTTTTAACATGTAAGGTTGGAACTCCTGTAAATTGCGATGTTCTTGGTGGAACAACTTTTTCTCGCAGTTTTCCTTCCAGTTCTTCCCGAGTTTGACGCAGAAACCGTTTTGGCAGGAATACTTTTTCTAATTCTAATCCTTTAACTTCCCAAACGATTCCAAACCGATTAGATTTCTCTAATTCTGATTTGATCTGCCCTTCCGTCAAAGCATGTTTTTCTGCAGCTTGCAATGGAATTGAAGATTGAACAATGATCTCGCCATAGTCAAGCATCAACGGTCGATCTACTCTTGCAGTAACTTTCAATGGCAGCTGCAGCAATTCTTCTTGCAAAATATCCTGTCCTTCATTTCTGGAAGTCAGGTATACTTGCGTAAAATCGCGGAAATAAGGAGAAGGGATTTTTATGCGATCTCCTTTACAGGCATGTTTCACTTCTACATCTTTGTGAAGAATTTGGTGAGCAATTCCTCCCTTAAGTTTTCCTTCAAAGCGAGGATGCCAAAAGCCGACGCCATCCAGGATATCTAAATCATGCTGCAATTCTAAAATGCCGTTGCGAATTTCACCTAAATAAATTCCCCGATTCATGGGCATCTCTTTTCCTACGATTGAAGGATTGTTTTCAAAAAATCCTGACGTGAAATCACGATTGAATCCCATCTTGAGATTGTCAACTTGCTGCTGGGATATCGCTTTAAAATTATTCCTTGCTGCCGCATCGATCTGCTGGCGATAGGTTTTAGTGGTCGTGGCAACATATTCTGGGCTTTTCATCCGCCCTTCAATTTTAACTGCGTTAATCCCTAACTTATAGATTCTATCGATGCTGTTAGCCAGCATCAGATCCTTTGCACTGATTAGATATCCGTTCTTATTATAGTTCTTCCTGCAACTACTGGCACAGACACCGCGATTGCCGCTGCGTTTTCCGATCAACGAAGAGATCAAACACTGGCCAGAGTAAGAGATACACAGATGCCCATGCACAAATACTTCTAATTCCTTCTTGGTGTTCTCTCGGATAATTTTTATTTCCCCCTGGTCCAGTTCCCGGGCTAGAACTACCAAATCCAACTCTGGAAATTGGTCAATGCCCTGATAATTCATCAAACTGGCTTGAGTAGAAGCATGTACGCGCATTCCTGGAAAATATTTTTTGATCAGGGGAGCGAAAAACACCTCTTGAACAATAACGGCGTCAATTCCAGCCAGATAAGCTTGTTCCAAGGTTTTGAACCACATCGGGAATTCTTCATTACGCACTAGAGTGTTTAAAGTCAGATACACTTTCACTCCATGAAGATGGGCAAAGAAAACTGCATCCTTCAACTCTTCCAAAGAGAAATTTTTCGCCAGTCTTCGGGCATTAAAGAACTTGATCCCTACATAGACAGAATTAGCCCCGTTATATACCGCAGCCTTGAGGCAGTCCCAGTTCCCTGCCGGTGAATTTAGTTCTAACTTATGCATAGAATATAGCTATTTTGAAGGCTATTTTTAAGAATTGCTGAAGAAAAATAAGAAAGATTGTGTACCTACTGCGTAGTTAATACTCAACCAAAAGTTTATATAGTCTGTCCTAGCTGTGTGAAGAAATGGTCAACCCTCTCAGCTTTGAACAATCGACTCTGCAATTATTGTTCTCCCAGGAAGAATACTGCCAATTTAGAGAAATCGTCGCAGAGTTATGCTCTGCTTTTCCAGACATAAAAGGTGCTTTTATGACCGGAAGCCTTACTCAGAAAATAGGCCTTCCGGATCCGCCGGCATCGAATGAAGATTTGGGCGAGTTGGCAAGGGCTTATGCCAGCATCGTTGGACGGACAAGGAGAAAATTATTTCCGCATATCGATTCTGATCTGGATTTTTGGATACTTACTGAGGAACAAGATGGAAATGAAAGAATCCAGCCTATTCTTAATGAAAGAGCTCTTGATTTGCTGCAATGGTATTCATCTCAGGGTGATGAGGTTGATATGGTAGAGTGGATCCATTTAAAGCGCCAGGCTTTTGATGAATTTTATAAAAAACCTTTTTTATACTCGGACAGATGGCTGGCGACGAGTTCAAATCCGGCGCATGCTCTCGGTTTCAAAGCAGCACTGGAAGAAAAAATAGGCAAATCTTTACCAAAATTAAGGGCTAAGATCGATTACTATTTTAGAAAAGGTTCCCTAGGTCAATTTATTGAAACAAGATCGTTCCCTGCTTCTGTTTTTAATCTAAAGACCGAAAAAATACCTATCATGAATTCAGAAGATAGGACCCCTTTTCCTTTTTATCTCAGGGATTGGGTCGATTTAGAGAGAAACTGTTTAATCCTATATTCCTCCGGTGACACTACTTCATTGATCTATCCGTTTAATCCAAACGGAGTTGTACCTGGAGAAAAAATTGCGACGAGTATAAATTGGACTCCAAGACATATTGATTCTGTACTATATAAAGAAGGGAGAAAATCGCATGACGATCTCAAACATTTTTAATTCTGACCTTGCCATTATTTTTGAAGGCATAACTGGATGCGGCAAGTCTACACAGGCTAGAATGCTCGCGGATTACTTATCTAAGAGCCATTCCGTCCGGTATTTTGATGCTTCAAAAATATATCCGATCATAGAACCATTACGTCCAGCAAGCCCAGAGACAGTGATTGAAATTGTACAGGAATCACTTTTTTTCCAATTTATGAACTGGATGAGATTTACCGACAGACAACATTATGATATTACTCTTATAGATAGATTTCTGTTGTCTAATTGTGTTTATACTTTAGAAAAAATGCAGAGATTTGGTATCCCTCATGATCCTCAAGAGGTTAGATCAACAATATTAAATCCTTTGGGGTTAGATCCGCTAAAGCAAACTTTTACTTTATACTTAGACTGCCCTGTCGATGTCGCACAAGAACGAACTTTACAACGCCATAGAAATAAGTTTAATAGACAGGAACAGAAAAATGCTCAGGAACTATATCAAGAAGAAATCAAAATATATCCGCATGGTTTGATAATTATTGATGGATCGGCAGATCTCCAAACGGTTCACTCTGAAACATTAGAATCTGTCCTCAAAAAATTGTAAATCTCTTCCAAACAGCTGCAAACTTCTGGAAATTTTAACACTTTTTTTGCCTCTTCAAATCTAAACCAGGCAAATCCTCTATGTTCAGAGGAGATGGTAGGGTTCTTATTGCACAGGCCAACAAATAATACCATCTTGCGTAAAGAACCAGAAGGGGCTTTATATTCGTAGGTAAAACTCTTTAGCTGCTTATTTTCCTTTGCAACAACAATATCTTTATCTGCATTGAAGCTTGCCTCTTCAAGCAGTTCCCGCTTTGCAGTTTCATAATACGTTTCGGAATCCTCCTGATGTCCCTTTGGAAATTCCCATTCTCCTTGATTTGGATGTTTTAGTAATAAAAACAATAGTTCTGGTGATTTTTTATACAGTACAAATCCGCAAGAGATCTCTTTTTTCATCTTCAGTTTATGTTTGAATTTTATTTATATAACTTTTTGAAGAAATATGCGTTTTGCTGTCTCTTAGCTGCGTCTTCTATTCTCACCTGATCAACCTTACCGCTCCTGGATCAAGAAATCCTTCTTCAACCAAAACTTCCAGACGCTGCCTGGTGAGGCGGTTTCTTTTGATTTTGTCCGTAACTTTCCGGTAAAACTTTGGCTTCATAAATGCCGCGTGGAAAATGGATGTATGCGTGGCGATGTCTTCTGCCACCATCCAATTCAAATCTCCTGCGAATCCAGGGGCAATGGAACAAAATCCATCAACAGTAAGACCTGGCCCTATGACAATGTGCGAAACAGCAGAGATCAGCCTTCCCGGCAGTTGTTGCCGTTTCTGAAAAAGATAGCTGGTGGCAGCGTCATAATCTCGCGCGCCGAAAAAATCAATTTTTACCCAGTCCTGCATTCCATTTAGTAGCACTTTATGGTAGGTGTAGGATGCATCAGGAAGACCGAGCGGCAACTGTAGTATAGCTACCTCGTCTAGGCAATAATTTCTGGCCGCATATGGAACAAGCACCCCTGATTCCTCTAAAAAGCACGGATCATCAGTCGCTCTCCCTTTTCGTTCATTTGGGAATAAGAAATGCCAGCGCTGCGAAAGGCGGTGCCCTTCATACACATCCTTGAAGAAATGCAAGGCGTGTGCGGCCTCATGCACCAGAAGTGAATAGTTCCGGTCATCTTCAACAATAGTGTTTTTCAGATAAATGACAGGAAACCAGCTCGTAGGCGCATCTGGTGCCTTATTCATGCTCATACCTTAAAAGAGTTACAAAAATTTAAATATCTTTCCTGCTTTTTAACGATAAACTGATGGACCGCAGACAATTCTTGCAGGGAGGCGCTGCCTTAGCGCTTTCTGGCTGTGCCGCACCAATTAATGTCGGGCCTGTTGCAGCAGCAACTCCAGAAGAGATGCGTCTTCTGGTCTCGTTTATGGGCAATCCGCAGGCGATCAGAAAATGGATTGCAACACAAGTAACACCAATGTTTTATGACCAACTTCTAGGAGGAGAGTTTTGGGCTCCGGCCTTGTATTTTTTTCGTATCAAAAAAGGGGATTGTGATGAAGTGCTTGCGCTAAGCCATTACTGCCTGCATACAGGGAAGGGGATCTATCTGCATGGCCGTGGTGAGAAAATGAGCCATGTAGTGTACGCACCTGAAGAAAGCAATGGCCGGTATAGTATCATCAGCATCCTGAAACATGAACACCGGGAAGGAATTTTCAGATCAATTGATGATGTTGCGTTATCTTTTCCTGCAAGTGAGTATGATTATTATCAAGAAGTTACCCTTCCCGATAATGCTGAGATGCTGTTATCATCTCCTAAAGGGATAGAAAAAGGATCCACATATGGCTCTAAGAAACCTTTTCCTGGTTAACTCTTCATTTTAAATCAGCATCTCCGCCAAAAACTTTCGCGGATTCTTAGCTTTTGGAACAGCATGCCCGATCAGCACTCCTTTTGCGCCTAAGACCAAGGCTTGTCCTAAATCTTCCTTGTTCTGAACCCCGGCGCCGCATAACACTTTTGTTGCCGGGCTGATGGAGGCAACTAATTCCACTGCATCAGCGATAATGCTTGGTCTGGCAGTTGTAACAGAAATATCTCCGCCAATCAGTTCTGGTGGTTCATAAGCGAGGTAATCTGGGCGTAACACTGCTACTTTCTTGATTTCTGAAAGATCAGACGCGCACACGACTGTTCTTATTTTTTTACGTTTACAGACTTCCACAGTTTCTTTAAGGGTACTAAAAGGAATCTTTCGTTCAGAATGATTCAGGATCGTTCCGACAACGCCGATATCCTTTAGTTCATCAACTGTAATACTGCCTGTCTGCGCTCCCAGCTGGACAGGGTCAGTATGCTGCGAAAAGACAGTAAGTGAAGTCTGTTCAGCAATCTCCCTGAGCGTTAATAGTGATGGAGCGATGGCAATCTCGTACTTATCCTGTCGTATAGCAGCAATCTCTTTTGCTAACGGAAGAGCTTTATTACCCATGGATTCCTTGTACACTTTAAAATTAAGCAGCACCAGCGGTTTCATGCGATCATTCCTTTTTTAGGGTATATTTTGCCTCAATGAAATCTTTTCTCTTCCCTTTTTTAAGTTTGTTGAGCATTCTGAAGAAGTAACTGAGAAGAATTAGGATAATGATGATGGGAAGGAGAAGAATAAACAGCTGGAAGATCAGCAGTAATACTAGAATGACACCTACCAGCAGCACTAGCCCTATAATCCAAGCTTTAAGGCCTCGGGTGACGATAAACATAGCTCAGATAATACGAAACCAGTATAAAAAGACTTCCTATCAGAAACGCTTGCAGGAAGATATTCCTGCTTATTGTGATAAAAAACTCTAACGGAAAGGCCTGGATCAACATTGAATCTGCCGGAAAGGTCCAATTTCCCTGCGGGAAAAAGAGCTGATGGAAAAAGGTGAAAGAGCTCGTAAATGATACCGCAACAGCGGTGAGAAGCACGATCAGGAGCGAAACTGTTGTAATTCCAGCATAGCGTAGCAAGGTGATGATAAAATGTTTCTCCCTTCTATAATATGTCAAGATTAACGAAGTAAGTAATAATAAGGAATAAAAGACCACCTCTGCGAAGGTCATCACTCGCTTGACATCCTCTAAATGGGATAGCTCCGGTTCTGTGTAGCCTTGCAACTTATCCTCCTTTTGCAAGAAATCAAACACCGCACGCTGTTCTGCTGTCAGGTCTGTAAAAAATAACGTCGTCTGATAGGAGAACAGCAGCAGGAATAAGGGCAGGGAGATGCAAAAAAGGATCAATGCTGCTGTCTTTCTATCCATAGTTCAAAAGAAATAGAGCTATGATATAAAATTATTTATTTGCCAGCCGTTCCTCATCCTGATATTTTTGATGTAAGCCCATATAAGTGCTCTTTAAAGCTTGGAAGGATCGCGCGTTTTGTCGTTTATGATAGCGGCTGACGCCATGCCCTTGCCAATTATAAAATGGCAGGGAAGCCCAGACCGGGCTTAGCGGCTTCCAGATCGGAAAGAAATCCAAGCCGCGTTCCTCAGCTTTCCAGATATGGCTAAAATTACCATCCTTTACTGCTTCTTCTAACTTTTCCTGGGTGATGCCTTTTTCAACTTTGATCACAAACATTGTAGCCTTGGTTTGTGAATCAGGAGAGAAGTCAGGAAACAGCCCGCAATCCTCATCCTTGGCTGGTCCACAGGTCTTGAGATTTCCATAATGGTCAAAGGTCTCCTCCATCCATTGCTGCATTCCTGCAGCAGTCGTTGCCCTGGCTCGAGGATGCCATTTGACTGGTATGCGGGGATGGTCGTCATAGCCGATAAAATACTGTCCCCTGCAGGTGTCTTCATCTTTCTTTGGAGACGGATTCCAGTTGCCAAACCTGCCGCCGTATCTTTTTTGGGGGTCATCAACAACTTCTCCGATAGCTAAAATTTGATAGGGGCTGATGTCGCCGATACAAGGAGGGGTGGTATATTCTGCCCAGGCGATAGTTTTGATTAAAGCCTTATACTCGGCAGTGAGAGTGTCGAAATAACTGCTTTTACTGTCTTCTGTGCTTACTTTTATCTCCAGCTGTGGCTCTTCTACATTTGCTGATGGTGCTTCCTGTTCTTGTTTCTGTGCAGGAGAAGCTGTAGAAACTGTTGGTGGTGGAGGGATGAGTGGAAGCTGAGCAGGGTATGAGGCATAGTTTGCGGTGGCATGGCAGCCTGCAAGCATTGCGCTAAGAGCTATGACAGAAGCCTTAACATTATTCATAAGAGAAGTAAATATGTGAGAATTAAAAAATGTTGCGGTTTGTTAAACCTTTACTGCAAAATAGGCAAAATAGGTATCAGCCACTCAGTTTCATCTTCACGAATTTCCTGAACAGCGACATATTTTCCATTTTCCAGCTTACATTTCCACTCTACCTGGCTGGGTCCTCTTTTCTCAACGATATTACGTAAAGAATAATTGTCTGGATCCCTCAAGGATTGATAGGTCTGTCTTGTACAGGTTTCCTGAAATTCTTTCCATAATCCTGGTTCGTCCAAGGCTCGTTGTATCACTGGCTGAACCACATAGTTCTCTTCGCATCCGTTTACTGCCAATGCAATTCCAGTCATTACTGCTAGTTTTCTGATTTTCATAAGTCAAACCTCCCTTTTGATGCCAGTCGCAGATCTTTTGCAGCCACATCCCTTTTCCAAGTCTGGGAGCGTACAGAGAAATACTTTGTTGGATTAACATCAACAAAACGGACAACTTCTTCCGTAACATTACCAGATAGATCATATTCTCGTTTTACAGATTTTGTGGAAAGTGTATCTGGTAGGCCATTAAAATCAGTATCCTTAAGGCAAGTATAACTGTTGATATCGCCGGTACACATTTCCGGGGATTCGTACCTAGCTAAGTCAGCAGCTAGTCCACTGCCTACAGTAAGCCCGGTCACGAGTCCTGATACTTTCAATGCTTGTTTTAGATTCATTTTTATGACCTCTTTGAGAATAAACAAGCTTATTTCTTTATAAACTTTTCCATATTTTTGTAACTTAGAAGTGATAAAATTAAGTATGTCCTTTTTCGAGAATTTTTTTCAACTCGCTAGAGATAAACTGTCCCGAAGCCTTCCCAGCTAACCTCTTCATGGCCTGGCCCATCAAAGCAGAAAAAGGTGCTCCTTTATTCTCAGCCACAATAATCAACAGTTCCTTATGTATCTCTTCCGTTCCTAGAGCAGCGTATCTCTTGAGATCAAACTTATCAGTGAGCATGTCAATCAACACATCTAAAACAATATCCTTATGGATCTTGCCATCAGCTAAGTACCTAAATAAATCTCTAAAATTGTCTTCAGTCAGCTGTTCAGGATCATGATGGTATTGCCGTTTAATGTCTAAAGGCACAGAAATCAAGGTTTCGGCAATAAAAGCAGGCTTGACGCTGGGATATTTTCCAACCAGTTCTTCAAATAAGTGCACTAATTCTGATTTCGCGGCAAACTCAGCTAAATCCTTGCTTAATCCCAGCTCTTTCTGATAGCGGGCTATTTTTTCTTCCAACAGCTCTGGTAATTCGACTTTTGGATCAGGCCTGATTAAAGGCACATCTGTTTCAGGATACATCCGTGCAGCTCCTGGCATGGGGCGTAGATAGCTGGTCGTTCCGTCTGCGTTGGCTTTGCGAACTTCTGCTGGAATGCCTTGTAATGCTTCCTGCGCTCGGGCGTGAACTGCTTCTAAGGCCAGATGTGCTTTTTTCTCGGTATCAGAAACTAACACAAAAGCATCGTTGTTCTTACAGCCAAGTTTTTTTCGGATGCTTTCAACTTCTTGTTCAGAAATTCCATAGCGTGGTAACTCATCAGAATGAAAGATGCCGCCAACACCTGCGCGTACCTTTGCCCGGTCAGAGAATTCTGTCCCTAACCTTCTGCCAGGTTGTAGTTCCCTGCCAATAAAGGCGGCAAAGCCAGGTAATTTTACAGCCAAAACAAGACCTTTTTTTGCCAGGGTATTTTTTATCAAGTTTGCTCCCGTAGCAGCAAACAAAGGCGTTACATCAACTATATTTAGTCCAGATAGTTTTACGCTCTTCAACTCATCTCGTATTTTCAGCAACTCCTGCTGCCGCTTAGCTTCTAATTCTACTAACAGCGGCAATAAGCGTAGATCCTGTGCACCCTTGATCTCGATGCGCTGCCCTCCTGCAATAGAGACATTGACATCCTGTCGGATAGTTCCTAACCCTCGCTTAACTCCAGGCAAGGAGCGCAGCAGCATACCTATCTTTTTGGCTGCTTCTTGGCATTGTTCAGGTGTCTTGATATCAGGTGCTGTGCCGATTTCAATAAGCGGAATTCCCAATCTATCTAAGGAGTACGATTTATCCTCTGCTGTCTCTGAAATGATCTTGCAGGAATCTTCTTCCAGCGAGATGTTAATGATGCCAACTTCTCCCTGACTGGTTGTAAGCATCCCATTTCTGGCAATCAAGGCTGTTCTCTGAAATCCAGAAGTATTTGAGCCATCTACGACTGTCTTCCTCATCACCTGCACAACCGGCGAAACTGTTGCGCCAGCAATCTGTGAAAACTGCAAGGCTGTCAATAACGCCTCTTTGTTTAGATCATGCGGCGGCTCTGAATCAGTTTCTACTAAGCAGGTTGTGTCATTATACCCATGATAGATGAAGGTCTTGCCGCGGGTTTGTTCCTGTGCTGCGGCTACATCTATTTCTCCAGATTCACCGGCAGTAGCACGTAATTTCCGCGTGATCGTAAAGTCTGGCGGATCATCACGAAGCGTGGTAGGGCAGCTGCAGAACAGCTTTTTTCCTTCCAGCTGCTGGTGAATTTCAATCCCGCATTTCAAGCCTGATTCTTTGTACGACATTAGGAAGAGGAAAGAAGGGGGTGTTTAAAAAATATACGATTGTGGAGTTTTGTGGCGATACATTAAAAGGACGGATAGCTCCGTACTTTAGTACGGAGTATCCAGCCCTTTTATGTCACAAAGTGCGGGGATAAGAAAGCGTCTCTTTTCAAGCCTCGCCTTTTAAGGCGAGGTGAGACGCTTTCCCGCACTTTTATGACCTCCTTACACACAAAAACAATATAAACCACCTTTTGATTCTTAAAATCATGTCGCTATTCAAAGATATGCTGCGCAGCGGGGAGACGGTGTTCCGCGATACGGTCATCCTAGATTACGATTTCCAGCCCAAAGTCCTGAAGTTCAGGGAAAA
>DATDYP010000019.1:0-10598 GCA_035288985.1 Candidatus Nanoarchaeia archaeon
TCGTGTTCTATCACCAGAGTAGCGGTATCAGGAACAGCTAAGGAACGGATAAAATGTGAAACATTAATCCGCTGCTTAATGTCCAGAAATGATGAAGGCTCATCAAACAGGTAGACGTTGGCTTTTTTAAGAGCTGCAGCAGCAATAGCGACGCGCTGCAATTCCCCGCCAGAGATTTTTGCGATGTCGGTATCAAGGATGGGAGTAATCTGCAATACAGCCGCAAGTTCAGACAGCTTTCCAGCCTGATCCATTTTCTGCAGCAAATCTCTGGCAGTTCCAGAGAATTGTTTAGGAATTAAATCAACTTGCTGCGGCTTGTAAGATAAGAGAATTTCTTCCTTCCGCAATTTCTCCAGAAAAGCCTGCATCTCCGTGCCTTTGAAGTAGGCGATAAGCTCGCTAAAATCAACCTGGGTAGTGAGTTTCCCAAGATTGGGGGTAAGAAGTTTAGAGAGGATCTTTAATGCTGTAGATTTCCCAATACCGTTCTTTCCCAGGATTCCCGTCACATTGCCAAATAAGGGGGTGGGCAGGGAGTATAATTCGAACATGTTTTCTCCGTAACGATGAATGGGCGGCTTGTTGAGCGTGGTCGGCAGGTTTATGATTTCAATCGCGCTAAAAGGACAGCGTTTAGGGCAGATGCCGCATCCGGTACAGAGCATCTCATCAATGCGCGCTTTCTTATCTGGTTCTCCGGGGTAAATACAGTCTGCACCGGCCCTGTTGACAGGGCACAATTTAGCACAAAGATAATTGCCACATTCGTCCGGGTGGCATTTCTCGCGATGGATGATTGCGATACGTTTACGCATGGTATTGTTTAATTTAAACTCCAATTATAAAAATTCTCCTAAAAAGAACGAGCTTCAATCATATTTCCATTCTGCTGGCTTCAAATCCAGTTCTTCCTGCAAGACCCTCAATGTTTCGTCTTTTGTAGAGTCATCAGCATAGACGCACAATACTGTTTGATTCCTTTCCCAATCTCTATCCGGATCTTCTCCAGAGAATTTTGCCTTGTACAGAATCCCCTCTTCTACCAAATCATCTATGCTTTTTATTAAATCCCAGAGACGGTGCTTTGAAAGTCCGCGTATAATCCACTTACCAGTAGATTGCGGATCTTCAAGCTGATTTGTTTCACTGCAAGACCATACCCAATAAGCGTCTTCTTCTATCATTTTGATCTATTTCAATATTACAAAAAGTAACCCGTCAAATCAAGATGTGCCAGTGCCGGATTAAGTGGAGCAACAAAGGCTTCATATCTTTCGTGGAATGTTTGTTGTAAATGATTTGTGATTCTAAAATAAAGATCTTCTCTTTCATCCTCGTCCATATCATCTGCAGGTTCAAAACACAAATCCACATCTTTCCTGCCTTCATCAGAAGTATCTTCAGCTATGATGCTACCGACTAGATAAACCCTACTAAGAGGAATGTCAGTGGCTTGCTCGTATGCAAAAACTGCTTCCCTCACTAATTCAACCAGCCTTTCAGTTGGCTCCTCAAGCTCGGTGTCATAAAAATCTGCTAGCCTGTATTCCATATCAAATACCGATGAATGGTGATTTATAAAACTTTCTATTGTTACTACTGTTTAGTAACCCCTTTGTAAGCGCAGTTAAATTTAAAAATAAGGCACAGCACCATCATAAGAATGAGCAAGTGTAGCATTTGTGGCAATAAGATCGCGGAATTGTTTTTAGGAAAACTAAAAGGAACGGTCGTTAAGAAGCCTGGTTCCAGCAAGCAATATCCAGTCTGTTTTGAGTGCCAGAAGAAGTTTCCAGGCAAAGAAGAATTGCTGAAAAATCTTTAGTCGCCTGACATCAATGATTACGCCCCTGTGGCTGAGCGGGAAATGCCACGCCATTTCCAAGGCGGGTGCGCTTCACTCTGTTCAGCAGCACAACTCTTAAAAAATAATCAAGATTTAATTTCAAGTGTGCCC
This sequence comes from Candidatus Nanoarchaeia archaeon, assembly GCA_035288985.1. Lineage (GTDB taxonomy): Archaea > Nanobdellota > Nanobdellia > Woesearchaeales > GW2011-AR9 > DATDYP01. The sequence continues at coordinate 1,961 of DATDYP010000019.1, forward strand.
CTGTGGCTTAGAGGTAGAGCGGCGCTCTCGTAACCTTTAGGAAAGGTTAATCAAAATGGCGGGCATAAAGCCCACCGAGAGAAGCGCAGGTCGGGAGTTCAAATCTCCCCAGGGGCTTTTTATCTGCTTAACTATCTACTACCCAGAGGATGCCTGCCCTCGCACAGCAAACCCTTTTTGGGTGATAGGACCTTCTTCTTCCTGTTCTATAATTGGATATTCCTTCAGGATTTTTGCCAGCGTTCCCTGCGGATCTTCCACTAGGTTTTTGTTGACAAAAAGCTCTTTCTTCTGCGTGGAAGGCAGGACATGAAGGAAGTCATGAAGTACACTATACATGACTGCACCCAAGGACCGTGCACCGCTGCCTTCCCTTATTGCCATGGCTGCAAACAGCTTGTAAGCATCATCAGAAAATTCAAGTTCGATGCCGTACGAGCGAAACTCCGTCTTCATCGCTTTCGCGTCAGAATCAGGAACGTCTCGTAATATTTGTATTAAATGGTCCTCCGTCAATTGGCCGAGACGGGCAGTGACGGAAAAGCGGGGCGGAAGCTGTTTGACCATGCCGTATGCAACGAGGTCGTCAAGAGTAGGCAGGGAATCAGTAAGATCCTGCCTAGAATAGGTTTGATTTCCAAACCCAATACCCGTACGTTCCTTCCGTCGGGAAGCCATTAGCTCCGGTAGACCTTCAAATGCACCACCGGCAATAAATAGAATAGGAGTTGTATCAATAGTTACAACTTCCTTGTTTGTTCCTTCCCATGATACCTTTGTTCCTTCAACAAGCCTAAGCAGCGCGTTTTGCACACCTTCACCGGAAACATCCTTGCCCGAATATCCTGGCGTTTTTCGTTTCTTGTCTATTTCATCAATATAGATAATCCCACGTTCTGTAGCCTTGATATCATTACCGGCAGCCCAATATAAAGCAATGATCATCTCTTCCGGGCTTCTTCCAACATATCCTGCTTCAGAAAGATTAGTCGCGTCGGCAAGATAAAAGGAAGCCTCCATGTACGCAGCTGCAAGCCGGCCAAGTTTTGTTTTCCCGCAACCAGTTGGGCCAAGAAGTAGGATATTCCTTTTCTTCACTTTTTCTGGTGAAACCAGGCCTTCCCGAAGGGCTCGCTGGACGTTAAAATGAGTTACAACGGCGGTGGAAACCGCTTTAATTGCCTCGTCCTGTCCAACAATATATTTTTTTAAATACATGGACAGGTCTAACGGCCGTAACAATCTTTGGGCAGAAGCAGAGCCACCCGCACCGAGTAATGGTGGAGGAATTAACGGTTCCTGGTCAGAAGATTCGCCCCTATACATATAAGGTTATTACTAATGAGTAGTTTATAAATTTTTCTTAGTAAATTTCTTGCTAATATTCCATATTAATGCCGCTAGGAACCAGTTTTTGATAATACTGCTTCGCCTTCGGCAGGATTTTCTGTTTCAATTCTTCATCAAATGGTAATTGGTCGACAGCTTTTGCAATATCCACATCTGGCAGGGAGGTGAAATGCCCGCGTAAGGTTCTGCCGGCTCGTACACATCCCTCTTCCAACTCCTTAGCATATTCTGAATCAAAGTCCGAGAAGACCATAAACCTGCTGAAGCCATTTGCGCCAGCATTGAGATATAATTCCACGTCCCCTACCCGCTCCCTCACCAGGGCTACTTTAATGTCCAGCTTTGGACAGCCTGTCCGCAATGTTGCTATCCACCAGGCCATGTATTCTGGATTTGGAGGAGGAACATCATTAAAAATAGTCTTTTCTTGCGCTTTCAGGAAGCAGAGCTGCACTTTTTCAATATTATACTGGCTGATTTTCTGAATGACAATTTCAGCATCCTCTTTCCGCTCGCCGATTCCAAGAATGATGGTGATCAACTTCTGCAATCCTTGGTCTTTCAAATTTCCCAGAAAGGTCATCAGTGATTTCAATGGTTTTGACGGGCAGATGAAACTGTGCAGATCTTCATCAAATGATTCTATTGCCGATCCCATCCCCGAAATGTGGGGTTTTAATGTTACAATCTCGCTTTTCGCGTAGGGGCCGAAATTCATCATGATTTTTTCTTCAGTAATTTTATTGATTTTGGAAATCAAACTGATAAAGTACTCTGTGGATTCGACCCGCAAGCCGCCGGTGATGTAGCCGATCTTCCACCCCATTACCTTGCAGACCAGCGCTTCAGCAAGAATCGACTCCTGGCTGCGGATGGCTGTCGGTTTTTTTCGTGGATCATGTTTTGGCTTTGTAGATAAAAAACAATACTTACAGTCAGCAATAGCACAAGTCCAGTTGATGAAGATAGACCGTTCAAAATACGTTTCCTGGGGAAAATTCTGTTTGAAAATACCATCTGCACGAGCGATAAGGCTCTGTAGTTGAGCCTTGTCCACAACATGGGTCTTGTTGTTTTCCCTTATTTTAGCGAGGAAATCCATGATAGTGCCCCAAGATAGGGTGGTTTTAAAAAAGTTCTTACCTATCTTTCTAATATTGATTGCTTCTGAAATGTGTGCTTTTCCACAAGATTATTAAAGGTAGGGAAAAAAAGGCTCATATGGATGATACCGACCTGCGCAAAAGTCTTGAAGAAGCTGCAGATAAGGAGAAGAAAAAGCAGGTTCAGAACCTTGCCGAGCAAGAGCTGCACCCTCAATTTTCTCTCAAGGAAGATTCTCGAAGTATCTTTATCTTAGTAGCAGTCATTGCCGGAATATTTGTCTTGTCGCTGGGCGGGTTCAGAGTGTATAACAGCTTGACGTCTGCAGATGTAGTCAATATCGACGAACTGCATCAGAATAATCTACAAGGTGATCTTGGCGATGAAGAAGGTTATGTCTACAACGGCTTCAGTTTCGTCAAGGCTGACGGCTTGTGGTGGACAGAAGTAACAAGATTTGGCACGTTAGTGAAAATCCCTCTCCATTTTGGTCCAAAAGAACTTGAAGAGATTACCATTACCGGAGAAGTGTCGTCAGATTTTAATATTGGGAATGATGTGTATATCACTATTGATCCCACTGTTGTAAGCGGGCATTATGTTATTGCCATGAGGGAAATCAGCACTAATGTGGGCCAGGGAATCAACAGAAACTCTATCGGAGCATGCACTCAGGAACATGAAGGATGCGTTGACAGGAAGATTGTCAGCTGCGAGAACGCACAAGGACTGCCCGTAGTGGAGTTAGAAATTGCAGAAGAACCTGGCATAGAATTATCCGGAACTTGTATCAAAGTTAAAGGAAACGGGTACGGCATCATCAAAGCTGCTAACAGGCTTCTCTACAAATGGTATGGGATCATGGAATGATTATCTTTTCATCCCCAGGACTTCTACTTGATTATTGACAATTGCAACCAAGCGAAAATTTAATCCCAGTTCCAGGACTGCTTCCAGCAGGGCCAGGTGTTCATTCCCAGAACCTGAGGTAAGATTTAAAGCAATTTCAAAATCTGTTATTTTCCCCCGCAGCTGCTTCTGGATCTGTTCAGAAAGGCTTGCTGGGTTTTGATACGGATCTATCAGGATAAGTTCTGTATTGGCCAGGGGCTTGAAATTTTCTTGTCCAAAGGCATTGGTAATCAGAAAAACCTTATCCCAAGGCTGGGACTGGATAATCTTAACAACATCAGTCCATGTTCCTTTTCCGGATGAAAGGCAGGCTAATAATGTAGGCATTTTGAGGCAAGAATTGGGGTAGTATAAAAAGTTACCTACACTCTGTCTGAGACTCTGGCCAGCTCATGTTTAACATTATCCGGTTTTGCGATAGTTGTTCCAAACAGTTTCAAAGTAAAATCCTGGATCTCTTCTTGCGCATAAATCGGTTTTCCCAGAGCCAGCGCCCAGCCCATCTCCAGTATTGTTGACGCACCAGTATACCCATGGGGGTTGCAAATATACAATGCGTCGGCCTGCCTGATCGCATCCAGATGCCGCTGCTGCAGTATCTTTGGATTGTCAACATCGTCCGTGTCCAGCAGAACAAATTCTGTTCTGGAATCTATCACTTTTGACTTTTTTGGAGAGAGAACTGTTATGCCAATACTTTCAAACATTTGAATAAGAACCATGATTTCATCAAAATGCTTCCTGAAGGAGCCGGAAATGACGATAGTTGGACTACGTGCTAAATTAGGCATCCATTCTGAGAAAAAGACCGTTATATATACTGCTACCTCAAGAAGTATTGACGTAAGTCAAGGTAATTTGACTTAAAATATTTAAATAGGCCTGATTATTGATGTATTGTTTTAGAGAGGTTGATTCTGATGTTGTGAGTTGCGTAAGAAGGGTACAAATGTCACTTAAAACAGAAATAAAGGAAGCACCACCGCCAACAGTACGATTAACAACACAAAGCTTCGCGGAAGCTGGCGGACTCAATGTTTATCCTGATTTAGAAATGCGTACAGTCATTGCCGCGGCTGGCGGTAGTAGTTGGGAAGTGAAAGGAGAAGCAGCTGCGGTTGCTGATGCAAACAAAAACCTGAGTGAGACTGCAAAGCAAGAGGGATTCAGCCATGTGTTTGGTATTAAATACAAATTAAGTTATTATGGGTATCCTGACAGCAATAGGTTTAAGTGCTATGCTGAAGGAACTGGATATCACAGCAGAGGACCAAGAGAATAGGAAATACCAAATGGAAGACTTCCTCTTAAGCAATAAAGAACGAATGCAGATCTTTAAAGTGCTGAGTGAAAATAAGACCCTAAATTTTAACAGTATTGTCAAGCTCACGGGAATTAGGTCTAATAAATTAAGTTATCAGCTGAATTTAATGAAAGAAAAAAACTTTGTAATCACCGAGGAGGGTAATTACTTGCTGTCTATTGAAGCGCAACGGCTGATTCCCTACTTCTCTCAAATCTTCAAAAAGGAAGTTGGCGTTCTGCCAGTAGTGTTAGGGATTGTCAGAAACGGAGAAAAGATCTTATTGATAAAACGCAGGAAAATGCCTTACAAGGGATGCTGGGGTTTACCTGGCGGAAAGCAGATCAGTGGTGAAACCATCCCTGAAACAATTGAACGCGAAGTTCGTGAAGAAAGCACGATTACAGCGCAGTTCCAGCGCTGCAACGGCATTGTCTATGAAAGGCTGAAGGAAGATGACCGCTTCAAACATTCCTTCCTGTTAATTATTACAACATTACATACGAACTCCCTCAATGCCATGGAGCAGCAGGAGGGGGAAGTGCAATGGTTTGAATTTAACGATGTCGTCAACGATAAGGTTGGGAAGATCATCCCCTCCGATCTGCTCATCCTGAAAAAATATACCGACCGGGAATCTGAAATAGAGCATTTGATTGTGGAAGAAAAGGGCGAGAATTTACTTCTGGGATGACGAACTGTCAAGAGATGGAAACTCCCGCTGGGTAACGAGCAATTCCAATCCCTGCTGCCCGCCACGTTCTAGCATGACTTCCCTGTACTTGTCGTAGAAAGGGTACCCTGTCGGCTGCCTGACAGATTGTTCTGTATGCGGCTGGCTGGTTGGAGCATGAACAACGACAGGAATGTTGAGAGGCTCCGGCGTAGTAAGGAAGGGATGTTGCTGAGATTGTTGATCAAAAAGCGGAGGAAGTTTTTTCCATCCATGGTGGTAACCTTTTCCAAGGACAATGTCTGTAACGACGCGGTGATAATTTGCAGTAGGACTGGTACCATCTGGATTCAGGAAACCGGCATTTCCGGCAAACGTTTCGTGCAGTGCTTCCCCGAAGCCGACGATCTTATCGCAGTAGGCCACAAATTGCGCCAGAACAGTATCTTTATTCATGGCCGAAAGAAGCATAGCCTTATAGGTAAACCCATTGACTGTTTCCGGCCATTGTGAGGCTAACAGCTCAATAGCTTCCTCTTCCTCATGCTCCCACAGTCTGAGCTGCTGCCGGTCAGCACGTATTTTCAATGGCGTAGGAAGGTCCTTAGAACGCGTGAACGGTTCTGGATCATCATGAACAAGAGCCTGAGTCAGGGCGCGCAACTGGGCTTGATGGTTGAATTCTTCAGGAAAAGCTCTCTCAGCATAGGGAAGAAGCTCGGCCACCACTAAAGCCACCATTGGACCATGGTCAGCAAGAGTATTGCGGTAATACATACACTCAATCTTGTATAGGGGATTATTAAATCTGGTTACGCTGGCCAGCGCTTCCCGGCGTCCGGTAAAGCCGTGAAAGAGAGGTTCATAATAGTCCATGATTAAAGGCCAGAAGAAATTCTTTATAACGATTTATTGTTCTAAAAATAGCAGTTCTAACAGTAGTAAACGAAATAGATTTTTGCAGGACAAGAATCCTTAATAATATCTTGCCGTTAGTGAAAACGATAAAAAAGGTTGAATTATGATTGAAACTCCTGATGCGTTGTTTACAAGAATGCAGCGTGGTATTTTCGGGCAAGGATTTACAGAAGTAACATTCCCTTTGTCTGAGCGTGACTTACAAGAAGCAGAAAGAAGATATTTACAATTTCTAACCTTGGATGCAGCAGAGAAAGAAAAATTTGAAGTCTGGATCCCTGGGCTTCATAAGGCTGATCCTTCCCAAGGAACGCGGTTCGGATATAAAGATGAAGATAGGAAACGAGGGCAGGGAGATAATAAGGAATACTTCCACTTCGGTCGATTTCTGAGGGAGAACCTTGCCAGCGTCATCGCCGCCTCGCCTCAGGAAGCACGTGATTTTATTGAAGCAGCTGATGAAGTCCTGAATGGCGTAGATACATCAATGCGTCCAGTATATCAAGCTTTTGAAACAAGAATCCCAGGGTTTGAAGGCTTATTTAGAGATACTCCATACACATTCTTACGTTTTCTTGCCTATAAGCGGCCTTTCAACGAAGCAGATGGTCTTGCTATTCCCCACTTTGATCGAGGAGCGTTAACAGAAGCGATATATGAAAACAGGCCTGGCTTATGCATCCTTCCAGCCACTGATGATGATTTTAAAGGCGCAACGCCAGAAGAGGCTGCGGCTAAACGTGCTGGTGTATTGGAACGCTTGTTATTACATCCTGTTAAGCACACCCCAGGCACTGCGTTTGTCTTTGCCTCAGATGCTATCACTAGTGCACTTCCTCCAGAATATCTCTCCCAATTCCCAAAGGGATACCATGTGGTTAATGAAGAACTTCTTGGACAGGACTACACCAGGCGTACAGCCATTGTGGCATTCATCTCTCCAAAGACTGGTGTAACAATTGGCGATTGGGATAGCAGGCATCCGCATGGCGGGGTAGGCAGCTATCAGTAGAAGGAAAGCTTATTAACTAATTTTACTTTTGCCTGCCCATGCGCATCAGTTTCTTTGAGGAATTTCCTACAGCAAAAAGTCTGCAAAAAATAAAACTCATCTCCTGGCCCAGTAAATTATATCTGGCTGCGCCAAGCCTGAAGGAATTCAACCGTATCAAAGCAAAAATACGCAGCAGGAAAATTATTGAAATAGTATACTGGCCGATTTTGAAGAAACGAGAAGGGTATTGGATTTCGCCGTTTTCCAAGCAAATGGCATTGCGGCACCTATTTGATGAATTAAGACACCAGAAAATCCCAGTAATGCTGGATCTGGAACTGCCGACGACCAGAAACCCCTGGCTGTATCTGACGGAATTGTTTCATTTCAGAAAGGATAAAAAGCTGATTCATTCTTTTATCTGCAGCTATCCTGGCGAAATATACCTTTGCGAATATTCCGCTCCGGAGAAGAGTCTGCAACGATTAGGTTTGCATTATGCCAATACAAAGAGCAAAGTCATGAAGATGATCTATCATTCCGTGCATTCTTACAGTGACGGGAAAATAAGATCAGAATTACAGCGCGGAGTTACAAAATTCGGCGGCAAATATATCGTTGGCTTTGGCACTATCGCTGTCGGCGTTGGAGGAAATGAGCCAATTCTATCTCCTGAGCAGTTAGAGAAAGATTTGCGGAGTGCTAAAGAAGTTGGAGTGAAAGAAGTGGTGTTGTTTAGGTTAGGCGGCTTGAATAAGAAGTATGTGAAGGTGCTGGAGAAGTTTGTGTGAAATGTTTAAAGTCGCAGCCTATTTTATTCTGTTATTTGTAATGATCGGAGAGGTAGAAGCCATGCAAATAAGCTTTTTTGAAGAATATCCTGATGATGGAACAGCGGAGAAAGTATCCGGAATAGATTTTGATACACGAATATATGTTGCGGCAAGAAATCTCTCTGCATTTTATAGTTATGAAGCGCAGTTTAAGGAACAAAATGGGTATGTAGAAGAAGTCATTTACTGGCCGGTTTTAAAAAAAGAAGAAGGATATTGGATTTCGCCGTGGTCTGATTCAGAAGCACTTTTAAGAGTCTTTCAAGAGATTACAGAAAGGAAGGACAAAAGAGAACTTGAAGTCTTGCTTGATCTAGAACCTTCATTGCAAAGATCAAGATTGCTTAGATTTAAGGAATTTAAGCACAATAAAGAACAGATAGGAGAATTTATTAAAAAAGCGAAAGAACATAATGTTTCTATTTCAACGGTTGAAAAGTCTTATATTTCTGAAAGCGCTCTCGAATTACTAGGATTGTCATTTGCTCCAGAAGAATATGGAAACAAGAAAATAAAGATGTATTATTCCAGTTACAGGCGCAGATTTCTTC
>DATDYP010000020.1:0-36219 GCA_035288985.1 Candidatus Nanoarchaeia archaeon
GCAGGAAGCACCAATAATATCTGCAAGCACACAATAAAGCAACGACTTTATTGGTGCACCAAAGTGATCGTTGTCACTTTGTGTGCAGTAGATGTTCTCACCTCGCCTTAAGGCCCAGGCGGCGACTTTTTCTACAGAGCCCAGAAAACCCATAAATTTAAATAGAAACTGATAGCCTACCGGTACGAGGTTTACTGCAGATGAGTTTACTGACACTATTGTTGTTTTTTCTCTATACCTGGGGCTTGGGATTTTCAGCAACATATTATCTGAAAAAACCAGAGAATTTTTTAGAGCGGCATATTGTTAATATCGCTCTGGGTTTAGGTATTTTTCCCCTACTTTCAGTTCTGTTTAATCTAGTGCACATCCCTCTCGATTGGAAAATCTTTTTTGTGGTAAGTATGGTATTCCCTTCTTATGTCTTGGTACAAAATGTTCTCAAGAAAAAATTCACGCTTCCCTCTTTAAAAATTACAAAGTCAGATCTGGCGCTGTTTGCGGTTATTCTTCTTGTTTTTGCTTCCCTGTTCATGTATACAAAAGGAGCCTTCAGTTACCCGTATCTTGAGAATGAGGATCCTTGGGGGCATTCAGTAGGTGTGAAATACGTCGCTCTGGAGAAGACTGCCTACGATCCAGACGTTTACAGAGAAGGATGGAACATTGATCAAAAATTATCGTATATTGACCCTTATCCGCCAGCGTATGATGTTCTGCTGGGTGTGCTGCATCAAACCTCTCCTGATTTAAGATGGACGATGAAATTTTTTAATGCCTTGCTCATTTCGCTGGGAATTTTATTTTTCTTCCTGGTAGCGAAGAAGTTCATCGGCGACCGCAACAAGGCGCTCTTTGCAACTTTTGTTTTAGCCGCAATTCCTTCGTATTTAAGCCATTTCATCTGGGCCCATGCTCTTGTCGTTACTATCTTCTTCCCGGCAGTCTATGCCTTGGAGATGATGAAGGAGGATAAAAGATGGGGCATTATCGCAGCTATTATCGTAGGAAGCATCTGGGTGAGCCAGAATATCTCCAAACCATTGCAGCTTACAACTATGATCTTGATATATCTTGTTGTCAGTTCTATCGCTTCCCGAAAATTCCTGAAGCATGGTTTTGCAGCGCTGGCAGGAGGAATCGTGCTTTCGTTTTCCTGGTGGGGAGCGATGATTGCCAAGCATGGTTTTAAGGAATTTATGATTTATTATACAGGGGATCAGCTGGTCGACACTGCTTCTTCTGCTGCTGCAGGGGTAGTTTCCTCGTCAGGTGTAGGATTTTTTAGTTTGCTGGTCTCTAAAGTAACTATTCTTATTGGGTTTGCCACCCGCGCGGGGGGTTCAGGAGCAAGGGCCTATTCCTTCGACGATTTTTTTATCGCTCAAGGACAGAACATGATCAACAATCCTATCGGCATTGGTGTGGTGTTGACCATCGTAACGCTTATTGGTGTCGTGTACATTTTGGTTAAGCATAAATCCAGGCTTGTTACAGTAGAGAATACCTGGTTATGCATCTCCATGTTTTGGCTGATCTTTACCTTCTGGGGAGTTAATGGACAGACCTTTCCCATCTCCGTCGCTCGGGGGCCGTTTAGGATCTGGATGCTGTTAGCGATACCCGTGGCCTTGATTGCGACTGAAGGCGTGTGGTTCCTCAAAGATTTTTTTTCCCGCTGGAAAGTGCCAAAAGCTCTTGTAGTGGGAGTCATCATCATCGGAATTTTGTTGACTTCGGCGTATCAGAAATATGAATTAAATACAGCCATGTGGCCCACCTCAGGATCATTCACGACGCCTTCTGAACCGTTTGAATACGGTGCCTGGTTTGATACCTTGCCGCCAAATATAAACGTCTTTTTGTACTCTCCTCGTGATAAGTTAGCAATAGGTTATGGAGCTTTTAGCTGCGATTGGTGCCAGAACGTCATTGATTTCCGGCAGGATATTCTTGATCATGACGCAGAAGCGCTTCATTCGTTCCTGAAATCCAACAACTACCGCTACCTTCTCATCAATGGCAGGATGGATTTCAAGTATTTTACCAGCAGTTTTGGGGAAAATCAAACCAGAACCTTGCTTCCACAGCGCTATGATGAAATTCTGAATTCTGGTTTGTTTGTTCCCGTACATCAGGTAGATAACAGCTTTATTGTTTTTGAAGTTAAGTGAAAGAGGTAGGAGCTTAGTCAAAAACACAGATTAATTCATTTCCAGACTGGGCTGTCTTTCCGCTGGCTCCCAGACAGCAGTTATTCACTTCCCTGAACTTGCTGCAGAATTCCTGTCCTTTCGCTTCACATTTCTTCTGGATGCACCGTTCGTATCCTTCTTGTCCTTTGTCCTTGATCGCCAGGACGGAGAAGACTACCATTAAAAGTATCAGTCCGTATACGAAAACGAGAAGCAATTTTTGCAGGACAGTCAATTTTGATTCCATTTGGTGTTCTGGCATCTTTGATTTTATAAAGTTTGTTATGTTCAATTTTACATTTAAGAACGAAAAGGCCCGCCAAAAACTTTATAATGATTTGTCTACCATTCTAAGATTATGAGAGAAAATAAACTCGCAGTTGTAATAAATAAGCCGCTTGATGAAGTTTTTGAATTTACGACAAATCCAAAAAATACGCATTTATGGGTTCCTTCAATTCAAGAAGAAGTTGTAGAAGAATATCCTCCCAAAATAGGCACTCTGTATAAAAATCGTGGTAAAAATTCTGATTGGGATTTTTACAAAGTTGTAGAATTTGAGGAAAACAGAATATTCCTTCTATCTGACTTGAATGAAAATTATTTCGTCCGATATACTTACAGAAAGATTACTGATGCTCAAACTGAAATGGAATATTTTGAATGGGTCAAAAATGGTGAATTGAAGGATCCATTTACTAATGATATTTTACAGAATCTAAAATCGGTTTTAGAAAAAAGAGGTTAGTTTTTGGCGGGCTCACCTATTGACTACCTTCTGTCGAAATGTGATAATAGTTCTTAACTCCAGTCGTGTATTGCACCAAGGCCGCCATTGGCGCAAAAATTTCAGACACACTTATTCATCTACCTCACTTCAAACCCTTTGGCCTCCAGAATTTTACGGACAGAATTATCAATCTGTTCTTCATCAATTTCCCCTTGCTGTACTGCCGCTGCAACTATCTGGATCATCCTGTAAATTTCGTTGGGGTCGCGGTCGAAGTTGAGAATGATATCGTTGCCAGCCTTAAACACCGCTACATACATCTCATCCACAGACGTATAGAAATTTTTGAGGCCCAGCATGTGGATCTCATCGGAAATGATCAAACCGTCGTACTTCTCTTTAATGTCGGCAATAACTTTCCGCGAAACAACAGAGGGAATTCCTTCAGAATTCACTTCACCGGAAGTGATGATATGGCTTACCATAACCGCCTTGACGTCTCCCTTTTCAATCAAATATTGGTAAGGATACACATCACGTTCATCAATATCAGCAGTGACGATGAACTTATGCGGGTCTTTTACGACAAGAGTCTTACCGGGATAATGTTTTGCGGTGGCAATTACTCCTTGCGCCTGCAAGCCTAGAGTGTATGCTTCTGCAAGTTCGGCGATGATTCTTTCATCTCCTGGAAAAGTGCGGCAGTTCCAGATCTGGTCGTCTAAATCGACAACGGGAGCAAAATTGAGAGTAAATCCAAGATCGCGCAGGAATTCCCCTTCCCGGAATCCAGCTTCATACGCTTCGCCAACTGTTGTAATATTCGAAGCAGGAGTAAAGGCGCGGAGGTGTGAAAAAGGCGTGACGCAGCCTTCTAAATCAGCTGTGACAAAGAATGGTACAGGCATTTCATATTGGAAATCAATGATAGTGTTGTTAAAGATGTGAGCTGTCTGCAGGGCAAACAAATGTATCCCTCCCAGCTGCATGTTCCGCCAGGGATAATAGTTCTCTTTCAGCCCGGCAACAATGACCATCTGGGCGATTTTCTGTTCTAGAGTGAGTGAGTCTAGGTCAATGACGCCGTTGCTGACAGGAATTGCGGACTGCTCTGGGATGAAAAACCCTTTCGCTTTAGCGATATTTAAACTGCCTAGGACAAGGACCAGCACTAGGAGTAGGTAAAAGATTTTTTTATGAATTACATCCCTCTTTTTTTTCTTCATTTTTTCAGGTGACTAAGCGAAGCGCAGTCGCCCCGCCTTCCGAAGAGCGCGATTATGCTTGTTTTGTTTGTCAAATCCTTTTAACTGTGCTGCTGCAAGAAAACAAGAAACTACTTGTTTTCTGCACAGAAATGTGATATTTATTCACATTTCTTGTGAACGGAGTGAAGCGCACCCGCCTTGCAAATGGCGTGACATTTGTTACCAATACGGCTGCTGTCGGCAATAGTTGTAGGCCTTGTTGTTCAAAAGGTAGCCATTTGCACCGGCTGAACAGCTCCAGTCAACTCTGCCTTCTGGCAGTTGTGTTGCCTTAGGTCTGCAGAGCGCCTGTTTTCTGGCTTCCAGGCAGCATCGGTCTAGATCATTCCAGGCTGTTGTCTTTTCGTGAAAGGCAAGCAAGCATAAAGGGTCTTCTTTATCCAGGAAATATTGCACCTGGCCTAGGGTTGGCAAGTGTACGCCAGCCAGATTCAGCAATAAAAGGAGGCTCACAAAGGCTAGGGAAACGTTAATGATATTCCACGCCCTGCCTGAAACCATACTCTATCTTAAACAAAAAATATATATAAAGTTATCTACCTATTGGATAAAGAGGCTGAATATAAGAATGAACAAGACCGTCAAGAGACAAATAGACGTCATCTTCAGAGATATCACTTCTTTAGGAGGGCTTTCGTTTTTTATTCTTCTGCTGGCGTTCTTGCTGATCTTGCAGCAGGCGTTGTTTCTGCAGCTATTAGCTGGCTTTCTGCTGACCTTTGCGGTAGTTGTGCTGATCAGGACCTTCTATTTCAAACACAGGCCGGCACGAAAAGAATATTCCAACTATTTTGAGAAGATTGAAGCCTCGTCTTTCCCAAGCCTCCATGCAGCCAGAATAGTCTTTCTAGCCATACTCTTCAGCGCTTATTTCGCCAACCAATATCTAACTGCCCTTTACATTGTAATTGCAGCCTTGGTGTGCTACTCCAGAATTTACCTGCAAAAACATGATTGGATCGACGTTGCTGGAGGTGTAGTGGTGGGAGTGCTCACGTATTTCATTACAGCAAACATTTTTTGACCAAGACCATGAATAACGCACATTTTTCCATTAAAGAAACTCCTCACTGCGGGAAAGGTATCTTCAGCAGAAAAGCGCACCGCGAAAATGAAATTCTCTTTACCTTCGGTGGAAAAGTTGTTCCTTGGATCAAAGCTAATCATCGTAGTGTTCAATTAGCAAAAAATAGATGGCTCAATCCCAGTAAAGAAGAATTGGGATATTATGTGAATCATTCTTGTAATCCAAATGCTCAATTTAAGAGACCGAACTTCGTCGCTGCTTTACGTAAGATTAAACCTAAAGAAGAAATAACTCTTGATTATAGTACTCTGGTCAATATTCCCAAATGGGACATGCCCTGCTCTTGTGGAGAGAAGAATTGCCGGAAGATCATTAGAAGTTATTCACGTTCTCCTAGAACAATTCAGAAGAAGTATAGAAATATTGTTTCGTTTGAATAGTAGTTTAGAGAATTTTATATAAGATTATTTTTCCTGGGGAGCCTTGTACTTTAAATTACAAGCCCAAATTGGCCGAACGGCAGGACCATTATCCGTATCAAGACATGATGTTCTTCTGGCGGTGTGTACGATACCATCTTCACGCCTGTTAGAGAAAATTAAAAGAGGATACTGGTTGTTGTCTACTTCAATTCTAGTTACATACTCTTCGTTACTTCGCACTAGATTTTGTTCAATAACTCCTTGCACTTCATGACGAGGAAATCCTGGATCGTCCAATATTTTGAGCGGGATGAATGGAAGGACTAGTTTTAAGGGATAGCCATTATCCCGTGCTAATCGCAGTGCATCGAACATTTCGGTAGTGCCACCGCGTACATTCCGGCTGTCGCCGTACAGAAGTGAATTATAGATCTGGTTAGGGTAATCTAAATGGAAAAATCTATCCCCTCGTTCGTGGCCTTGTATATAAATCGGAGCTTCGATTACAAGTTCTTTCTTCTCGTAAAACCTTCTTCTTTCATTTCGAGGTAAGATACTGGAGGTATTTCTCCTTAACAGGTGTGGTTTATTACGTTCCAGATAATCCCATACTTCCTGCATCATCTGCACTTGAAATCTTTTTGCCCTTGCTTTGGTGCCAAACAGCCATCTTGTCTCTGGAATGACAGCATATCCGGGTCGTGCAACATCTCCTTCCCGTGCAACTCTCTCCACAATCCTTCTGGTAAATCTCTTTGTCGGCCGCATGGAGCGCAAGTCTACATCCTGCTTCTCTAGTTCGATGATTGCGTCTTCTAGGCTCATAGTTCTATTATTTTTAATACCTAATTTAAAAAAGTATGTATGTGAATTCTGGACTATCACAATTAATTTAAATTGAAACTGGCTTCAGAGTAGGATGTCAGACTCAGCATTTGGTTTTAAAGCCAGTGATGTGGATTTTCCTACAGGAGCGAGAGGCGAAACTTATCATGTAGGCGCATTACAGGATTCATTGCCCAAACACTGGATCATTCCAGGCTCCTGGGAGAGGGCAGAGTCCATAAAAGAGCTATGGGAAGATGTTAATGATACTCGTTGTCCTCTGGGAACCAGACCTCATCAGTACCATCTGATTACCGGGACGTATAATGGCGTGAAGATGGGCATGTGCTCAACAGGTATAGGTTCATCTGCCGGTGAGATTGCTATCAATGAGCTCATTTACGGTGGAGGGAAAAATTTCATCCGTGTTGGCACCAGCGGCTGTCTGGATCCGGAGATTTTATCCGGTGATTTGGTTATTGTTGCTGAATCGAGGGGCAATGTCGGAACGGTTATGGAATATCTAGGCAGGGCAAGAATGTTTGATTACGTTCCTTCTACTCTGGCGGTTATTGCTTCCCTGGACCAAGCCTGCATAACGGCGGGACTTGCAAAAATTACCGGCGAACATCAGAGGGGCAAAGGATTCAAAGTTGGAAGGGGTTATTGTTCAGATAGTTTCTATGCCGGGCAAGGAAGGCCTGCTCTTTGCGGATTGACTGAAGAGATGGAGCATCTTATTGAGACCTTGGAGGCAGAAGGTGTCCTGACCATTGAGATGGAAACGCCGGGATTTGCAGCAGTTATAAAAGCTCACCGGGAAAGATCTCCTCCGCCCTATGATGAGGTACGGTTTGCGACGTTGTTAACGACTGTTGCTAACAGGAAAACAAACGATTGGAATGAACAGAAAGAATATCAGATGCAGGCCTTGAAAATTGCTTCGGAAGCGTTGTGGTGGCTGGAGTAATTATTTCTAGCGTAATCATTTTCTCTTTTTAATAAAATCCCCCAGTGTTAGCACATCAGAGCGCTTCTCTTTCTTATTCTCAAAGGCCTCGGCAGTTTCAGATTCAATAAGAGTGAGGTTGAGAAGCTTTCCTACTTTTCTGGCGACATCGAGAGATGGCTGGATTCTGCCCTGCTCCCAGGTAGCCACGGCGCTTACTTTCTCCTGCAGAAAGAGGGCGAATTCCTCCTGGCTCAGGCCTTTCTTTTCTCTGGATGATTTCAGGAGAGAAGCGTAGTTGCTGATAATCTTGACCTGCGGTTCTTTGTCATTTATTCTTCGCTGCGGCCTGAAAACATGATTAGAAACAGTTTTCTTGACAGAACCATATGTAGAACAGCCGGAACAGATCTTCATCTCTACCCCTTCTACATCAGCTGTTACAAGCTCGTCCAGTTTTCCACACATCTCGCAGGAGTTCATGGTGAGGAGGAAAGAAAGTTAGTTTTTACAATTTTTATATTGATTTTCATCTGTGGGGCACTTCTACTGGCGTGTAATTTTTGAACATTTCTGTTTGCTTTTCTACGGAAAGATCAGCCCCGTTCGCATCCACGAAAGAGCTGCCGTAGTATTTCAGGCCATTTGCCTTGGCGATATCTCCCATCAATCTGGCTACTTCATCATTAGCAAGGATCCCATCGTTATTCCTGTCAGCATATCGCACTATCACAGCCTGCCGAGCATTATAGAGCTGCTGCAGATTATCATAATCCTGACAACCAGAACCTACTATTGCCGCAATCCCTGCCGCTTGCCATAATCTCATGTTTACCACGCTCCTATTTGGATGGATTAGGTCAATAAACCAGCTTTATAAGATTTATGAATCTGCTGTACCCTCAAAATCCACAAAATATGTACGAACCTTTTTAAAACAGCTGGCTAAAAATTACTCTATGGCCAGAGTTAAAGTAAGGGAATATGATGCCAAGAAGCTGATCCATGAGCAATTAGGCTTAGATTACAACGGCGTACTGGTGACTCAGGAAACTGACTTAAGCACACTGCCGCAGGTAGCGGAACGATTGACAGTCAAGCCCGACCAATTATTCGGCAAGCGGGGAAAATTAGGATTAGTTTTGCTTAATGCAGACTTGCAGCAAGTTAAGGAATACCTGAAGCAGTACATGAACAAGGAGATTAACATCGGTAAAGCTACGGACAAACTTACACATTTTCTGATCGAGCCATATGTTAAACATGAACGGGAGTATTATCTTTGCATCACTTCTGAAAGAGATCAGGATATCATTAACTTCTCTGAAAATGGAGGTGTTGATATTGAAGATAATTGGCAGAACGTGAAGAGGACAGAAGTGCCAACATTAACTACTATTGATGACTCTAATCTTACTGTTCCTGAAGAGGTGAAGACCTTTGTAAAAGCTGTATTCAACATTTTCCGTGAACATAATTTCTGTTATTTAGAACTGAATCCCTTCACTTTTGACAAAGAAGGTAGGATTGTGATCTTAGATACCGTTGCCCAGGTTGACAGCTGCGCTTCAGCCCTGCCAGCGCCCAAACCATTTGGCAGGAAAACATATCCGGAAGAGGAATCCATTGAAGAGCTGGACAGAAACAGTGGAGCTTCGTTAAAGCTGACTGTGCTCAATCCAACTGGAAAGATTTGGAATATCCTGGGAGGAGGGGGAGCGAGTATCATCTACCTGGACATGATTGCTAATCTGGGAAAAGGAAGCGAGATTGCCAATTACGGCGAGTCCAGCGGCAATCCTTCGACAGAGGAGTGTTATCAATATGCAACGTCAATATTGAAACTCATGACTAGACACAACGGCAAAATTCTTTTCATAGTCGGCGGAATCGCCAATTTTACCGATGTGCGGGAAACCTTTACCGGTTTTATCAAGGCTTTAGAAGAATTTGGCAAACTCTTACAACAGAATGGCGTAACGGTATTTGTCAGGCGGGGAGGACCTCATTATGAAGAGGGCTTGAAACTGATTGAACAAGCCTGTATACGGCTGGGATTACAGCATCATGTATACGGTCCAGAAACATCAATGCCGGAAATTATTCACCTTGCCAGGGAGAGTTTGGAATGATGAACAGCTACGACTTATTCAACAAGTGGACACAGGCGTTCTTCTATAACCTAAAAGCAACACCAATCCAAGCCATGCTGGATTTTGATTTTCTCTCTCGAAGAGAAACCCCGAGTGTTGCCGCAATTATTCATCCTGGCAGGACAGGATTCCATAAAGTATTTTTTGGAATGTCGGAAATTCTCATCCCGGTCTATTCAACTATCAGGGAAGCGGTGGAGAAACATCCAGCAGCATCAACGTTGATTAATTTTGCTTCCTTCAGGTCTGCCTATACTTCGTCAAAAGAAGCGCTGCTTATTCCGTCAATTAAAACAATAACTATTGTTGCTGAAGGCATGCCTGAACGGCAGAGCAAGGAACTTCTCGCTCTTGCTAAACAGCATGGCAAGACTATTATCGGTCCTGCTACTGTCGGCGGCATTGTTGCCGGGCAGTTTAGGATCGGCAATGCCGGGGGCATGAATGAGAATATCCTCCGTGCGAAACTGTATAGACCAGGAAGCGTTGGCTTAGTGTCTCGATCAGGTGGAATGATGAATGAATTTTTTAACATCCTGAGCCGAGCAACGGACGGGATTTATGAAGGAATTGCCATTGGGGGAGACCAGTTTCCTGGATCAACATTGCTGGATCACATGCTGCGCTATGAAGCAAATCCTAACATTACGATGATCGTTGCTCTCGGTGAAGTAGGGGGAAAGGCCGAGTATGAAATTATTGAAGCAAAGAAGCAAGGTAGATTGACTAAGCCTATCATCATGTGGGTTTCTGGAACTTGTGCTTCCATCTTTCCGTGGGAAGTGCAGTTTGGCCATGCCGGTGCAAAGGCTGGATCGGAACAGGAAAGCGCTCAGGAGAAAAATAAAGCCTTGCGTTCAGCAGGCATCATCGTCCCTGAGTCATTTGAAGTGTTTGAACAGACAATTGCAGAAGCATTCTGTCACTTAGGTTCCGAACCTGCCTATTCCAAAGGAACAGGCAGATTTAAAAAACAGAGCTTGTCTGAGAGGAAGATGGAGCCTGTACCTGAACTTGGACCGCGGAGGAAGACTCATTTCACCAGTACTATCTCTGATGATCGAGGGGAAGAATTAACTTACAATAAGGTTCCAATAAGCGAGTTAGTCGGTTCTTCGCTAGGCGAGGTTATCGGCTTGTTATGGTTCAAGAAGAAACTGCCTGATTATTTTACACAGTTTCTTGATATGTGTTTAGTTATCTGCGCTGATCACGGTCCTGCTGTATCTGGAGCGCATAATTCCATTGTCGCTGCACGGGCAGGGAAGGATGTGATTTCTGCCTTATGCAGCGGATTGCTAACTATCGGGCCGCGATTCGGCGGAGCTATAGATGATGCCTGCCGCTATTTCAAAGCAGCAGTTGATAACACTCAAGAGCCTTCAGCATTTGTAGAAGAAATGAAGAAAAAAGGAATTCCTATTCCAGGGATTGGGCATAGGGTAAAATCACTTCGCAATCCCGATCAACGAGTAGAATTGCTGAAGAAATTTGCCCGAGCGAATTTTCCATCCACCAAATATCTTGATTACGCTTTGCAGGTAGAAACGATAACTACTAAGAAGGCAGAGAATTTGATCTTGAATGTTGATGGCTGTATTGGCGTGTTATTTTTAGATGCGCTTGAATCGTGCAAAAACTTTAGTAAAGAAGAGATTAGCGAAATAATTGAAATCGGCTACCTGAACGGATTATTTGCTCTTTCCAGGAGCATCGGACTCATTGGACATATCTTAGATCAGAAACGATTGAAGGAAGGATTGTACCGGCATCCTGCTGAAGATATTTTGTATCTCAATGAGTAATAAGCGACCACTTCACAACAAATTTTATAAACCAACCCCTGTTCCACGTTAGAAGGTGGTTTATTCGTGACGGAACAAGAAAAGCCTAAAGATGATGATGCTGTAGATTTCTCAAAACTGGCTGGAAAGGCAACGTCGTTCTTTAAAGGCATGGCCTCAGGAGAAGGCAAGGAAACTGCTTCTCATCAAGATCCGCACCACTCGGAACACCATTCTGAAAAGAAGGATGAACCAGTCAATGTAAAGAGTGCAGTAAAGAGTACAATTGTTTTCACCAAAAACAACGCCAAATGGATTATTCCGTTGTTCTTCCTCCTTCTGGCTATCGGCGCGTCAACGTATTACCGGGTGCAGCCGATCTATCTCCCGGCTACGGAGAATTGGGCGCGAAGCGCAGTTCATGATTATTACCTCAACCAGTTAGAAAACCAACTAGCTCAACAATATCCCAATTTGCCGCCGCAGAACCGGGATGCTTTGGTGCAGACGGAATTTGAGAAGCTCTTGCTGGAAAATGAGGAGCAGATTGCTAATGACATCAACCGGGTTTCGCAGCAGTATAAAGACCAGTTCAGGAACGATCAAAACGGCGACGTCTACATGATCGACATTGACTCTTATTTATGGTACAGCCAAGCCCGTAATGTCATCAACCATGGACATCTAGGCGACATGATCATTGACGGGGAAAAGTATTTCTCGCTGCGCAATGGTAGGCTAGGCCAGAAATCATCGTTCCAGCTGCATCCCTATTTCGCAGCATCCTGGTATAAATTCCTTCATTTTTTTAATTCCAGTGTTTCATTGATGAAGGCTTTCCTGTTGCTGCCTGCGTTGATCATCGCCCTGGCGCTTATTCCTGCTTTTTTCATCGGCAGGAAGCTGGCCGGCAATGTCGGCGGTTTTTTTGCAGCGATCCTTTTAGCTGTTAACGGCCCAGTCTT
This sequence comes from Candidatus Nanoarchaeia archaeon, assembly GCA_035288985.1. Taxonomy (GTDB): domain Archaea; phylum Nanobdellota; class Nanobdellia; order Woesearchaeales; family GW2011-AR9; genus DATDYP01. The sequence continues at coordinate 12,319 of DATDYP010000020.1, forward strand.
GTCGAGAAGTTCTGCAGATACCGACCCTCATAATGTTTTAATGCCTTTATTGATTGTCTGGATGTTCATTGAAGCATTGAGCGCGGAAAGCAGGCGGAAACAAATGCTTTACAGCGGCCTTTCTGCCTTTGTGGTTGGCGTCTATTCGGCGACATGGGGTGGTTGGCCGTTCATCTTTTTGACGGTGCTGGCTGTACTTGGATTGACAATAGTAGCAAGAGTTTTGGTTGATACGGTCAAAAGCAGGAAGCTGGCCTTCAAATCAATATTGCAGACTCACAAGAAGCATCTTACAATCTTATTGATATTCTTGGCTGGTTCCGGTATATTTGTAACTTTATTCAGCGGATTCAGGGCGTTCTGGATCAGTTTTTTCAGGCCGGTCAATTTTATTGCGTGGAATAAGGTAGGGGTATTTAACGTCTGGCCTAACGTCATTACTACTGTGGCGGAATTTAATGCTTCTCCTCTCAACAGCGTTATTTCCAATATGGGCGGGAAGATTCTATTTTGGATTTGCTTGATGGGGCTTGTCCTGCTGCTGGTGAATAAAGAGAACAACAAGTCAAAAAACATACTGTACTTTATCGGCTCTGGATTATATTACCTGCTCATTGTAAACCTAGGGGATACTCTTAATAATCCTGTAACATTTTTTATCTTACTCTCCCTTCCAGTTGTTGTTGGCTTCCTGAAAGTCTTCTTTTTGAACGAAGATAATAATCTTCTTTTACCTTCACTTTTTACCGTCTGGCTGTTAAGCACTTCCTATTCTTTCACCAGAGGATCAAGATTTGCACTCTTAGTTGCTTCGCCCTTTGTTATTCTTGTAGGTGTATCGCTGGGCATGACTTTCACTACTGTGAGCAGCTGGCTGAACAAGAGATTTAAATTAAATCTGAATGCAAGTAAGGTGGTGCTCCTGTTAGTGTTATCACTGCTATTATTTACTCCTTTCTCAATAGCAGAGAACATCTCGATGAACCAGATACCGTCAATCAACGACTCCTGGTATAACGCCCTGCTTAAAATTAAAGGGGACAGTGAAGATTCAATCATCACCAGCTGGTGGGATTTTGGGCACTGGTTTGTGGCTGTTGCAGAACGTCGTGCAACCTTTGACGGTGGGAATCAGGCCCGGCTTATCCATTGGGTTGGAAGAACATTATTAACCAACGATGAAACGGAAGCTCTCGGCACCCTGAGAATGCTCAACTGCGGGCAGGAAACCGCGCCTTCAACATTGGAGGGGTTCACAAACAATGACACGCTTACAACAATTAATATCCTCAAGGATATTTTCCAGATCAGCGACCGGGATAAAGCTTACCTGAAATACCAGGAACATGGATTGACGCAGGAACAGGCTGCAACGATGCTGGAGTATACTCATTGCCAAGACCTGCTGCCGAATTATTTTATCACTTCCGAAGATATGGTCGGCAAAGCAGGCGTCTGGGGGCATTTTGGCAGCTGGAATTTTGAAAGGGCGACGATGTACCAAAGAACTAACTCCTTGGAACGTTCCGAAGCTGTCAGCTATCTGGTGAAAACATTTAACATGACCGAGAGCCAGGCTGAGAATATTCATAATGAAATTCAAAATACCAAAGGAGACAGCTGGATCGCTCCCTGGCCGGGATATCTTTCCTCGCTAAGAGGGTGCGATATGCTCACAGACACGACTGTGAAGTGCACTGTTCCACTACAGGACAATAATATTGTTTTGCATATTAACTTGGAAACCATTGACGTGGCCTTCGAAGGGAATGCCGAGATTAAGCCGACGTCGTTAGTTTATGCAACCAAGGATGATGTCAAGGAAAAAAGATTCTCCGGGAAAACAACAGGCTTCTCGGTCATGCTTATTCCTCTTAGCAATGGAAATTATGGCATGATGCTTGCCGATCCGGCGCAGGCAGCCGGGATGTTTACACGCTTATTTTTCTTTGAAGGGCACGGCCTGAAATGTTTCAGCAAGTTTGACGATGTCAGGCAGTTTACCGGAGGAAGAATCATAACTTGGAAGGTGGATTATAGTTGCCAGCAGCAAAATAAGGTTTTCTTCCAGCCGCAGGAAGAAGTAAATGCCGCACACATCCTGATCCTCTCAGAAGGAAGAACTGATGAGGAGGCATTTAACCTCATTACCCAGATCAAGAATGAAGTTACTGCTGGTAATTTTGCAGAGCTGGCAGAACAGTACTCAGAAGATGGTTCAGCGGCAAATGGAGGAAATCTAGGGTGGTTTGGACGAGGGAGAATGGTTAAAGAGTTTGAGAATGCTGCCTTCAGTTTGGATGAGGGTGAGATCTCTGGCATTGTCAAGACACAGTTTGGCTATCATTTGATTTATTTGCAGGATAGAAGGTAAGGAATTCTTTCTGGCTTGGTTAGGGAAAGGAAGATGTGTTTGGTACAATGAAAAATAAGTTTAATAAATTCATGGCTTTCGCAACACTATGTATTTTATTAGCTGGTTTTGTTGATTATAAGATTAGTGAATATGATAGCAATTTAAATGAGTATATTTTAACGGATTTAGAATACAATGAATTATTAGAGAAAGGGATTGTAAGACACTGTGTTAAAGAAGATACCCCGGAAACAATTAAAATGAGTGAAGGAGGTTATGGTGAACAATGTGGAATACAAGTTCAGGAATTAACTGAAGATTGCATTCCACTTTTTACTTGGGGAGAGGAAATAAATTATTCTGAGGAAGCAAAGAAGCGCATTGAGAGATATGTAAATAAACCAAAATCGGAGGTTAACATACTTATTGTTGTTATCTCGGTTAAATCAGCAAAAAGTCTTAGATTTCTTTTAATGTCGTTAGCACTTATTTTTACTGCTATTGCTATAGTGAACGGTTTTAAGTGGGAAGAACTTAAACCAATTAAAGGGCAACCATAATAATTGAATTTTAATTTTTGGTGTTTATTTTCTCGTATTTTGATAACAAGAGTAGTGTAATCTCTATTGCAATATTTCGCGCTAATCTAAAATATTCTTTATTTGCCAAGAATGAGTGACCTCCTTCATCATGTAAAATATTAATGAAGGAGTTAATAAATTTATGATCATTTTCAGATAATCGCAATTTGTCTTTTATATAATTCCTGGCATCACCTATTTTTGATTCTGCTGTTTTTGGTATATCTTCTGATTTGGAGGTAGAAATATTTTTCGCAATATCGATAATAATGTCATGCATAAACACTCTTAGATTGCTAATCATGCCAGAATTTAAAACATTTGAACTTTCTGTATTAATATATTTATCAATTTCATTTAATAATTCATTATATTTAACTTCAAAATCTAAATAAGTTATCTTCTCTGATACCATTTTCTTATCTTGGTTGATTTCTAAGTTGACCCCTCTTATTTCTTTATTAACAATCTCAAAACGATTGTTAATTAATTTAGTTTCAATGTGTCTTTTAAACATATTAAGTGGTCTTAACCATGGTTCATCACCAATCTGAAGTGCTTCTATAACTTTTAATAATTTTCCTAATTGTTTGTTTGTGAAGTAATTGTAATCTTCATCTAGCAATGTCCATAAAAAAGTTATAAGTAACCCTAAATTATTGCTTCTCTTCTCCAGAGCACTAATGGCCTCTTCTGTAAATCCAAGCTTAATCAGGGTATAAACACTTACACTATAGCTACCCGAAATAATGGGTGGGTCGACATTTAATATGTCTGTTTCTTCGGATGAAGCGATATTTTGAGATAGGATGTTGATGAATTCTTTTTTAAGATGGCCATTGTTTTGGATGTTTGAATAAACATTAATTAATGTATCCGAGTTAGGATATTTTATAGTGGTTATGCCATTCTTTTTCTCAAGTTTCCAAGGATAGAGATTATTTCTTAAATCGTTAGATTCTTTCTTAAGAGTAATTTCGATGAATTCTTTTAGCTCATCTTTGTCCATGATTAATTATTTTTTAAAGAGTTTATAACTTTTTTCGTGTTGTTGTATCTATTAAGTCTCCGTTTTTCCCTGCCCCTGATTTTATCAGTTTTGTCTTTGTAAGCTGGATTCATTTAAAGAGTGTCTCATTAAAGTTCCATAGCGCCACCTAGTCAGAATTCTGCTTAACACCATCCATCCAAAACTACTAAATCCAACCTCTGAAACAAGACCGTTTCAATTCTCTCCAAAAATATGTAGTCCTCAGGAAGTAAACAATATCACCCTCGATCAAGACAAACCCTCTTCTTCCACAATTCTTATAAAGGGTTTTCGAAGGGCTTGATCATGAACAATTTTGTCGTCATTCCTGCCTATAACGAAGGAGAAAGAGTAAGGAAGGTCATTACAAAAGTACAACAATATACACAAAATATCATTGTTGTTGATGATGGCTCTTCCGATGGCACCTCTTCACAAGCCAAGGATTCAGGTGTTAGTGTATTACGGCATAAAGTCAATCTAGGAAAAGGCGCAGCTCTTAAAACTGGATGCGATTATGCCCTGATGCAGGGCGCTGAGCGGATCATCGTCATGGATGGGGATGGACAGCATGATCCCCAGATGATACCGGTATTCCTTGAAGCTTTGAAAGAAAAAGATATTGTCTACAGCTGCCGGAAAGGCGCAGATGTCATGCCGTTGGTGCTGCAATTTGGCAATAAAGTTATCAATATCGCCTTAAGCAAGCTGTCCGGAAGCGATATCAAGGACAGCCAGTGCGGATACAGGGCCTTTACTGCTGATGCCTATAGAAAAATACGCTGGAATTCACAAGATTATTATATGGAGACAGAGATGATCCTCAATGCTGGCCGGCATAAATTACGATATTCACAGATACCGATAGAAACCATTTATTCAGATAAATACAAGGGCACTACTGTTATTGATGGTGTCAAGATCGTGATGAAAATGATCGGGGGGAGATTAAGCAAATGAGCACCACATTTTGGATCCAATTCCTGGGCGTTATCTTTGGCTCGGCAATGATGTATTTTACCTATGTCAAATTCAAGAAGAAAGAATTGACCAATACTGAACTCTTAGTATGGTTTGCCGGCTGGATCACCATGATCATGGTCGGGATTAAACCTTCCATTCTTGATTTCATTACCGACGGCCTTAATTTTTACCGACGGCTGGATTTTTTTGTTGTCTTGGGATTTTTCGTGCTGCTTGGACTCGGATTTTACAATTACAGCCTTTCCAAGAAGATGGAGCGCAAGATGGAAGTTCTGGTGAGGAAAGAAGCGTTTAGAGAAAAGGATGAAGAGAAGGATCCGCATAAGAAATGAAGACGGTAAAAGTACAGCGCTTTCTGGATCGGGTTGGCGGCAATGTACTGGCAAATGTTCTTGCTCCGTTTAAAAGCCGGGAAAGAGATGGAAGTTCAAAGAACAGGAGCCCAAAAAACATTCTAGTCATTAATTTATGGGGGATGGGCGATGCTGTTCTTACCCTGCCGCTGATTGCTGAAATTAAGCGACGGTTTCCCTCTGCCCAGCTGGACGTGTTAGCTACGAAAAGAGTTGACAAGGTCTATGCCGGTGTTAACTATATCAATAAAATTCTCCTTCTTGAAGATAGAAAAACATTCCGATACAGGAGAAAATATGATCTGGTCTTTGATACGGAGCATTATCTGAATAGTTCTGCTCTGGCTGCATTTTATCTAGGCAAGGAAACGATCGGCTATGCTCATGGGCAGAGAGCTAAGTTATATACTCATACAGTTGAATACAATGATGCGCAGCATATTGTTGCTACTTATTTCGATTTGTTACGGGTGTTGTTTCCAGAAGTTAAGAATCCTGAGAAGTTAGTCAGATTGCCTTATTCAGATGAAGATAAAAAAAGTGTTACCGGTCTGTTGCGAAACAATGACATTAGAGAAGATGACTTTGTCGTAGGCTTTTGCGTCAGCGCCGCAGAGTCTGCTCCTTCCAGACGATGGCCGAAGGAGAAATTTGCTGCCTTGGCTGATGAATTAGTTGAGAATTATCAGGCAAGGATTGTTTTTGTCAGCGGTCCGAATGATTTTGCTGAGAATCAGGCAGTGTTCGAATTGATGAAGCACAACAGCAGAGCGCTTAATCCGGCCAAGGAGATGAATGTCAAGAGAACGTTTGCTCTTGTCGAGCAGTGCAAGCTGTTTATCTCCAATGATACCGGGCCGATGCACGTTGCTGCCGCACAGGGAGTTCCTACTGTCGGATTATTCTGTCCTAATACGCCTGTACGTTATGGACCTTATGGGTCTGGAAATATTTCCGTTTACAAGCCGGTGCTGTCTGGACCATGCATCAATGTGCATAAAGGAGTAGTTCCTGACTGTGAAGGGCATAATCATATGTCTACGATTGAACTAGAGGATGTCTTGGAAGCTGTAGAAAACGTGTTAAAAAGGAAAGGATAAGAATATTGGTCTAAACTACCCAAATCTGTGCATATCGTAACTTACCTCATTTCCAGCAGCAAGGGTTGATCCTACAACATATTGGCGTGCATGTGGGTTAAAGTGTTCCCAATCCCCAGCTGCAGCCATATCAAAGACACCGGCTTCCATTTCTGCTTTACGGGCTTTAAAATGGGCAGCGATAATCTTACGTGTTGTGGTAAGATAAGGTTTTTGCAGCTTGCCGCTCTTGGCTGCTTTGGCAAATTCTTCTTCCGGAACGTCAATGCCAATCTCGGCAACTTCTGGATCCTGCTGCTCGAAGAAGTATGGTATGCGCATCTGCAGGAACGAGAGGCCGTCATGGTTTCCGTGTTCTTGGCGTGCATAACGTGAAACGTAATCCTTATAGGCGCTGACAAAATCCATGATCCAGATCCGATCGCAATCAACAAAGGTTTGATGTAAATCATGTAACTTCTGAGGCTGTCTTCTTCTTTCTAACTCTTTTGAATACACATCTAAGGAAACAAAACCGCTCTGTCCAGGGGTAGGTTGGCTGCCGAGGTAATGGTCATCGTGATGGGCAACGACATGGACAATTGCGTCAACTTCTTCCCGTGTGAATAAAAAACTGCCATCTGTTCTTGTCCAATCATACAATTCGGCTGCGTGTTGTGCACCTACACGCATGTGTAATTCCCGCATATCTGCTTTTGCATAGTCTGCACTTAATTTTCCTGCCGGATAGCCGCTGTCGTGAAGGGCAAGAATGCTCAACGCCAAAGCCCTATCTTTACCTTCATCTGTGACTATTTTAAGGGAATCAAGAACGGAATCTGGTATTCCCCATTTGTCCCACCATCGTCCTCCTTGTGCATAATAATTAGTCATGGCGTGGACTAGTACCAGTGCCTCTCGGTCTTCGAGAGCTGGAAGAACTGCATTCATAAGATTAACATAGTTGGCTTCCACTAACTGTATTAAATTCCGTTCAAACAGCTGTAATTGTGCGTTGCGATCCATGATTAACGATTATTTGCAGATGGTTGGCTTATAAGCGTTATGTAATTATGCTCTATCACAGGCTTTATAGCATTAGAATACCTCGTTTCATCTCTCAATATCATAAAGCTTAAATAATAATTTGTGGGTAGGTAATACCACAATAGTGGTGGTTTATCGATGGACGAGATCATACAAGGGATCATTCATGATTCTATAAGAACAAAGGAGAATGTCGCCCGAGACTTAATACCCCATATTAGGCATTCTACTCACTTAATGATCGATGCTCTCAAACGAGGCAGGAAAATCTTAGTGTGCGGCAATGGCGGCTCAGCAGCAGATGCCCAGCACTTTGTGGCTGAATTAGTTATACGTTATGAAAAAGATAGACGGGCTCTTCCGGCCATTGCCCTAACGACGAATTCTTCAAACTTAACTGCCGGATCTAATGATCTGGGTTATGAAGTTGTCTTTGAACGCAAAGTGGAAGCCTTGGGCAATGAAGGGGATGTTCTTGTCGGCCTCACCACGTCAGGAAATTCAGAAAATGTCATTAGGGCTTTCAAGGCCGCTCAGCAGAAAGGGATGATAACAATATGCCTTAACGGAAAAGGCGGTGGAAAGGTGACTCAGCTAAATCTCCACAGCAACATTGTCATCCCTTCCAATAATACCGCTCGGATACAGGAAAGCCACATCACTATTATACATATATGGTCGCAATTGATTGAAGATGCTTTTGTGGAACAGTGAAGAATGATGCCAAACACAAGCCCTTCTAAGGAAGATTTTTCTAGGATCGTGGACGGTTTTCCTAATTATCATATCGTTGTTATCGGCGATGTGATGCTAGATGAGTACATTTTTGGCGATGTCCATCGCATCAGTCCGGAAGCTCCAGTTCCAGTATTGCATATCAGCAGCAAGGAATTTCGTTTAGGTGGAGCAGCTAATGCCGCGCATAATATCGTCAGTTTAGGCGGAAGATGCACCTTGGTCGGGCAGGTGGGCAAGGATGACATTAAGATGGAATTACTTCGTGAATTAGATCATAAAAAAATCAAATATCATTTTATCGAACGGGATAATGTTCTGACAACCAAGAAAACAAGGATCATTGCCAGGAATCAGCAGGTGGTGCGTCTTGACCACGAGCTTCATTCAAAACTTCCTGATGAATGTATCCCAGGGATCGTAGATTTTATTAACACTGCAAGGCCCGATTTAATTCTGGTTTCAGATTATGATAAGGGATTCATAACAGAATCATTGATGCTGGAGTTGAAAAAACTTGGCTGTAGAATTGTTGCTGATCCAAAAGTTAAGAACAGTCATCTCTTTAAAGATGTCTTTGCCATAACACCTAATATGAAAGAGGCGCAGGAGATCTCCGGGAAAGATGAATTAGAAGAGATCGGTCGGTATATCACTGAACTATTTAACACTCATCTGATTTTAACCAGAAGCAAGGATGGGGTTTCCTGTTTTAACAAAGAAACAAAGGAACACCAGCACTTCCCGGCTCAATGCGGGGAAGTGATTGACGTTTCCGGTGCTGGGGATACCTTTGCAGGTGCTTTTGCCTTGGCGATCGCTTCGGGAGTTAATCTGATGCAAAGTGTGGTGCTTGCTAATACTTCTGCCGGCATCGCTGTAGGAAAATTAGGGACGGCAGTTGTTTCTCAAGAAGAATTGAAGAAAGTTTTGATGAAATTATACTGATTAAGCTTAGTGGACTCCTTCTTGATACAGGGCTCTTAATTCAGATACTGGCAGGCCTGAATATGAAGCCAGTGCTAATGCTCCTGGATGTAGGAGATGTATCTCGTGTCGTTTTCTATTCACTCTATTTGCACAAATGCCGATGTAGGTATTTCTAATGAACTGATTTATATCCTGTGGATTTGCACCAATATAATAAATTTCTTGATGTTCTGCTTTATCTTTTTCAATATTTTCCAGCCATCGCTGCCCCAACTGAAACCATGACAACCTTGTTTGCACCAGGAAATTATACATCGGTCCTCGGTCGATGGCAAAGTCCATGATCCTGGAGTGGATAGTTGCTCCTGCAACATCCTCATTTCTGAGTCCAAACTCCGGCGCTAATTCAAGTTGCTTGAAAACGTCGTAGATTGATTCTTCTCCTCGTCTAAGGCCTTCTGTAACTCGTAAGGCTCCGGCATTAATATGATAGGTATTAGGATATGATTTACCTCCTCGCAGGCCAATGACCAGATGCCCGTCATTTGAGGCAATAAGCCCGGCAACAGAAACAGATTTTATCGGCAGATGGTGTCCTGATCTTATTAATTGTGTTTCATAACTATGTCTTGGTCCAAGTAGGACGTGAATGCTGTCAGGATCATGTTCAACTTCCCCGCCTGCTACTTCATTCCACCAGGGGATAGGTACGCTTTCCTTTTTTTCAGATGGAAGTTCGAGAAGATCAAAGGCTTGTTGGAAACGTGAATCTGACCAAAATCGCTGCTGCACAGCATGGAGCATCTCTCCGAGGTCATACGTGTCCATCTGTTTGCCAGTTTCTCCAGCATACCATTGTTCAACATCTGCTCGTAAAGAAGCAAGAAGGCTCTGGACTTGATCAAAGTCAATCCTCTGTTGATTCCGGCCAAGACGAACATCAGTATACGTGTGCTGCAGCTGTGCAGCGGGAGTTCCAGCTGGATAGACTTGTATTACATCATTACTAAATAGTTCGTCGATTGTTGGTGGCATGGTTTACTGAGACGGTTTGGTGAACAAGGATGCATCAAGATCTACTGTCCATGGGAAATGGTCTGAAGCGGTACGTGTTTGTCCATTATTGATCCGCTGAAAGTCTCGAATATGTTTAACGAGGCTTGGAGTGACCATTACATAGTCTATACGAACGGGCCGAAGGTGCTGGCCTGTACCATGCGAAACATCGGTCATACCTGTCATTTCAGCAGGTGTATGGAAACGCAGACCAATGTCAACAAAACCTTCGTTGAGCGCCGCTTCTACAGTGCCGTAATAGAGGGCAGTTCCATCTTCATTGCCATATTTTTGTTTCATTCTGGGATTGAAGGTCTCAAAATCTTTTGCAGTAATACCATCTTCCGGTGAAAGGGCATTGAAGTCTCCCATGATAAGACCATAAGGATGTCTTTTTACTTCTTGTACAACTTCACGTGCCTGAGGCACTCGTTCTGCTTCACTTTGGTGGGAAAAATAAACAGAAGCAATAGCAAGATCGCCGAGGCTGCCTGCAAAAACCATCTGGACAGCTCTCCCCCTAATAATTGCCTCAGCCTGTCTTGGCTGTACTTTGCTCATCATCGTTGTGCCCGTACCGTACAATTCTTCCCCTTCTTGGCGATCAGATTCCAGCAAAACTCTGTTATAATCAAAGTCACCTCGTAAGGCTTGCAAAAAGTAATTTTCAGATCCGTCCGTTAAGCGAGTTTCTTGTATACCTAGCACAGCAGGGTCTTCTCCTCTGACGATGCCGACCACACGCTGCAGTCTTGCGAGTTCAGGCGGATGTTCTTCTACCATAATATTATAAGTCATTACTTTTCTTGTTTCAACCATGTGTATCTCCTCCAAATTCTTTATGGGTATTATAAGATATCTTTTACATAACAATCGGTTTGCAGGGCCTTTATTAAGGTTATGAAATATCTCCCATAACACATATAAATCATTGTTTAGCTTTGTAAACCTATGCCAAACATGAACGGTAAAAAAGTTATTGTAACTGGTTCTGATACTGGAATAGGCAGAGGCATTGCTTTAGAGTTTGCGCGCTGTGGAGCTGATGTCGTACTTCATTATCCTCGTTGGAGAGACATGGAAGTAGCGGTGTCTGCAGTTGAAGAAATAAAAAGAAACGGCGGTAAAGCTACTGCCTATAAAGCTGATTTCACAAGGTTTAGACCGGTTCGGCAATTTGCAGAAAATGCCATTAAATATTTGGGGGGCCTTGACATCATTGTGAACAATGCTGGTATCACGATGGATCGGCCAATCGAGGAAGTTACGCCAGAACAGTATGATACTCTTTACAATGTTAATGTAAGAGCACCCTATTTTCTTATTCAGGCGGCTCTTCCAGCTTTACGGGAAAGTGGACATGGAGCTATCATCAATCTTGCTTCCTGTCATGCTTTTCGCGGGAGAGCGGGACATTCAGTCTATGCAGGTACAAAAGGGGCCATCGTCGCTTTTACACGAGAATTAGCCATAGAACTAGCCCCACAAAACATTCGTGTCAATGCCATTGCGCCAGGAGCTGTACCTGTTGAAAATCATTATCAGGTTGTACCAAATTATAATGTGGAAGATTTAGGAAAACTTTTGCCTCTTGGCCATGCTCAGACACCTATGGATATCGGCAAAGTTGCGGTCTGGCTTGCATCTGAAGATTCTCGTTACATTACCGGGCAAACTGTTATTGTTGACAGCGGCATGACCAGCGGGATGGAATTAGGCACAGAATGCACAAGATCAAGTGGCCTTCCCTGGGGAAAAGGATATGTGCCGGGGATTGAATGAGAACTTATTATTTTGTAATCTAACAACAGTTCTATCTCATCATTTTTCCAACTGCACATTCTTCTTAAAAAAATCCAATACTCCATAAAAATCGTCAAAATGAGCATGCACATGTTTCTCGTATTCTGGAAGGTGTAATTCTGGTTTGTGCAGGTTCACGCCGATAGGAAGACCAACTGAATTCCAAGGATCAACGTCATTAAGGCTGTCGCCTATGTAAGCGGTTGTTTCTTTGGTTCCGCCAAGAGCCTGATATGCTTTCTTAACCATTTCTCCCTTGCTGCCAAAAAGGACATGGATAGTTCCTGTTCCAGTGAAACGTCCAGCCTCATCAACATGAATCTCATTGGCATATGCTACTTGGATATCATTTTCTTCTTTAATGCGGTTTGCAGCATAAAGAAGGCTGTGGGTGACGATACCTGTGTTGATTCCTTGGGAGCGCAGGTATCTGCAGAATTCGGAAAAGCCAAGCGCGTAGGGGATGGAAGGAAAAACTTCTGTTGGTGTTGGAGCGGCCTTGCCTTGAAGCAGGGCAACTGTCTCTGCGAACTGTCGCTGGTGATGTTCTGGCGTCATTATATTGCGTGTTTCATCATTATATCTCTTGGTAATTTCCTTCATTTCTTTTTCCAATTTCATATGTCTGAAGAAAGAACTGAAACTGGCATCATGGGTATCGCGGAAAGCGATGGTTCCGTCCATGTCGAAAATAACGGTTTGAATCTTGTCCATACTCTTCTCGTTAAGAGAGCATTTAAAAGAATTGTGAAGTAAGAGTCCATCAGTTATCCCGAAGCTATTTTTTTTAAAGAAATATACAACATAAAAACGTAATAGCACACAAGAACTTTCATTTATACTTTATCTTCAGCGCCAAAATCATGGATGCCAGAAGGAATGTTATCAGATTGGCAATAATCACTGGTGCAGATTTGATGTAGATTCCATACGTAAACCATAACAAAACACCAAGGCAGGTCATGGAGCTCCATCCTAACGAAATATCCTTGGTTGATTTTGATTTCCAGGTCTTGATCGTTTGCGGCAGGAATGCTGCTGTCGTCAATATGGCTGCTGCAAATCCTAATAGGGTTATGGAATCCATATCCTGCTGGATTTTTGTCGTCTTTATTAATGTTTAGTTCCATAACTTTTAAAACTGCTTAGTTTTGTTTTCGCCCATGACTTTCCAAACACCAAACCTTGTTTCGTTCATCGGCGCTCCTGCGGTCGGCAAGACTGCTTTGGCTCAGGGACTGGCGGGACAGGAAGGAATTTTCTTTTTTAACAGGGATGTGATGCTTGATCATATTTTCGGCAATGACAGGGAATCGGAACAGTACCGGGCATTAACAGGTCCTCTTACAAAATCAACCTGGGAACTGGCAATCTATAACACTGCGTTGTTACGAACGTCAATCATTCTTGAATCTCCTATGACGGCTGTCACGCAAGGAAAACCAGGATCATTCATCGATACTGCGCTTGAAGCTGCTGGTGCATATCGTTTCAGAGTCTCGTTGATTTACTGCGTCGCTCCTGCAGATATAGTGCTGGCGCGGATGAAAGAACGCGGTTCTCCAAGGGACGAGCCCAAATACGGAAACTGGGCTGCATTTGTCCGTGATTTTATTGATGTTCCAGGGCCTACGTATGAGCACCTAAAAATTGATACCACCAATGCGGAAGAAGGTAATCTTACCAGAATTTCAACATATCTGCGGAGGCATGTGCCTTAACATGGCTAAAGGAATTGTTATCTCACATGCGGAGGTCCAGTATGATGGAATCGAACGGACCTTGCATCTGGATCTTTCTCCGGATAATCTGATTGATTATTCAGAGGTACAAAGAAGAAAGAGACCACAAAGTCCAAAATGGGTGGAAGCCCAGCAGGAAAAAGCTGCCAATGCAGAAAATTATTTGGTAGCAACATCTGAAGAGCCTCTCACCGGATTTGGCGTTGGAATCATTCCATATTTTAATGGCGGTTATCTTCTTGGCGGGAAACGACAAGGACAGGGGATGAAGGTGACGGCAATTCAAGGATATCCTGATTCCTTTGAAGAAATGCTCCATCCGGTTGCCGGCGCTTTGCGGGAGTTGTATGAAGAGGTTGGTTTTCATTTGGACAGCACGTTGTATGTTCCTTCCATTACTGGGATTAATTCTGTCGATCAGCTGGTGGATGAACAGAGAGTCCAACAGGATCTTCGGAAACTGTTCAGGAAGCGGGAACGATTGTATCGAAAATGGGGCGTTATCGATAGGCAGGAGGAGGGTAAGTTAATGTACACGCTTCAAGAAAGTGCAAGTCCTGTTCTTCCTTTAGACACGATCAGAATTCATGATTGGGAACAAAATGTCAGCGTTGAATCCAAAGGATTTTTCTACTGGGATCCCACTACTAGCAGGGTTGGTGTACTTTATCCGCTTCAGATAGAAACGCAAGGAATTCCCTTCAGCAGCGAGAATAAGTTTGGCACTGAACAAGTTGACTCAAATTCCTGTCTTGTCGCTGTCCCTCCTAGTTTGCTGCTGACATTGCACGAACCGCAACGCGGGCATTTCAGCGTATACAGAACGTATTCTCATTCACAAGAGTTGCTTTCTACTGTTCCTGGTGCATTTAACAAGGGCATTGAAAGAAGGGTTAGGGAAGTTTGAAATTATTCGTTTCTTTTTGCTATCCCTCTGCCCCCTTTCAATGACCAAAGAGAAAGAAGAACCATCCATCCTAAAGATGCTGCCAGCGTAGCAGGAGTCTGTAACTCATCAGGAATGTGGGAATAATTAAACCATTGGAATCCATTCCATACGGTCGTAACTGCAGCCACGGAGTGAAGATACTCCCTGATGGGAATGTTTCGGAGTATATTTTCTTTAAACCGCTCTACATAATCACGAAGATTTCCTCCTTCACGTACAATCTGTCCGTAATTATTTGCCAATGCTTCTAGATCATGGTTGCTTTTCTCGCCAACAGTATTATTGACAAAAAAGAACATATTAAAGGCGTTGGCAAAGAGATTAGGCCCTAACGCAGCTCTAACTAAGGGATGGCTACTGACATATTCTCCAACCAGATCACCTGTTTCAAGGAGGCCGTATGTGCCAATGCCATACATAGGAGCAAGGGCTGCTGTATATCTGACTTTTCTCCAATTAACTGTTTTATCTGTAATGAGCTGGGAAGCAATGTCAGATAAAGGATAGATTACTTCAGCGGTAATCATGGCACCTAAAACAGGGTGGGCTTCCTGTAAAGAACGGTATCCTTGGAAGACTTGTTGTACTGCTTCGCCGATATCCATTTTTGTAGAGAGGTCTACCGTTCCTTATTTACATTATGCAGTAATGCTGCAGGATTGATCTCATCCCAGCGCATGAAAATTCTTCCTGCACCAGCATTGGCTAGAGAAGATACAACATCAGGCCGGTTATATACGGGCATGCCAATACAATATGCGCCAATTTCCATAGCTCCTTGAATTCCTCGTGGTGAATCTTCAAACACCAGCTGTTGCGATGGTTCTACGCCCATCCGTCGTGCTGTTTCTATCCAGACGTCAGGAGCTGGTTTAGGTCGCTGTACATGTTCACGCAACACTATACGTTCATATCCAAATTCCTTAGCCAGCCCTGATCGCTCTAACAGCACAACAGCTTGATCCTGATTAGTGACTGAACCAATGGCATACAGCTGTCCTGCCTCTCTTATGGCAGACAAGAAACTGAGGAAGCCTGGTCGTGGTTGAATTGATAATTCCCGTAGCAAGCGATCATAGTGCTTTCTTTTTTCTTCCAATACTTCACGATAATCAGCAGTATGCCCCTGCTGGGCAGCGAGAGCGCTAATTTCCTTTGCGACTTCATCATCAGGACCGCCGATGAAATGAGGCAGTTTTTGAAAGCAGTCTTCAATAGACAATTCAACTCCGACAGATTTTGCTGCGTAGATGTGCCCTTGATGATGCGCATGTTCTATATCAACAACCGTTCCTTCTAGATCGAACGTACAGGTTTTTATTTCTTTAGCTGTCATTTTTAACTAAACTGCTTCACCAATTCTTCATAACTCTTGCCAGTAACATCAACATATTTTGCTTTAAGGTTCTCTGCCAATTTCTGATCATCGTCGCTATTTCCGATCACCAGAACGTCTGAGAAGGTGTCAAGCTCTCTTTTAACTTCCTTCAAGCCATCTAAGACCATCTCGGGACTAGGTTTGCGTCTGGTTTTGTCCTTAACATAGCTAAAATCAATGTCAAATTCATTTTTCTTAGCTTCAGCGTAAGTAGCGTCCATGTCTGGGCAGTACTGCCAGTTATCAATCTTGATGCCTTTCTTTGCCAGAATTTCATGAACGTGCTTGTTGATCTCTTCAACCCTGCTGCAATCAAAATAGCGCCGGGCAACTCCTGCCTGATTGCTGACCACTATCTTTGTTGTTTTATATTTAGTCTGCAGATAAGAAAGGAAACTGGCAACGGGATCATTTAGTTTTATCTCTTCCTTCCATGCTGTATTCTTCCCAGGGAAATGATCATTAGTGATAAGTGTTCCATCGCGGTCAATGATAACCAGAACTTCCTTAACGTCTAATTGATTTTTAATATAGTCAATGATCCCAGTAGTGGACATGATTTCGTCATCTGTATATTTCATCTCTCCGCCAACAGAAGCGATCGCCTCTCTCTCGGCAGTAATTCCAGGCGTGGTCTTATTGATATAATCAGGCCCCTTAATATAGAAGGAAGGCTTCAGGTGTTTGATGATGTCGACGCTTTTTGCATAGTCGGCAACGAAGGCAAAATCAACATACTTCAAGCTTGCTGCTGCATAGGCACGCAGCGTGTCAGGATATACCGGCCGGCCTGATCCTTTTCGTGAAGAGACGAACCTATCAGATGTGAGAGCAACAAAAAGAACATCGCACAGCTCTTTTGCAGATTCAAAGTGTTTCATGTGTCCGGGATGTAATAAATCAAACCCGCCACTGCATAAGCCGACAGTTTTGCCTGACGCTTTTAATTCTGCAATTTTCTGTATGGCAGCGTCGTAGGTGAGAATGTTCTTGGAAGTGTAAAGATAGGACTGTATTGGCATGGTTCTGGAAGAAAATGGTTTTATTATAAAGGTTGTGGAACTTATTAAAACCAATTATGGAACAGATGCGCCATCACTTCCTGGATTACTCTTTGGGATGTCACTTCCTCATCATCAGTTTTTATTTTGATCGGCTTCAGGTAACTCTCCAGTTGTGCAAACAAGCGCAGCTGCCGTTCCAAACCAGGAATTGATTCTTCAGGCCTTCTTTGATGTAATATTTCCGGCGAGTTGTACAGGTAAAATGTGATTGTCGGCTTTGGAAACAAACGCAAGAGAAATTTTCTCAACAGCAAGGGCACATGTTCCATCAAAAAGATGTCAGTGCCGTATCGGTCGGTGATGATGATATGCTTGGCTCTCCTTTTTGGCAGCATTATGAGAACATAGCGCAGCAGAAGGTCAAGAGTAAACACCGGCGCAGCCAAGGTGTAGAGAACTTTCCGGTACATTTTAGCGGAGCTAGTCGGTTTCACTATTCTGTCCTTCTTCCGTTCCTTGCCCTTGTAAGCCCGTCCGATCCTTCCCATGGGGAGGAGATGATTCCTACCTCGACCGGTGTAGGCGACAAAGACACGCTTGTTATTGTCACGCAAATGCTCGGCCAGCGCTTTGACTACTGTTGATTTTCCTGCACCGTCGGGCCCGATGATGCTGATCAATGGCGTAGGCGTGCCGATTTTCTTTTCATGTTTTACATATCGCGGCAGCAGGAGCAAGAATGTAGCCAAACGCCGTGCGGATTTTCCGATAAAAAGCGCAATGAGAGAATGCTTCTTTTCTACGATCTCCTTAAACTTCCCTTCTTTTGCTAAGGCATATAACCTGCCTGCTTGTTTCTTAGAGAAGATCTCTGCCAGCCTCCCGGTAACGTATTCCTTATCAACATTCTGAGCGAGGAAAGAAACTCGTTCTTGGTATTCTGGTTTAAAGTAGCGCTTTCCGAGAATGGAATGAGCTAAAAGCATCACAAAAGTGTCATTGTCGGAAGGGACGTAGAAAAACGATTTTTGCACTTTGTTTCCAATAAGATATTTCTCATCGAGATAGCACATATCATTCCAGTGAACTCCACCTATCTGCACGTCAAAACTAATTGCTTCTACTCCTTGGAAGCGGAAATAGGGAACGTGTTTATGAGAATAAGAGAGTTTTTTCCGTCTGGTAAAGCCTTGCTCAACCAGAACAGTATGGAAAGCTGCATAATCTCCTTTTGGTATTACCAGATCAATGCTTTTTTCAGCTCTGGATAAGGCGGTTCGTCTTTCCAGTAAGAAATTGTAGTTGCGCAGAATACAGTATCTAATTCCATGCTTGTCAAGCTCGGTCAGCGTTTCTTTGATAATTGAGATCCTATCCATGAATAAGTAAAAGTCTTCAGAAGGTCTTTTTAAACTTAATGAAAACCAAGCTTTTTAATCTATCATAAATCACAAATATTATAAATCAAAATCCTGCATGACCACAGTAATGAATATTCTCTTTGTCACCGAGTATTTCCCACCGAAAATAATGGGGGGAGGCGAGATAAACGTCAGCATCTTAGCTAAAGCCCTGGCCAATAACGGTATGGACGTGCAGGTCCTGACATCTTATCATCAGGGTCTTCAGAAATATGAACTGGTTGACAAGGTTAAAGTTCATCGTACTCTGGCAACTGCTGATAACCCTCATGGAATAAGGAACAATCTTAAACGCAGTTGGTCTTTTCCAGGGTCAGTTGTGCGGGAAGTTAGAAAAATTGTCACGGAGAGAAAGATCGAGGCTATCCATTTCATCGGCGCAAGTATCATTGCTGCGCCTAAACTAAAACATCTCAACATCCCGCTGTTTGCCACTATTGAAAGCTTCCCAACACTATGCCCGAAAGGGGACCGGATCTATCACGGCAAGGAAGAATGTAAAGTTGTCTGTACCTTCTCTAAGTTTGTCTCATGCCAGAGAAATTCAGCAGAAATCGGCAAGATTGAAAACAAATTCTACCTGAAATATAATCCTGTTTCTCTTTCATATGTCTACACTTATTATAAAAAACTAAATGAAGGCATGAAATACTGCAATCTCATCGCTATAAGCGAATACGTTAAAGAGCTGCTGGCACAGCAGGGACTGAAGAGCACAGTCATTCCCAATGCGCTGGATGTTGGGAGATATTATCAGAACCAGAGTAAATCCTCCTTACTAGGAAAAGTAAAAGTCCTCTACCTTGGTTCATTAACAACATACAAAGGGCCGCAGGTTGTCTTAAAAGCCTTGCAAGGGCTGCAAAATTACCACTGCGACTTGTACGGAGATGGCCCTCTACAGGAAGAACTGCAAAAGATGATTAAAGACAACAACCTTGCTGCGGAAATTCATAAGCCCGTTCCCTACACTAAAATACCAGAGTTATACGCAAGTGCAGATATCATAGTCCTGCCCTCTATCTGGCCTGAGCCTTTCGGCAGGATTGCCATTGAAGCTATGGCAGCCGGAAAACCAGTCATTGGATCTGATATTGGAGCGATCAAGGAGCTTATCGCTGATGGAGCTGGAATACTTGTGAAACCAGGTGATGTTGATGGATTTCACAATGCTATCGCAGAATTGATTACTGACAGAAAGAAAAGAGAAAAAATGGGAGAACTAGGCAGAATCGCTGCTGCAAACTATGATGAACAACTGGTGATGATGAAATTTAAAGCCCTCTATCAAGGAGTACAATGAATACTATTAATTACAAAGCTGTACGCAGACATTGGAACAAATCTTTTGCTGGAGAATTTAAGTATGGGGATGGCTATAAAATTGATGATGAGAACTTTGCTTTATTGAGATTTAAGACCGAAATCAGATCTTTGAAAGAAATCTTGCACAAAAATAAAGCAAAAACTAATTCATTCCTGGACATAGGCTGCGGCAATGGCAAATATTCTTTTTATTTCTCCCATTTATTTAATAAAGTAGTGGGGGTTGACTTCTCTGCCGCTTCTCTCAGGATTGCAAAACATGAAGCAGTGCGAAGAGGCATACCCAATTGCGTTTTTCATTGTTCTGATCTCAAAAGGCTTAATTTGAACAAAAAATTTGATTTCATTTTTGTAGGTGGTGTGCTGATGTATATTAAAGATGAAGATCTCCCTCTGGCATTACAGAAATTATCACAGCATTTGAATGATGATGGAGTTATAATTCTTCGGGAGCCGCTTTTTACCAAGAATCAATCCCTAGTTCAGTTGGGAGAGTACCATGTTATTTACAGATCATTACAGAGTATGAAGGAAGCGTTGAGAAAAGAATCTCTACACGTTGTGCATGAAGAATTAAACCAAGGATATATGTATGGAATCATTGTTGATTTTTATATGAAGCTTCTTAGAAAGCTGTTAAACAAAAAAATGGCAAGCAAAATGACATTCAGATATGTAGCAAGGCCTTGGTTTCTCAAACCAAACTATCTTTTGCTTAAGAACAGGGTGCAGTCAAAGGGGTATTTTTTGACGGTGAAGAAATCATAAAGTTTATAAAGTAATCATTAGAACGGTTATAAAATGGTCAATGCATTACTTGCTCATTTCGGACAAGAACCAAAGCTAGAAGTACGGCTGCGAGACGATATAGCTGTTAGATTCCATCTCCCTGGATTTAATCCTGAACTCTTAAAATTTTACTCTGAAAGGGAACCAGATTGGGACGGCCTTCGAGAATACTACGATGCCATGGCACGATCTCAGGGTAAAGAGAGAGCTATCTACATTAATCCAGGCACAGAATTGGAATGGAGAGAAGCAGTTCTTGGTCTTTCTAAGATGGAGGTTAAAGCTGATCTTATTATTTACGCTCGGGCTTTACGTTTTGATGAGGATAGCAAACTTCGATTAGATGGGTATAAACTTGATTCATTTACTGTCCAAGCGCAAAGGAAAGATGTCTTTACAGACTATAGTATTATTCAAGCAGTCGTTTTTGGGTTTACCATTGCTGGCAATGAATTACTCCTCGGGGGAAGGGGTGGCTCTGAAAGAGCAGGTGAATTTGTCTCTGTACCTGCTGGTGCAGTGCCATTCCCAACAGGATATTCCTCCTGGGATTCAATCAAACGTGCTGTATATTCTGAAAGCAGTGAGGAAGCAGGAATAACTCCTGAAGAAACCAAATATCAGCTTGTGGGAATTTTTGGGCAAGAACCTCCCGCTCCTATAAAGTCAAAGAATTTTGTCTATGTTGGAAAAGTCTCTGCCTCTGTTCAGGAAATTCTTGGACGGCATGAACAAGCTATAGCTATCTACCAAGAGTTGGGTGGAGGGCAAGGAGACATAGAAAAGGAAATAAAGGCAAGAAAAGCATTAGAAGAACGAGCTGCGGATGATCCTCGATTCCCCATGGATGCGTGGGAAAATGCCCAACTTTCTACGATTAATAATGAACCTGGGGCAATAATGGCTCGGTTAGATAGTATCCAACAATCCGGCAAGAAAATAGTCCATGGCCTTCATGGAGCCTTAGCGCTTTACTTCCTGCATCAATTCGGTGAAAAAGAATATGAAAGATTGATGTCGCGTGACTCTTTCCGGGAGCTTGTTGATGCCAGTGATCTGCTCAGAATTTGATTAATGGTTTTTTGAAGAACCTTCTCTCATCCTCCTCTCCATCCCTTCAATCTGCTTCTTGAGATACTTCTTGGTCTGCCGCACTTCATCCAGGTAGCGGATCAATTCATCGATTTCGTCTTCGATCTCCTGGATAAACTTACGGTTATGATGAATCTCATAATCTACATCAACTGTGGCGATTAAGTTTTTGACATCTACTGGCTCCCCTTTTTCTAATGAAGACAAAGGAACGTGCACTTCGTCAGTTTTCCTGAATGGAAAGAAGTGCCGCGTGGTTCTGGGGGGATAAATATTACCGTTAAGCCCTCTTTCTCGGACTTCCTTTTTGGAGATATTAGTCGGGCCTTCAATGATGTGGCGATGTGTTAAATGCGTCCCTACGCGGACATCTTCGCTGTCATAATCAACCCATCGGACTGGGGCTGTTTTATAGCCATGCATCAAGAAGAAGACATACCGATGGCTGCCATCCAGGACCGTTCCAGTCTTCTGATCCACTAACAGAGGCAGCTTAACAATGCCATCCTGCAAGATCATGTCATTCAGATTTTTCAAATGCGAGGGAAAAACCATCTCCAAGGGCTTCAATCTGCTTATCGGGACTATTTCATATTTCATGCCAGCATCACCACCAAATAGTTTTTCTGCTTTTTGCAGATCTTCATATGTATCTATCTCAAACCACTTTAAATTATCTATGGAACAAACATAGAGCGGCTGCTGATCAAGCCTTGGCTGCAGTACAAGGTCATAATAGAGCGAAACTTTACCGGCTTGGACATCCTCATCCAGCCATTTGGAAAAAGACTGGCCATATTCCGGTGTCAGCTTAAGTATCCCTACAGATTTATGGAAATTGTCCTTATACGCTGGCAATGTTTGGCGAATGATTTGTATCTCGGTGATCTTTCCTTTTGAATCCGTTGTGGACATTGATCCGTCCATCCCTTCCGTAAAACGGTCAACAATCCAGAGCGATCGTTCATCATTCAGGGCCTTGGTAAGTATTTTCTCGTCAAAGATGACATCCCCTTCCAGAAGGACTGCTCCCTGTTCAAGATACTCCCGTGCCAGCCATAAGGAATACATATTGTTTGTTTCTTTGTATCTTTCACTCTCAATGTAGGTTATCTTCATCCGTCCTAGATGGCTGCCGATTTCCTTCCTAACTACATTGGCTAAATAGCCGACTAGAATAACCGTTTCTTCTATACCAGCACGTTCTAATTTTTCTAACGTGTTTCGCAGGAGTGGCTTTCCCTGTACTCTCACTAGGCATTTAGGTATATCTTTGGTAAGAGGATCTAACCTGCTGCCAAGACCTGCAGCCAGGATTATCGCTTTAGAGACTGTCGCAACAGTCATTGCCGGCTCACCTGCTTGAACTGGAGGATTGCGATCAAGACCCAGAACAGGTTTCCAACAACGGCATAGAACAGCAGGGGAAGCCAAGGGATATTGAACAGGCAGGAGAAGAACAGGATCGGATAAATTGTTGCCGAGCCGTAGACATACCTCCATTTATTGTCCTTGCTCATGCCCAGAAAGGTTTTCTCCTTAAAGAGAGGAACGAAATCATGTTTGAATGAATAAATTAACGAGTATTGGATGGGAAAACAGACCATAGCTATGCTTCCTAATAGCAAGTAGTTATATCCTAAAGCATCATTTTTCAGGCTGAAAGCTAAGGAAAAGAATAGCAGCGATGGAAAGATGAATCCAACAATAGAATCCATCCATTTCCCTTTGATACTGCCAAGGTTTTTTGCTCTTGCTATCATGCCGTCAATATCGTCAAGGAGATAGAGCAGAACGGCAAATCCTGCTCCAATCAGACGGAATGAATACGGATCAGTGGAATAAGGAGTCATGAGGAAGAACAACACGCTGAAAATGAGCGCAAAATAACTTGCTACGGTAATCTGGTTGGGCGTGAAGGGGGTGTACTTGATGACAAAAGTTCCGACCGGTTTGCTGACAATCTTAAAGAGCCTGGAGGTTAGTTCTTCTCCCTGTCCCATATTTCCTTTGGTTATTTTACTGAGGTCATATTTCATTTTGGCAATTATGCTTATCTTGATAGATCAGCTGCTTTTTTTGCTAATAATGTTGAAGAGTCAAACACAGGTATGGGAAATGTAGCATCATTCATGATTAAAGGAAGTTCTGTGCATCCCAGAATAATCCCTTGAACGTTTTTCTGCATGAAATATGCAGCCACGTGCTCTACTTTCCTTTTTGTTTCTGAAGTGATCTTGTTATGT
>DATDYP010000021.1:0-13753 GCA_035288985.1 Candidatus Nanoarchaeia archaeon
CGCAGCCTTCTGAAGAAGTCAACAATAAAGAGAGCCAAGTACAACATTAATGTCCATTCGAGCAGGCCAAATAAGGCGCCCCAGAAAATGACGCTTAAAGGATGCTCGATCCTAAACCACTCATAGACGTGGGAAATAAAAGTTTTTTCATGGGCTTTAAGCCTGCTATAAGCTAGTTTCCCCTGGTCTTTTTTTACGACTTCCTCTATTGTCTTTTCTGCTTTTTCATCCTGCAAGTTGTAAATAAAAGGATTAAAAATGATGATTCTGTTTAGCATGTAAAATAACACTATTGTAACTCCTATCCAAAAGACATCAGCAGCTATGGAAAGGACCATGATGAAGAGCGGGTTGGCAATATTATGATAGATCTGGTCAACATACAAAGCTAATATGCTTTGCTCTTTTTTATACCGGGCCATCTGGCCGTCGACATGATCCAGAATGATGGCAAAATGGAATAGGACAATGCCGATCAGCACATGTGCATAGGTCCCCTGCACGATGATATAACAAGCTGCCAGCTGTAATAGAAACCACAAAAACATCACCTGCATCGGTTTTAATGGTGTGTAAAGGAGTATTTTGGTGATGTAAACAGCAATGGCGCTCAGATATTTGTCAAGGCCTACGTACACTCCTTTTTTCAAGCAGAGTTCTTTTAATTCTGCAATGGTTGGAGTTTTTTTCATCGAGAGCTGAAAGAGCTGGATGGTTTTATAAATATTGTTAAATGCTAAGTCACGTAGAAATCCTACTCTTTCTTCTTAATCATAAAAAGCTGATTCCCGCTGGTAGGATATATTTTCTCAAGAAAAGACTCGTATCCACGTACCAGCCTGCCGTGATATTTCTTGGCGATCTCATCAGAAAGATGGTTATAGGTCTGGAACTGCAGCAACATATAGTCCGGCAGGATTAAATGTGGTTTAAATCCACTCGCAACCTGGACGTCGGTTATTTTCTTGATTTCCTGTACGCGTATCGGCTCTTCAATTAGTCTTTCTGTTAACAGAATCCTATTGATCTCCCGGCAGATTTTGTGGTTATTTATTTTTGGTGGAGTGAAGCGGTAATAAAAATATTCAAGGACAGGCATAAGGCCTAGCTTTCTCGCCGCTCTAGTGATAGTCTGCCGCGGGCATAAAAAGGTCCGCAAAATAAGAGCCTGGAATTTAAGCAATGAGTTCTGATGAAAATACTGATTCGGCTCGTGAGCGATGAATACTAATCCTCCCACTTTCAGCACCCGGTCAACTTCTTTCAGGAAATTGCCAGTCTCTTTGATGTGATGAAGCATGGAATTAACCGTCACAACATCAACTGATCTATCCCTAAACGGCAGTTTGTAGGGCACTTGGGCTTTTACTTTAACATATTTGAATTTGTTCGGGAAATTCCGTTTGGTGATCTGAGTTTTTGCTACTTCTAACACTTTCTCGGAGATGTCGGAGCAGATGAAGGTATCCTCTTTTTTGAGGAAATGGCTCACTATTAACGGAACAAATCCAGTGCCTGTACCGAGGTCAAGGATCGTAAGCGGCTGTGTATGGTTGCTCAAGAATTGTTTAGCTAGGCGTTTCCATCGTTTTGGCAGCCGCTTGAAGATCTCTGGATGAGAATCATCATACTGTTCCCCGATGAGATCATGGTATAGTTCATTAACTCTTTGTACGAGAATATCGGGATACTTTTTTACCATAGTTTACTTCCTCATCATATCTGCCAAAAAGCCAAACAGAACTGTCTGCAGCCCAAAGACAAGCAGGATCATCATCAGGAATAACAGGCCTAAATGCCCTTTAATTCCGCTGGTAAAGTGCAGGTACACAAAGTAGAATCCAATCATCATTCCTGGCGACAGCAATAATAAGCCAATCTTTCCAAAAAAATGCAGCGGCTCATAATCCCGATAAATCCGCAGGATGTTGATCCAGGCTCTTACAGCGTATTGAAAAGGGCTGCTAAACAGCCTGCTGGCTCTCGTTTTTCTGGCCATGATCGGGATTTCTGTTATTCTGAATCCCTGTTTTGACGCTTTAATGATTTGTTCTTGTGTATAGGTAAAGGTGTTGATGTACTTAATGTCTTTTGCAATTTCAGCCGTGAAAGCCCTGAAGCCAGTGGTAGAGTCAGTGATTTTTACTTTGGTAAGTGAACTCAACACTCTTGCAAAAGCAACATTCCCTGCTCTCTTTATCAGGGGCATTTTTTGGATGCGGCCCCTGAATCTGCTTCCCAGAACTAGATCATAACCCTCTTTTACTTTTTCAATGAGCTCGGGAATGTGTATGGGATGATATTGCCCGTCAGCATCTGTATGCACAATAATATCTGCTTTCAATCGCAGGCATTCTGCCATCTCTGCTTTGAATGTTTCGGCCAGTCCTTGATGTTTTTTTGAGATTACGACTACTCCTGGTCTTTTAGCCACTTCGGCAGTCCTATCTTTTGAACCATCGTTGAGGACCAGAATCTTGTAGGTGTAATCATGCTTGTTCATCACTTCCTGTATCTCAGCGATAACTCTAGGCAGCGTTTTCTCTTCGTTGTACGCCGGTATGGAGATAATGATGTTTTTTTTTCTTCTCATTTTGCTGGTTTGTTTTTTTTATTCCTAACTAGAAAATTTCCAATGGCCAGGTAATCCAGATTACCCTGCAGAAATGACCGTATTGCATCAGAAGGTGTGCAAACAATCGGTTCCTCATGCATGTTGAAACTGGTATTAATGACGGTCGGGATGCCGGTTATTTTTTTATATTCCTGTATCACTTTGTAAAAACTGGGATTTACTTCCTTTCGCACTAATTGTGGTCTGGCGGTGTTGTCAACATGCACCGCAGCAGGACTGTTTTTCCTCATGAAATCGGTGCAGTCAAAGGTGATGGTCATAAATTCAGCGGAATGTTCTGCTCCGGCAACATTCTTGTAACACTTTTCACGATCTTCAAACAGTGTTGCTGGAGCGAAGGGCATGAACTCGGTTCTCTTGAGGCGTTCATTGAGCCACTTGTTGACTTCAGGATCTTTCGCTTCATACATGATAGTGCGGTTTCCCAAAGCTCTGGGCCCGAACTCCATAGCTCCATCACATCTGGCCACGACTTTCTTTTTGGAAATCAATGCAGCTATCTCTTTCTCAATATTTTTATGATGCTGGTAGGTAAGCTTGTATCTCTTCAGCTGCCGTTCTATTACCTCATCGCTGTAATCTTGTCCAAGATAGACATTCTCCAGCTGGTATGTTTTCGTCGTTGTTGAATTATTTGAAGCATTGTTACGGCGATGATATAACTCCAAGGCTGCCCCTGCTCCTAACCCGCCGTCGCCCATATTTGGAAAAACCCAGACGTTTTTCACTGCTTTAATCTCATGTATCCGCTGGTTTAGCTTGACATTGGCAAAAACTCCGCCAGTAAGGATGATGTTGCTCAGTTTATGTTTGTCAATGAAGTATTTAATCCAGGCTACCGTCACTTCTTCCAGCAATCTCTGGGCCGCAGCAGCAACATGCTTGGCATCTTTCTTTTCAAACTGTCCAACTAAGGAAAGAAGCTTATACCTCTGACGTACAATGATCCTGGACTTGCTGTGCCAGATGAATTTTTTAAATGTTGAATATAATTTTTCCGGGTTACCGTAAGCAGCAAGGCCGACAATCTTGCCTTCATGCCGATTGAGCTTAAATCCTAATCCCTTGGTTACAAAACCATAAAAGCAGCCGACGGAATTCTGCGCATCTAAGGCTTCCACAACGTCAATCTTGTTTCTGTTTCCGATACCAACCATACCAGATTTATTGTCGCCAGAAAAATCCAGGGAAAAAACCAGAGCCTTGTCGAACCCGGAGGTGTAAAATGCTGAGGCCAGATGGCAGTAGTGGTGATCAAGGAAATACACATCCTTGTTGAGGCCCAGTTTTCGCAAGGAGTTTTTTGTCAACTCGCTGCTTCTGTTGTTTACTTTCACCATTCGCGAAAAGCTCTGCAACTCCTGCGAGGAGTACACTTTTCTCTCTTTGATGTAATTGATAAAGAGTTTGTGGAAAATGGAAAGGTTGTACATCTCATCCAGCTTGATTTCAGGCAGGAAGCGGTTATGCCGATTCCTGGTTGTGTTATAAGAAGAATAGATATAGGGGTAGGGATTGCCGCCCTTGATGACATACTCAATGTCTTTAGCGGTAATCCCCGCGATTTTCAATACTGCAGGTATGGATTTAAATGGGAAGCCATAGGCTCCTTTTTCCCGGCAGAGCCGTTCTTCGCTGACTGCAGCAATAATTTTTCCGTCCTTGACAACTGCTGCTCCAGCATCGTGACTGTCACTTATTCCTAAGATATACATGTAAAGACCCTCCCCTGATGTATTTATTTAGATTATGAAAATGGAAGTCGTATTTTGCTGTATTTGCCTTATTTTGCAGTATTTTTGTGATGATGATCCCGTTGGATGATGGAAATGATATTTTCTGCTGCCCTGCCATCTCCGAAGGGATTGAGCCAATTCCTATTGCTTTTTAGCATCGTCTTGCTGCATTCAACGATATTGGCTGGATCAGCCCCGGCAACGATATTACTGCCGACCTGTACCGTTTCAGGGCGTTCGGTGTTATTTCTTAGCGTGACGCAGGGAACGTTGAGAATACAGGCTTCTTCCTGCACTCCTCCTGAGTCGGTCAGGATCAGCTTGGCGTTTTTTTCGAGAGTGAGAAAATCAAGGAAACCTACTGGTGGGATGGCAACCACTCCTTCCGGAAGCTCCAAGTTGAACATCTTCAGCATTTTTTCAGTCCGTGGATGGATGGGGTAGATGATGTTTACCTTCAGTTCGCGGTGAAGTAATTCCAGTCCTCGTAAGATCTTGCTGAACCTTTCTTTGTCGTCAACATTTTCCTGTCGATGTAAAGTTAATAATACATAGTTCTGCTTCTCGATTCCTGTTTTGTCGAATATACTTTCGTTTTTCTCTTTTTTCTCTGCCAGTTTGATATTCTGTAGAACAGCATCAACGATGGTATTGCCAGTGACGAAGATCTTCTCCGAAGGAAGGTTTTCGGTCAGCCCGATCCGTCGTGCTTCTGCTGTCGGCGCGAAGAGGTATTCGGAAGCATGATCTGCAACGATCCTGTTTATTTCTTCCGGCATGGTCTTATCATAACTTCGCAGGCAGGCTTCCACATGCCCGACTTTGATCTGCAATTTTGCTGCTGCCAAGGCTCCGGCCAGGACGCTGTTAGTGTCTCCTTCAACCAGGACAACGTCAGGCTTTTCGTTTGCCAGGACTTCTTCTATTCTCTCCAGAATCTTGGCAGTCTGCTTGCCATGAAGGTGCGAGCCGACTTCCAAATAGTATTTTGCTGCTGGTAGCGAAAGTTCCTCAAAAAAGGCCTTATCCATGCTGTAAGAGTAATGCTGTCCGGTATGGATGATGCAGAAGTCTACGCCCTTCTCTTGGCAGTGCCTGATGATGGGACTCATTTTAATGATCTCAGGACGCGTGCCGACAACTATTGCTATTTTCACAACTATTTTCCCACCATTTGTTAATGCATTTTTGTCTTTCTTTCTTATTTATGGTTCTTCTGTTCCTTCGGCATTCCGAAGAGTTTAATCTCGATCAGTTTAAGAATAAATCCCATGTGGCTGGCGATAACCCTTGCCAGTTTAATGCTAGACTCGCCATATTGCCGCGTGTAGAGCGTGGTCGGATAGTCTTTCACTTTATATCCTCGCAGCAAGGCATACACCAGCAGTTCTGATGAGGCCAGGAAATCGTTGGATTTGAATTTGACGTTTTCAATGACCTTTCTCCGGTATGCCCGGACCATGACTGTATAGGTGTAAATCTGCTTCTTTCCCATCAGGAAGCGATAGATATGGATCACGCTTTTGCTGAGAAAACGCCGGTACAGGGGAACATTGTCGAGCCTTCCCAGCGGATGATACGGAGAGGCATTTACGATGTCCGTCCTTTCGTCCAAAAGAGAAACAAGTTCACTAATCTTGCTGGGAGGGAAGGTACAGTCACAATCTAGGGGAATGATAACATCCCCAGTTGAAAATTTGAAGCCGCTTCGTAAAGCTCCGCCAAGATTATAGTTTTTCCGATGGCGGACTATTTTAGCATCTTTTCTTTTCCCATATTTCTGCTGAAGAAGTTCATAGGTCCTGTCAGCAGAACCGTCATCAACAAAGACAAGCTCTACAGCATAGTTCTTTTTTAACTCCTTGACAGCTGGCTCCAGCTGGCTGATGAGGTTAGGGATGGCCTTTTCTTCGTTATAACAGGGAACAATGATCGAGAGTTTCATTCCGCTTTACAATTAAAATTCGCTTTAAAAGGTTTATGATTTAGGAAAACAGAGTCTATTATCGCAACTGTGCTTTCCATGTCATCAACCCAACAACAATAGTAACAGCAGACGGCCAAATGCTTTGCATTTGTCCTACGCGCCACCCCGGATGGGGCAATCCCCCGGCGCGTCTGCGTTACTGTTGTTGGGTTCAAGACCAGCCATGGCGGAGACGAGGCGAGGGTTGGCTCCTACGGAGTGCCTCGTAGGGCATTTTCTGACGAAAATGCCCGTCTCCCGCCATCGATGGCTGGTTTATGGTGTATCATTAAAGGATGTGTAAGAAAATGTGATAATATACGCTTCAAAACTCGATCATCAAATCAAACATCTGGTAGTGATGGGGCAGCGAAGGGGATTGTTCCACGATTCTTGCTTTTCCGCCCAGGGCAGTGACGACATCAACAAGCTCCTCCCTGTTGTAGCGGACGTGAAGAAGGTAGCTTACCTTATCCATAACGCCCTTAGCCTGGTCCAATCCTTTGCGGTCATCAGGAAGATCGCCTATTAAGACGACAGCACCATTCTTGCAGATTCTTTTGATATGCTTGATTACCTCAAATGCTTCTGTTTTGTTATTGAGGTAATGAAAAGCGCTATACGAAACAACCTTTGTAAAGGTCTTATCTTTAAACATCGACAAGTCCCTCATGTCGCCGTGCTGGAAATCGAGGTTTCGAACTCCCGCTGTATTCTTCCTTGCTGTTGTCAGCATCTCTTTCACGGAATCAAAACCCACGCCCGATTTGATATTACTAGCAATCAGCCGCAACAGTTCCGCATTGGCACAGCCAAGGTCCAGAACGATATCATCTTTGTTAAAATCCATCTTCTGGATGATGTCTTTCATGATATTAGAAAAAGAGTCTTCAGAAACAGCCCTAGAGGTGGCTTTTACTTTGTCTTTCTTCTTGGCGATGAAACTATAGCGTATTCGCCAGAAGAGGTCTTTAATCATGGCCTTATCTTTTACAAGAAGCTTTTAAATATTTTGTTTTTGAGGTCGGAAATGCTTATATACGTTTGCTCCTGCTTATTGATGCGCCCCAATGGTGTAATGGCAACACACTTCCATCGTCTGGAAGAGCTCTTGGTTCGATTCCAGGTCGGGGCTTTATCATGTAGGGAGAGAAAGATATAAGTGACACAGGGAAATGACAACGATGACCATGGCAATACTTCATAAAATTACCTGGCAGGAATTTGAAAGAATACAGGGTATTCTTGATGATTATAAAGAAATGAATCCGAAAGGCAGCAGCAGGATTGATAACATTATTGCCATTCTTTCCAACGTCAAAAAACAAGCGTATAACATCCTGGTTGATGACTTAGAGAAAGTTGATTTCCACACTATTGCTGTTATCATGGACATGTGGAATGTTCTTGGCATTCATGATGCTCCTGAATGTGATGGCATCAGCACCAAGTTGCAGAAGGCCTATTTTAAGGAATTTAACGAGCAGGTTTTTGTGGATTGATGTTGTGTTTCTGCTCTGTCCTGAATCTGCGCTTCGCTTGGGTTAGCGTGAACTCGCTTTTTGTAGATGAAATAGTAATGTGGCACCTTCCCGTAAGGAACATCCCCTTCCACAAGAGTTTCAGGAACTGGAGAACCGCTCGTGAATACACGCTAACCGCATTCAGGACAGAGCCGTTTCTCACACAAATTGTTTTATAACCAACGGGCTTACTGCCTTAATGATCGGCAGGGGAATTTTCTTCCATACAGTACTGGCGAGCGTAAATGTATTCTGATCCGGAATGGTCTTTGATTTGTTAAGAGAAAAATAACTGTTAATGACAGCCCTTTTATTGCTCCACTGTTCCTTGAATGCATACAAGCCGCCGTCATTGGTCGCTGGCGTTGCCCCACCGTAATCGAGTGTTGCATATCCTTTCCTGCTGGCGGTCTTGATCGCTTCCCAGAGCAACAGGTAATATGGCTTCATGGAGCTGACCGATTCTTCGTGCCTGGCTCCCACATACGCATAGCGCACTGTATCGTTGTAGAAGTAAAACAGCCCGGCAACAACAGGAGTTCCGTTTTGTTCCACAACAAGTATTTTTGCTTCCTTGCTGAAGGAGCTCATAATATCTTCAAACATCTGATAGGGATAGGCGGGAACACCGCGGTATTTTCGCGTGTTGAGGAATAGTCTGTAAAGAATGTCAAGACCTGATTTAGAATTATCTTCCCGTATTGTCAATCCGTCTTTGACCGCTTTTTTAATGCCCATGCGCAGAGAGCGGGGGAATTGTTTCCAGATCTCCTCAAGACCTTGCCTGAGATCAAGGTAAAAATTGGTGAAATCTTTCTTTACTGTAAATCCTGCCTTTTCCAGCGCTGGAATTTCCTGCTTTGATCGTATTTCCAGATAGTTAGCGTTTCGTTCTACTGCCAATTTGCGTGCATGGTGATATAGTTTCTGAGCTGCTTCCTGCTCTTCTGCAATAATCTCTGTATACATGGAATAGGGCGTGGAAACAATTCTTTTACCAAACAAGACGCTTTTTGCTTCAAAGAGGGGAAGCAGGGCTTTGATTTCTCCCATTTCATTTTTAGCGACAAGATGCAGTGGTGTGAAGCTGAAGTTTTTCTGGAGTATTTCCCGCCAGTGTAGCGTATGTTCTAGGTAATGGCTGTGCTTTTGCAGGAATTCAGTATACATTCCCTCATCTTCTTTTTTTAACAGTTCACTGGAATATTGTGCCATGATCTTCTTGTTCTTCTCTATTTTTTCTTTGGCTGACTAATCAGCTCTGTTGTGGTCATAATTTTATAATCTTTACAAATATTCTGGAGTATTTGCTCGCAGATCTTCATTCTTTTACGTAAGGGAATTCTTTGCGTGGAGGGGATATTTTTATCTTTGATATCGTCGGCGAGATCAATAGCATGAAATGTGTAATTGAGAGGAATATTTTTCCTTTTTGTTAAAAGATAGCCTGCTTTGAAATATCTCATCCCTGCCAAAAAGATGAAGGCTGTCTGGAAGGGAAGCCGCAGCCAGGGCATGACGGTGCAGGGAACTTCAAGAAGGGCATCTTTTCTGTTTGTTTTTCTCCACAAGCTGTTAGAAATCCGATAGGGCTTGTTTGGCGCAAAGCCCCATCTTATTCTTGGCCCGTGCGTTCGTATTTTTGTTCTATTGAGAATACTGTTCGCGATCTGCAGCGGCTGATAGTAAAAGCTGGGCAGAACAGAAGAGTCATAGGCATACCCTCGCTGCTGTAGTATTTGCAGTCCCTGTTCATCCAGATCGTATCCCGGAGCTTTGAATCCTGCCGGCTTCGTTCCAGTTGCTTTCTGAATCAATAGCTCAGTCTTAGAAATTTCTGCTTCTTTTTTTTCTCTTGGCAATTTTCTGAATCCAAAGTGGTGATTGTAAGTATGATTGGCGATCTCATGCCCTTCTTTTGCCAGTTGTTGGATGAGTTTCCTTTTTTTTGGAACTTCAAGATCTCTGCCGATAACAAAGAACGTCGCTTTGAGATCATATTTTCGGAACAGCTCGATAAATCGAGGAATGGCAGTTTCGTAAATAGGGTCGTTCTCTACTGGATGCTTCATTCCGTAGTAGCCAAGAATAGTCCAAAGGCCGTCTAAGTCTACTTGTATTGTTCCCCGTTTCATTTTTAGGCCCATTGAGGCTACTGGTTATAGTGGTTATATAAAGATTCTGAACTTCATGCTCTGTAAATGGTCTAAAAAGTCGCCTTGGCCGCTCAGCAAGTGCTTCTTCGCAAGATAGATTTGGCAGGAAGCACCACTAATATCTGCAAGCAATGGCAGGTCTTGCTTCGCCTCTTGGCCCAGGCGGCGACTTTTTCTAAGATTCTGGACTTTAACAACATTTAAATAGCCTCTATTTGCACCCGCTGTAGATGGGATGGAAGAACTGGTTTATTGTTGCAGTCATTCTTATGCTGGGATTCTTGCTGCGGTTCCATGATTTAGGCGAGGAAAGCATCTGGCTGGATGAAGCTTCTTCCCTGAAGTTTGCTACTACCGCTCAGAAGGATGTCGGGCATCCTCCAGTTTATTACGCTCTTCTCGGTGCCTGGGTCGGATCGTTTGGAACTTCAGAATTTTCACTGCGCTTCCCTTCCCTTATCTTTGGCGTTCTTTCTATACTAGTGCTGTATGTTGTTGTGAACCAACTCTTCAATCGGAAAACAGCCTTGATAAGTTCTTTTCTGATGTCAATCTCTGTCTTTCAGATCGTCTATTCACAGGACGCGCGGTCGTATACATTGTTATCCCTATTAACATTATTGTCGGCATTGTTTTTTATCCGAATCGTTAAAAATGGCAAAGTGCTGGATTATCTTTTGTATGCGGTAATCCTCATCGTCGCCAACTATACTCATTTCCTGGCCATCTTGTTGATACCTGCATATAACTTTATCTTTTATTTTATCCTGGAGACAGACAAAAATCAAGATCGGAAATGGCTGCTATCAAATCTCATCATTATTGCAGCCATACTTCCCCTGTTCTTCTCGTTCCTGCGAAATCTTCCCCGCTTGTATTCTGATTTCAGGAATCTAGCATACCTCGCCGGCATGAGCCATGGTTTGTTCCATCTCATTTCTGTGCTGGCTGGCATTGTTTTGGCTGTGGTTCTAATCTTCTTATTATCAACACTATACAAAAAGAAAAGTGCGGTCAGAAATTCATTGCACAAATTCCAGGTGTCGCTCCATAAATCGATCGCACGAAAACAAGGTCACTACCTCCTCATCCTGTTTTTACTCTTTATTGCCTGGCTAATTGCCTACCTAAATGTACTAGACTTCTTCATGTCTCCTTACGGGCAGTTTGTGGTGAGGTATTCATTCTTCCTGGCACCGCTGTGGTATGTTTTACTTGCCTTAGCAGTTTCAAAGATCAAATCACGAAATGTGGCGCTGTTTTCTATCCTGCTCTTTGCGCTTGTTGGCATATTTTCCCTGCATTTATATTACACGTCAACAACTAAGGAGGAGTGGAACGATGCAGCTTTCTTTTTGGAAGAGCACGGAAGGGAGAATGAAGTTATCCTGGTCGATGCCAGCTACATGATCGGGCCGCTGAATTATTATTACAACGGAAATCTTCTTAGGATCCCTCTTAAATCTTCGACGGACACAGCAGTTACTGAAGCAAGTTTTGCAACCGCCTTGAATGAAGTTCCTTCAGCGGAAGGGTTCTGGCTGGTCCTCTCGCATAACTGGCGATCTGGAGAGTATTACAAACAGCAGATGGATCAACGCTTCATGCTAGTCAGGGAAAAGCATTATAAAGACATTGACGTGTATTATTACAGAAACTATAGGAAATCACTTTAATAATCGGTAAAAAATGAAGTGATTTCCTAATAAGCAAATAACTTTAGTAAAGCTTTTCGTAAAATTACGAAAATTAAAGTTATTTGCTATAGGTACAATAAAAATAAGCTACAATGAAAAAAGGGTTTGACAGATGTCTAAACGCAACATTACAAAACTTCTGGGAAAGATCTTTGTTCTTGCAATAAGCATACTCCTGTTGATCTTGATAATTTCTTTCGGAGATCTGGATGCGATGTATTCTCATCTGCGTACTATTAGCGTTGTTGATATCCTGATCTTAATCATGATTCTCAATGTAAGTTTGCTGCTGCGGGTCTGGCGGTGGAAGGTCCTGCTAGCAGATGAAGTCAAAGCACCCTTTCTGCGATTGGTTCCTGTTTTCCTGCTGGGAAAGGCGATAACTGGTTTCACTCCGGGAAATGTTGGGGACCCATTACGCTCAGTGATCCTCAAGAAATCGGAAGGGATTCCTGTCTCCAAAAGTATCAAGTCCATTCTCGTTGAAAGGGTTGCGGACTTGATGACTGTTATTTTTTTCAGCCTTTATGTTCTTCTGTTCTACTTTCAGAATGATGGCATTAAGGTCTGGATCGGGTATGCAAGCTTAGTAGTGACCATTGGCATGACGTTATTGTTCTGCTTTTCCAAACACTTCAGCTCCTTTATTTTGCATCGCCTGGCGCGGCTTTTCAACAAAAGCGGGAAAATAAAAGGTCTCATAGACTCATTCATAGATTCTTTCTGCGATTCAACCATCAAGAAAAGAACGTTATTAGTTGCGCTAGTAGTTAGTGTTTTGATCTGGACTTTGGACGGTTTTGTTTTCTTTTACGTCCTGAAAAGCCTGATGGTTGGTATTAATTTTCTCTATTTCTTGTCGGCCTTTGCCTTGTCGGTCATCTTCGGCCTTATCACTCTTCTCCCGGGGGGATTAGGCGCATTAGATGGAGGACTGGTATTCCTGTTGATCAATGTCGGTGTGGATAAAAATGTCGCGATCACGGGCGTTCTTATTGGCAGGTTTGTAACCTATGCTTATCCGATGGTCTTGGGGTATCTTTCTTTCCTAGCTTTGCGAGTGATGGAGAAGAAAGATCTCTCTAACAAAACAACCTAAACGTAGGTATTTAGTTGGCCGTGAATTTTGGTGAAAATCTGATGATAAATAGTTGGTAAACAGATCTGTTATCGATAATTTTCACTTCTGTTCCTGTCACTAAAGCTTAGCAAAATTCACCTGCACGAAAAGACTTAGATCTTTTCGGCATGCCAGAAAAGTCGTTGCTTTTCTGTGCACCTTGGCCTACTAACTAAATACGTACACCTAAACCTAAAATTTATATAGTTAGACCCTCATTTTCCGAGAAATAGTTTTGAATGGAGGTTGAACAATATGGGTTTTTTTGAAACAAGATATAAGGATCATCTATACTTGGTTTTTCGTATAGGTATCGGCGTATTATTTCTCATGTATGGCGTGCAGAAAATGTTTGGGTTATGGGGCATGCCTGGCGGAGCGGCCGCTTTTGGAACGTTAGTGTGGTTCGCTGGTGCTGGTGAGCTCTTGATTGGTGTAGCCTTGGTCTTAGGTGTTTTAACCCGTCTTGCATCCCTCTTCGGAGTGATTGAGATGTTGGTAGCCTATCTGATGGGACACGTTTCAGTTGGTGGATGGAACCCTGCTGTCAATATGGGAGCACCTGCCCTCTTGTTCATGTTGGCATTCCTGGCTACTTTAGCTTATGGTGCGGGAAAAGCCGGTCTGGAACAAGCAGTTTTCGGAAAAGAACTCTTCTGAGTTTTTTTGTTTTATTTTTTATTTTTAATTGTTACATAAACCTCCAGAAAACCGGCTTAGTAGAAAATCTCCGAAAAAGTCGCCTTGGCCGCTCGGTTCGTGCTTCTACGTAAGTATCTTCTCGCAGGAAGCACCAATAATATCTGCAAGCACACAATAAAGCAACGACTTTATTGGTGCACCAAAGTGATCGTTGTCACTTTGTGTGCAGTAGATGTTCTCACCTCGCCTTAAGGCCCAGGCGGCGACTTTTTCTACAG
>DATDYP010000022.1:0-2178 GCA_035288985.1 Candidatus Nanoarchaeia archaeon
TCAATACTTCTTATATCTCAATATAGCAGCAATCCCGCCCAACCCATTCAACTTCTTGCCAGCATCGCTTTCTGCAGAGATGATGTGAATCTCGCCTTGCAGTGAATCAACTGTTTTCATGCCTTGTTCGATTTCGGTGAATTCACCGGCAATTCTTTTCTTCTGGATGAAGTTGTCAGTAAGCAGTAATTTTAATACCGAGCCGCTGTTGATCGCTTCCTGCACTTCTTCCCAGCCATAGGCTGCTTTATCGTTCTTGTTGATCTCTTTGAGCAGTTCTTCCACCAAAATCTGTTCCTGTCTGGCTCGGCTGTGTTTGAGCGTTTCCGCAAGTTCAGGGCGGCGCATCACTTCATCTAGAGAGCGTTCGCTGATGTCGGAACAAATCGCCAGGACAATTTTCTTTTTAAAATCTGAAGCAGGAATCTTTTTGAACAAATCTTCCTTGTAGAACGCCGGGGAAGCCAGGATGATGGCGCTGGGCTTGTATCGTTGATGATACGATTCTAGCGTTTTGATGATATCTTCCTGGAAGTCTTTCTTGATCTCCACCGCTTTGGCTTTCTTTTGCACTTCGCCTTTCAGGGTAGTTAAAATTTCATAGCCGAACTTTTTAGTCAGGGCAAACAATACTTCTTCACGATCGAAGAGGCAGAGTAGATAATCATATTTCTTTTCGCAGGCTTCCTGCAGTTTCTGTTTCTGATAGCTCAGCCACTGCAGCTTTTCAATGCTGAATTCGGAGCCTTCTTCCAAAGTGATGGATTGGTAGCTTCCTTTGGGAACATCTTCACTTTCTTCGGTGACTTTTCCATTGATATGCAGCGAGGTTTCGGTCAGCTCTACTTTTTCTGCTCTGATGGATAAGGTAAGGGTTTTCTTGACTGATTTGGCATTTTCCCCTTCGCCGATCTTGACTTTCCTGGTAGTCTTGCCTTTAATGACATCTCCCTGGTCTATCAAATGGCTTAAGTACCAGAGATCATCCTTGTCATTTACCTTTAGTTTTACGAATCCTTTCTTGAAATCGGAAGTGATGAGTTGCATTGTATGCTGGGGAACATGAAATCTTATATATTTATGTGTCGATAGTTAGATTTATGAGTTTAACTGAACTGGCATTTTATATTGAGAGCGTTCGGCTTCATCTGACTCCGGAACTGCACTTACATCATGATCATGCCGGACATAATCCTTTCTTGGGTTTAGTTCCCGTCAGAGTTCAATATTATCAACAGTATGGCAGAAGATTTGAACCTCATGAAAAAGATGGGAACCTGCGCTATGACCTAGGAAAGCAGATCTTCATCACTGCTTTAAGCGATTTTGTCCCGACTGATTCTAAAAATACAGAACTCTTAGAAAAATATGCACGGGGAATGTGGGATGTTGCACAAGCTTACTCGGCCTTACTTTGCTTTAAGCCTCTTTTACCCCATAGAACACCTGCTAAACCATTCATTACCCAAAAACATTTTTACAGAAATTCTGAAGGCGATTGGAAAGATTTAGGGTTTGATAGTTGGTGTGGGACTTATATTGATGAGGAATTAGAAGCTATGGCTAATAAAGTGAAGTGATTACTAACCAAAGTCGTCTTGGCCATAAGTTTGACAAAAATCCAGTTCTTTTCTTGGCAGGAATTTTGTAGTTCACTTCGTAAGATTTTTGACAGTAATTATCTGCAAGCAATAGTAGTTTCAAACTTACCTTAAGGCCTAGACGACGACTTTGGTTTAGCATACCCACAATATTTAAATATAACAAATATTTGCATAATCTAGATGTTCAGCACAAAAAGAGGTCAATCCGCGGCAGGCGCAGCAGTTCTTATAGCGATCATTGCCGTATTGATAGTAGGTTTTGTGGTTCTCATCCCTCCGCAGGAGAGGGCGAAATTGCTGAATGAAGGTAATGATACTTCTTCCATTCTTCCCGCGGCCATAGAGAAAAAGTTGCTAGCGGTCTCCCCGGGAAGGATCGATTATTTGGCGCAGAAAGAGATTGAGCATCCTATTCCAGTCGTTAATATCTATGCCAGGACTGAAGCCAAAGTGTTAGCGGAAAAGAATGTCGCGTATGCCAAGAAAGGAGTATTTTCAGAACAGACCGATGTCTTGACGGTCATGGTCCCTGATCTGGAGCATACCGAAAACATGCTGCTGAGCCTCGACGTCA
>DATDYP010000023.1:0-38975 GCA_035288985.1 Candidatus Nanoarchaeia archaeon
CAGTGGGGATACCAGTCTGAAGACGATTGTAAAGTTTTAGTCAGTTATGGGCAGTGCACCGAGCAGTGGGAGCAGTTGGAATTCCAGTCTGAAACTGATTGCAAGGATTCTTTGAGAAGCCTAAGTTTTGAACGGTGTACAGAGCGGTGGGAGCAATTGGGCTATCCCTCCGAAGGCGAGTGTAATGATGCTTTCAGAGATTATGAACGGTGTGTCAACGGCGAATGGCAGCAATTAGGTTACCAATCCAGCGACGATTGCGAGGCGCTCCAAGGATCCGCCATTGGAGAAAGCTTATCCTCCTCCTTATCAACTAGCAGCTCTGGTAGTGCCCAAATAGATTTCAGCCAGTCGCCTAAACAAATAACCGAATTGACTATTACACGCGATGACCTCTTTGTCTCCGGTCTTTCGGTGGTGGATAAAATAGATATCATCTCGGAAAGCGATGTGGTAGACGTTTATTTCTTCAATCCGCTTACAGCAGATCAAGGTACCACGCTTTTCAGCAAAAATCTCCCTTACAAGGAAAATAAAGTCTTTGTCATCGCTGAAGTTAATGATAATTATAAAATTACCAAGCAAGAGAATGAGGTGCCGGGAATGCGCCTTGCCAGCTACTCTTGTAATAAGGATGAATGCCTCTTTCCCCTTCCTGGTTTGCCGCCATACACAATAACTAACCCACATCCTGATCTGTATGAGCTGTATTTTGTTACCAGTAAATTGGAAGAAGATGAAACACTGATAACTCCAAGCAGCAATCAGTTTGATGCTGCAGGGAATATCAAAGCCAGAAAAGTGGCTCAACAAGTGTTGTACCACAGCGAAGGAGAAGATGGAAGCTCAACTCCAGTGCCTTATACGTCTGGATTTTATGGCTGCCAAGCTGCAGACTTTTTAGTCAGCTCCTCAACGTTGAAGGAGGAGAACAACCTTCCTTATTGTGCAGTGATAGGAGGCACGTTCTGCTCTTATAGCGTACAGCAGGAGTTCAAGAAAGAAAAGTTTACTACCGTTAATTCCT
Organism: Candidatus Nanoarchaeia archaeon; assembly: GCA_035288985.1. Classification (GTDB taxonomy): domain Archaea; phylum Nanobdellota; class Nanobdellia; order Woesearchaeales; family GW2011-AR9; genus DATDYP01. The sequence goes on from DATDYP010000023.1 coordinate 1,028, forward strand.
GGAGTAGCGAAGCGATCGAAAAAGTAGGATACGAAGAAGTCCAGTATCCTGATGAAGAAAACATTTCTTTCTATTACAGCGAGATTGAACTGCAGCTGAAAGATGAACCATTCTCGGCATCGGAAAGAAACCATTCCTCCTCGGTCTTGCCTGGCCGTAACTTTTTGTCTAATGCTGAATTCAGCACTTCTGGGCAAGAACTCCCGCATTGGGAAATAATCAACACCCTGGGAACTTTTGTTAAAGATGAGAGGGGATATGTGCAGGACGGCCGTGTCTCTCTTGCAACTGGCGAGAAATTACGGACGGAACGAATAGCTGTAGTCCAAGATTCAACCCTTCATTTTAGCCAGGACGAAGCCTGTTTGCCCACAGCAATTTTGGTAGATAAAAATGGCGCCCCATCTGGAGATGGAAGCGAGGTAACGTCAATCTATACCGGAGAAGCGTCCTATCTGCTTCTGGAATTTGCCGGACCATGTGTGGTTGAAAGGCCAATGCTGCAGCTTCTCGAGGGGGACGATGCAGCTGCTGTAGAGTATTCGTACATCTCCCAGCCTGATTTAGATAATTTTGATGCCCGTGCAGGAGCAGCATGCTGTCCGAAAGATTACTGTTGGAACGGCTACGCCTGCGTAGAACCGATGACGGAATTAACGTCCCTTGCTGAACATATTAGCGACGGCCGTGATTACCGCTGCGTTGACGGCCAGTGGGAACGCTCATCACCGAAATTTGATTGGAATGCGGACAAGTGGGGTTTCTGCTCACGGGAAGAGCAGTGTTTCGTCCTTAGCTCTGAATTTGGGAGCAAGGAATACTCTGCAGGCACATTCCCTGAAGGCAAGTATCCTTTATGTATTGATGACGGAGAATATATCCTTGACCACTACTGCGATGCCGGACAGTGGACTAGCAGGACAAAATTTCTGGCCACGAAATTGATGGAAGTAGCTGATAACGATGAGTATGTTTTGTATTGCTCTCCCTACAGAGAGGTACTGCCCGATTTTGAGAATAAAGAAGCTTATATCGGCGGCGATTTACCTCAAGTGCAGAAAAAAACACAGGATCTCAGCAAAGCCATTCTAGGCCCGGGAAAGGAGGAGGTACTTCGTACCTGTTTTACCGGCATCCTTGATCCGCAGGGAAAACGGCTTGTTGATGATGCAGAAAACACCTGCGTCAATAATGTCTGCGTCTTGCAGTATAAGGAAGGCGGAAGAGTTAAGGTAGCTTTTGCTACTACGTTAAACAGGCCTATTGAAAGTGAGAGATCCTTCCTGCTTTCTCTTGATGTGCCGCAAAACAAAGTTGGACAGCTCTGTGCAAAAAGCGCTGATGGAAGTTTCATCGAATGCGATCTCAGCCAGCTTAGCCAGGCCATTTTTCCGTCCGGCGCTGATCTGCTGTACTCCGGACAATTGAATGCTTTGATCTATGCCCAGGAAGGAATCAGCGTGAATCCAGGATTGCTTGATAAAATCCTGAAATGGTTCGGCGATCTTTTCGACATTGAAAGTTCTCTTTCTGGTGAGAAGGCCTTTGTCAGCCAGGCACAGAACTTCCGCGACCTTTATGTATTAAAGAGCAACGATCAAGAAGTGCGTGCAGTAAAAGAAGTGTTCCCAGGCATAAAACAGACTTTGATCGCTGAATATGAAAATTTCCAGACCCCCGTATGTGATTATGTAACCACCATTGCTTTACCACCAGAGTTGGAAACCGAACTGCTAGAGGAAGTTTCAGGTATCAGCAGGTTATCCTGCACCTTGAACGGTTCGGTGCAGCGGGTGGAGATGGTGGAAGGGCTGGACTTTTTCTGGCCGCAATTGACCGGTAGATTGCGGGTGGAGTAGACAGGGTAATTTTAATTAAGAGGGATAAGTTTAACCGGAAATAGATTTATAAGCCATAATTGTTTCTTAAAACCCATCATGTACAAAAAAGAGGAAGAGGGAGCTAGCCGTAGCGACAAAAAAGGGCAAATTACTATTTTTATCATTGTCGGCCTGCTGATGTTATTTGCCTTCTTTTTTATCATCAGCCTGGCTGGCAGCCTGAAAAAAGGACAGTTGGGAGAAGCTCAGGAAAAGACGCTAACAAAACTGTTCAAGAAAGAAGCACTACGCATCTTTGTTGAAGACTGTTTGACAGACCAGTTAGAGAAAGGCTTGCTGTCGATAGGAAAACAGGGCCGCTTATGGAGCGACCAGCCTGGGGGAACAAAATCTTTTCAGGAAGGCCTGACTGGCGTCACCTATAATCCTGGTGAGGAGGGCGGGCGAGTATTATATGCGATCACCAAAGAGAATTATATAGCCGCTGAAAATGCGTATCCCTGTAATAATGAATCTTATTCTCCTGAATTTTGCCGGTACATGTATCCGGATACAACTACCGGTTTTGGCGATCGGAATTTGCAGTTCAGCACTTTAGAAAATGACCTGCGGAGGTTTCTCATTGACCGGACTACTTGGTGTGTAGAAGATTTCACAAAAAATAATATCTCCAGCAATGCCGATGTAGAGGCAGAGCAGATTGATTTGACCATGAACATTCTTGACGACGGAATTGATGTCAAAGTGGATTATCCACTGAAGTTACGGTTAGGAAAGGAAGAATTTTTTCATCTCTCGACCTTTGACTTTTTCTATCCGACAAAATTCAAGGCTCTTCTCGACGCTGCGGTTATTTTTCCGCTGAGGATGGATTGGAAATACGTCGATTTCAATTACACTCAGGAAATTGTAAGCCGACCTTCTTTTCAGCACGGTAATGAAGTCCCGGTAGCCGGTTGCGTCCCTGCAAAGGACGGTGTTAAAAGTTATTTCCTGTGCAATCTTACTCTGCTTTCAGACACTTACTCGTCGCTGGGACTGACGATGGAAAAGCAAATCTTGGAAAGGGGGGATGAGCTTTTTATTTTCACAGCGCCGCCCTACGCCATTATCAACAGCCCAGAAGAATACAAGTACCGTTTCGTACGGCAAAACAGGCCTCCTGCTTTAGATTATGTTTCACGTCTTGCCTGCACGCAAGCACGATATGATTATTTAGTACTTAAAGGAGATACTTCCGAGCTTGGTTTGATAGACATCACTCTCGATGCAAAAGATGCTGATGAAGATTTGGTAAGTTACAGATTCAGCGGAAATCTTGGCCAAAAAAACGATGAGAACTTTCATTTGCCAGTGGAAATATTCACCAATGCAGAGAGCGGCGTTTACACTATTACTGCTCACGCTGTCGATGAGCATGGTTTGGAGGACCGGCAAGATGTCCGGGTTCTTGTCGACAGACCTATAGAATTAAATTTAGTAGTGGATATGCCTTACCGGTTTTTAGGCGAGGAGGGTTTGGTTTCCTATCCAGGCATCTTTACAAAAAATGATTATGTTGTGTCAACTGAAGATCCAGTTTTTCTCCGCTTAACATATTCCGGCACGTCTGTAGCTGACCTTAGCAAAACCCTCGTTTCATTAAAGTATTCAAATAAGGACAATGATGAAAATTTTGAGTTAGGTATACTTAAGCTTCCTTCTTCTACAACAGAATCTTGCTTCAGTTTCCCGTGGTCATTATCCAAGACCTGTGATATTAGTGATTACGCTGGTTTTATTTCCCAGTGGAAGGACGAGCTCTCTTCCAAAGCGATAGGGGAAGGACATACAAGCTATTTTAAGGAACCAACCACCTCAGGACTGCTCAATCTTTCCATCTCAACCGAGTATTGCAGCAGTTTTGGGAGTACAGATTCTGCTGAAGCAAAAGTAGTGGTTGCAGATTGCGTTCCACATAGAAACCCGCAACATCCTTTTGCATTTCCTTATCACGGATATGTTTATGATTCGTTTGATTTTGAAACCCAAGCAGGAGAATGCGTAAAAGATGAAAATGACAGATGTGTGACAGAGGAGAATTTTAAACCCTTTGAAGCCACGCACAGCTGCTGTGTTGGAGGTGCTAATCCAGCGACGTGGAAATTGAAAGAAGAAGGGGCGACCTGTTTTATTAATCCAGAGAAAGGATGTTATGGGAAGATCGTTGACACTACCGCCAATTATGGTTTAGCCGGGCCCGATCAGTTCAGAGGTTACGTTTTAGAGCAGCAAGTTGGTACTTGTGATGGTACCAGAGGAAATACTTGCGAAGGGCCGCGGCAATATTCTCTATGGCAGGATAAGCTTATCTGTGGCGATAATGATTTAACCGGCTGCCAGGAAATAGATTCTAAATGCGAAAATACCCCTTCATGGGAAATCGTTGAAGGTGAAGGCTGGTGTCATGGGAAGATGGGCTGTACTAACTTCTGCGACACCGCAGTAGTCTACACCGGGCAGTCAACATCAAAAGCCTTCAATATCAATGCCGAAGCGAAAACAAAAAAAATCATCGAAGACGAAGACTTTCAGTTCCAATGCGGCTGCGCCGGCGCTCCTGAAGGGAGCTCCTGCGATGGAAATTTTGATGGTTTGTTTGACGGACATTGTTCTGGAAATGGGTGTGTCGGAGGATAGAAAGTCAGATGGCCGGGTTTCTCTTTGAATATGTGGTGGTAGGTATTACGGGATTGTTTGCTTTATTATTATTATTTTCTTTTCTTTTTAGGAAATACCTTTTGTCTAAGAGCATTCAGAAGTCTGCCGCTAGTCTTCTTTTTGAGAAAGAACGAAAAGAACCAGCGCCTAGATGGTATGGTTTTTTATTTCCACAATCAGAGGGGAAGATGAAACGTCCTAGATCGAAGAGAAGGCACAAAGTCGAGAGGCAGAAACGTCACGACTTTTTCGCTGGTTTTGGCAAAGAGCCGGAAAGAGGAAACAAAAAAAGTGTTTCCTTCCCAAAACTGCAGAGAATTGTCAGGCATCATAAGGGGCCTCCCACTGTTTTTAACTATCTAGACGAGGCGGTAAAAGCAATGAGAAGGAAGGAAAAGCAGTTGGTTGAAAAAAAGGAAGTTAAGATTAGGAAAGATGACGCGATATCTAGTCTAAGAAAGCTGGTCAGGAAGGACTGAAAATCTTTCGTCGCTCCGGCTCTTTTTCATGGCCTTTTTTCTGCGTCCCAGGTTTGTATTTCTCGGCTGTTTCTATCTCGGAAGGTTTATAAAGCAAAACCTATTTAGGAGAAGGTATAGATGGGATTTAAAAAAAGAGGTCTATTTGCGGTAGTTTTGGCTTTATTATTGATATCTCTTTTCTCCCAGTCTACGCTCTCGCAGGAAGTACAGGGGTGTTATGTTTATTCAGGTGCAAGTGAGGATTTGTACTGTGTTGAAGGGGTCAGCAGCTCAGAAGCGCAGCTTGATTGTGATCAATATCTTGACTGTTCCATGGGCGAGCATTTTATTCCTGGTTCAGATTGTTCCAACATTCCTGAGTGCGAGGAAGTCACCTGCAATGTAGACTGCCAATTTCATGCTTCGGGAAAATGTACGCAGCTCGGAGGGCAGGCGGTGCCGGATGAGGAATACCCTCTCCAATGCAACCCTGGCTGCTGTTACATTGAAAAAGCAAGTTTCTGCGAGTTTGGCCGGAATCTTTTCCAATGTAATGCCAAAGCAACCCAAACCTTAGGCACATTTACTTCGGCAGATGTTATTTTTGACAATAGCTTAGGGATGAACACTAATAAGTGCCTACAGCTCTACTGCGGCGGCGAGATCCAAAAGGCTATCTTGAAAGGAGTCGTTACAGATACGGCAGGTGATCCTGTTGTTGGTGCACAGCTGCTTCTAGAAGCGAAGGGAGTGGAAACTACGACCAGTGCAGATGGAACATACCAGCTTGAGATAGCACCAGGTTCATATCAGATGAAAGTTATGGCATCCGGATATTTGTCGGCGTCACTATCAGGTCTGCTCTCCGCAGGGCAAGAAGTGGAAAGAAATATCGTGCTGTCTTCTTCAGAAGGACTTGTTACTGTTGAAGGAGTGGTCAAAGACAGTCAGGGCAATGTGGTTCAAGGTGTAACGGTTTCGTGGTCTGGGCCAGTAAGCGGTCAGGCTCTTACAGATGAAAATGGTAAGTATGTTGCCGCAGACTTGCCTAAGGGAGAGTATGCGTTTACGGCTGGAAAGGTCGGGTTTACGTCCCAGGTTAAACAAATCACTCTTGCAGCAGCGGTTACGCTTAACTTTGATCTTCAGGAAGCAGCATTGCAGGGTCTTCAGGGAAAAACATTTATCGACAAGAACAACAACAACCAATTAGACAGCAGTGATGAAGCAGTTTATGGTTCTAAAATATATATCAATGGCGTGTTCAAAGGCTACTCACAATATCCAAACGGACGTTATACGGCAGAGGTGCCTGCTGAAGCCGAATACCAGATTTCGGCAACATATCAGGACTATGGGTTTTCTCTTCAAACTGTTTTTGTGAAGTCCGGGCAGCTGCTGAGCAAAGACCTCCTGCTGACAAGGTTCATTGGCGAATGCACCTTTCCTAATCCTCCTAAAGATATCACAGAGTTTTCGGTGACCCCTATCAAAGGGAAAAAAGAAGTCAAATTAACCTGGGTAAAGCCCTGTCCGGAGGTTATCAATTACCTTATCACTAAATACCAGGACGGCGTGAAGGTGGATGATTTTACGGCCTCGCCAGCAGAGAGTTCTAAGATCGATGCTGATGTCGAATGGGGCGAAACGTACACCTATGAAATTATCGCCGTGTACGACAAAGGGCAAATTTCACAGACTCCCGCCTCTCGCGCGATCACCCTGGGAAATGAAGCTTGTGAAGGAAGGTATCTTCCGGAAACAGGCTGGGACCTCTTCTGCGTTGTTGATGACAGTCTCGGAAGGGAAAATGTCTGGACGTGCGACGATAATAACCAGCCCATCATTTCCAGCGATTGTTCCCAGAACAACGGTCCAGGCGAGGTTTATTTTTGTGCTGAAATCAGCGAACACAACGCTGTCTGCAAGAATGGCGGCATCTGCGGGGTTCAGGCTCAGCAGGCAGATCCCTTCGGTTTGTACTACACCGAAGCGGCTTGTTACGGCTCTTCATTGCCGACAACAGAAGGCGCGGCAAATTACTGCTACTATGATTATACAAGTTCAATCGTAAATAGCTGTGAACGCTGTGATACTGTTGCCAGCTGTTTCGATTACAAGGGCAAGGGTGCCTGTACCATTAATAACTGTCTGCCCAGTGACTGCGCCTGGGTTGACGGAGCTGCAAGTAATATTATGGTAGACTATGGAGCGCTGTTCCCTGGATTGACGGTGCCGCAGTTTGTAACTCCGGAAACAGGTGCAGGCTACTGTGTTGAAACCGACTACAAGGGCGATGATAAATGCAGTCTCTGCGGCCCTGAAGGAAGCCTTTTTGAAAATACCTATTGTACTGCGGAAGTCTGTTCAGGACTTGGCCGGTGTTTTTCTAACTCCGTAACGGTCAGTGAGCCGCTGTCGTATTGCGCAGCCTGTGGAGAAGAACCAACTTCAGAAACAAATTGCTATACTTATACTTTTGAAAGCGAGTGCAATGGCGGGCAGAATTTAGAGAAGAACAGCAGACAGGAAATAACTGCATCTGAGGATCGATGCGGCTGGTCAAGATGCGTATGGAATGGCAATGAAGGCGGCGCGGGTAGCTGCATCAAAGATGGCGATGGAAATTCCTTCGATGACTGCTCGGTCTTTGCCAATGCCGGCGAGCGGAATTCGTGCAGAAAAGACAACTCTGCCCCAAAGACGAAGGTTGTCGCTGAGGGGCTCAATACAGTATCATTAACCCAACCAAGCGTCACCTTCCAGGCTCTCGACAAAGAAAATCCCCTCGGCAAGGTAGGGTACTGTTTGGCAAGTGCTGATCCTAACAATCCTGGGTTGTGTGTTGATTTTACCGAAGAACCATATCCTGGCAAACTTAAAGATGAAACCGTTGCCGTGAACTTGATAGATTCGAAATACCTTCAACAGTCTATCCCTGGAGCAACATACATCCTCAAATTTTATTCCAAGGATAAATATTTTAATCAAGAGAATGTGCAGACTACTTTTGTCTACGTCGACAATGTTCCGCCGCAATTCGAGATCAATGAAGAAATTCAGACGGCCGGCGACACCACAACCCTCTCCCCATATCTGCAGGGAACCAATGAACCGATGGAATGTTCTTTCGAGCTGGAGCAGATCCTTCCAGCAGGTTCAAAACAGGTCAAGTCTGTTGATAGGACTACCGAGCAAAAAAAGGTTGCCTTTGAAAACCTGCAGGGCATCAAGTTTAACCTTACGGTAACTTGCGAAGATAATCACGGCAACCAAAAGGTCAAAGGAAAAATGTATACCTTTGATTTAGAAGAACGTATTGATCTATTGTACCCTGAACTGTACGGCGTTGTTGATTCCACCAGCATTTCTTTTAAGATCGAAACAGTTGCAGGGGCCAGTTGTGCTCTTTATGTTACGCAGACCAATGAGAAAGCAGCGGACTTTATTAGCGATGAGGAAGGTAAGATTCATCAGACCGAACCTGTTCCTGGATTTGTAGAACGGGAATATGCTGGCGAATATAAAGTAGTTTGTGAAGAGCTGCTTACGGATGAACAGTATGAGGACTTCCTCCACTTTTCAGTTGATTTTACTGCACCAAATACACAGATTATTCTACAGGAAGGAACGCGTGTTGTAGAACCAACCGGTTACGGATGGGAGGAGTTTTTTATTGAATCAGCGCAGATCAATTTTGATTGCGTTGCCGACGGCTTTGACTGTGATAAAACATTCTATTGCCTAGGCGAAGGCTGCGAGTTAATTAACAATCCTGCTTATAAGGAGTATAGCAGTTCCATTGCGCTCCAGGGCAGCAGCAAGATCTGTTATTACTCTACTGACCAAGCTCAGAGTCCAGTATATCAGCCTCTCTGCGGGGATATTGTCATAGAAGGATATGGGGTTACTCTGGAAAAACCAACGCCGTATACGTATCTTACTGAGATGTGGGGGGTGAGCAATACTGCAGTCTTTCCCTGGGAATTTTATACCAAAGTTCCAACTACAGAATGCGCCTTCGATTTCAGCCCTAGTTTCGATTATGAAACTATGCCTGCCCATAAAAAACGGGAGCTGAACGCTAATAACAAGTATCTTTATGAAATGTTCCCTGCAGACGTATTCTCGGAATATCCGAGCGTAGGCGGGGTTAAAACCGTCTACGTGAAGTGCAGGAATCTGGAAGGTGAACTTGGCCCTGAACAGAAGATCAATTTAGAATTTGATCCAACTGCGCCGAAGATCTTACAAGCATCTGCAGAACCGTCTGCGGTGCAAGAAGGGATTAGTACTACTCTCTTTATTGAAACAGATGATAAGACGGCCTGTAAGTTTAGTGATAATTCAGAAGGGGATGGAAGCAGTGAATTTGATTCGATGGAATATTCTTTTCCCGGCGTCGATGCTTCTGTTCTCGAGACTGTGCATGAGACGGAGTTCTACATTAGTTTCCTTGGCGCGACAAAGGAATACCATCTTAATGTTGCTTGTAAAAATGGCGCAGGGGATCTTTCAGAGACAGCAAGCATCTCTTTCTCTGTAGATTATTCAGCGAAGGGAAGCATTGCAAGGATTATGCCTTCTGGACATCTCAGCGATGTCAACGTAACTTTAGTTGTTGAGACCACCAAGAGAGCCCTGTGCGAATACAAACCAGGCGACCTGTATATGCCATTCCCAAGCGGCTTGGACACGGTGCATAGTACAGGTCTCGGTTTGCTGGAGGAGAAAAAGTATCTGATTCCTATCCGGTGCAGCATCGGCGATCACCAAATTGAATCAAGGGCGGAATTTACCATCGATCGCACTTCTCCTTCAGTATCTGAAGTTAATGATGGAACGTTTAGCTGCGGGAAGGACGCAGTCAACGTGATGGCATACACTAATGAACAAAATATTAGCGCTTATTATTATGAGGTCTACGACCTCGGAACGTCAGTCAAAGCGCCTTCAGAAAAATCTTCTGCAGGAAATGCCACTACTTCCACTACTGCCGCCACTTTTAGTTCATCTGGATTGCTGGCTGGGCAATTAGTATTCAACGCAACTGTCGGCCCTGGGCTGCCTATTAAAGTTCCGACTGTAGGATTATTGCAAGATAGGAAATATATTGTTAAGGTAAGCGCCGGCGATGCTGCCGGTAATTGGGGCTTTTTGAAAGACAGTGATGGTTTTGTTACCACATCCGGAAGCGAAGAGATCTGCAGGAATGATACCGGCGCACCTGCAGTGACAATCCTGATCAATGATTCCATCCCAGAGAGCTGCACTTCGACTCCGGTAGAGCTGCGCTGCGAGGACATCGCCGGCTGTACCATAATGTATGGCAAGTCTTCTTCGGCAGATGCTTGTGTTCCAGAGAAGATCTACAGAGGCGATAAGGTTCTCTTCGAGAAAACGGGATGGGTCTGTTATGCAGCCAAAGACAATTCAGGAAACAATTATACTGGTTCCAAGAAGATAAATCTCCTTGACAATGATGGCGATGGCGTTCTTGACAGCTGCGACCAATGTGCTCGTACTGAAGCGGGGAAGATCGCTGATGAGCGGGGCTGCTCTGCTGGCCAGGTTCCGTTGTCCCAGGCTGGGATAGATTCCGATAACGATGGACTACCGGATATCTGGGAAAAGGCAAATGACAGACTGGATTGCCAACTCAATTACCTTAGCCCAGATTCTAATAGTGATGGGATCAGTGACACTTTAGAAGATTATGATAGTGACGGATTGAGTAATTTTGAAGAATACTCCGGCTATCTCAATCCTTGTCTCGCTGATGCGCCTGCAAAAGAGGAGTTTCCTAAAGGGGGGCTTCCTCCGGAACAAGAGTTAGATGTTGTAGCCCTATTGTTCCTTCTGCTTGGCTTCTTGATGGTTGCCGGCGGTTCAGGATACCTCATCTACTACTATCTTTATTCTGAGAAAGGGAAACTTCCTTCACCGCGACGAACGCCCGAACAGGCTCCTCTCAGACCTGGCGCTCCCTCTATCGCAAAACGGGAAATCTCCTCCTGGAAAGAAAAATTGGTCCAGCTACGCCTAGCGCGGGAAGAAAAGAGCAAGCTGCGTGCACGAGCATCGGTCTTCAGGCAGTTCAACAAAGACTCTCCACGGATTCCCCATATTGATAAATTCCTGGACAAGGGAGTGTCAAATCTGCCAAAACTGCAGCAGCTTGCAGAGAAGTACACTGAGCATAAGGATGAAATCCAGCCGGGGTTGCGGAAAGAAGAGAAAGACATCTTTTCAAAGCTTGAAGATATCGCAGATAAAACTAAAGACAAAAAGATCCATCAAGTTGTCACAACGGGTGAGGCAAAAGATATTTTCTCCCAGTTGCGGAAGATGAGCAAGAAGCGGAAGGGGTGAGAGTGTGATGCATAATGTTGAAACTCTATAATAGCAAAGGGATGGGGGTCGGAGAAGTTTTTGTTTTTATCCTTGCAGCCCTCACCTTTGCCTTGATCATGATCTTTGGATATAAAGCTGTTACAGGATTCATACAGAGCGGGGAGGACGTGGCTTTTGTTCAATTTAAAACGAGTTTAGAAAGTTCGATCAAAAGATTATACACCGAGTTTGGCTCAGTACGAATTGAAACATTTACCACGCCGGCAAAATACAAACAGATTTGTTTCGTCGATATGGACAAGAAGTACGATCCTGAGCTCTGCAAGTTAGACCAAGTTGGCTGTAGCGTGTGGGAGCAGTCGTCTGGTTACGAGTCTGTGGATGAGAATGTCTTCCTGGTGCCATCAGCGCCCGTGAAAATAAAAGTGTATAAACTCAGCATTGACCCTACTGTCGGCAAGGATTTCCTCTGCGCAGATATTAAGGACGGGCATTTTACGATAGTTTTGGAAGGGAAGGGCGATAGGACGGAAATTTCTCCTGGGCTGCCGACCGATCAGTGAAAAGGATGCAATCGACAAATATTAAGATACAGTAAGATAAACACTTTATGAAAATAAACAAACCAAACCAACGCGGGCAAATCCAGCTCACCTTCAGCTGGATTTACATCGCTATTGCAGGAGCAGTCATTCTCCTTTTTTTTTTTAGCATTGTTGTCAAGCAGAAGCAGGTTTCTGAAGAGAGATTGTCTGTGGAAGTAGTGCGCATTATGGAATCGATCCTCACAGGAGCTGGTGTCTCGGAGAGCACCAAAAATTTCATCGATGCAAGCGGCTTAGCTGATTACACCTTATATTTTGATTGCATAGACAGTGTCAGCGAGTTTGGAATCCAGGGAAGGCCGGCACGGGCACAGAATGCTATCGACCCTCTTTTTGCTCCTAAGACAATGCAGGGCCGTCAAATAATCGCCTGGAGTCTTCCCTATAAGCTTCCATTCAAGGTGATCGATTTCCTGTTAATCACTTCCTCCAGCAACAAATATTATCTAACCGGCGGTGATGGGGTGTTTGTCAATGAATTCCTTAACGCCACGGAAGGATTCAACAGGGAGTATGTTACTGATCTCAGCGAGATAGATGCGGATAGCGAGTTTGATGTTAGGATTGTTGATGCGGATGGAACCCATATTCCCGGGAAAAAAGTTCCTGGAAGTTTACAGGATTTTGATGACATGAAGGTAAGCGCAGTTGTTTTCACTGGGTCGAATCAGAATACGATAGATTTTTACCAGAAGGAAGGGCTTGAATGGAAAAAGCTGAACAAAAACCCGGTACGAATCATTTCACTAGGCGGGGAGCGGGATGCGGCAAAGTATGCCGCAATTTTTGCAGGAGACGATAAAACTTATCAATGTAACATGCAAAAAGCTTTCCGGAGATTGGAGATCTTGTCAGAAGTGTACGGCGGCAGCGGAATTGCCGAGCTGCAAGTTGGCGGCAAGCTGGGAGAATTACAAGAGTATTATCTTTCGCAGGGCCTCTCAGCACATCCAGATTGCCTGGGAAATATCCAGAATTACCCTGATCACCTTACAGAGTCCCTGGCTGCGCTCAAAAGCAGGGCAGCAGCATGCCAGTTAGAAGAAGAAATCTGTCTGGATCTTATCTCCACAGCGGGCAAGATCCAGGATTTGAATAATAATTTGCGGTTAAACTGCATACGCTTGTATTGATTGAAAAATGAAACGTTCAACCCTACCTTACGGCCTTCGAAGAAATAGAAAAGCACAGATACAGATGTCAGAAACAATCGCAGTACTGTTTATCTTCTTTGTCCTCATTTTTTTTGGCATCATCTTCTATTACAAGTATCAGCAGGTTTCATTTCAGGAGAAACAAGAAGAGCTGTTAGGCACCAGAGCAATCGAAACCACCTTGAAAACATTATTTCTGCCGGAATTAATCTGCAGCAAAGGCGAAGCTGAATCAGAAGATAACTGCGTTGATATGCTGAAATTACGGTCGTTAAATGAAACTATCAAGCAGTACCTCGATGATTATTACTTTGAGATATTTTCCTATGCGCGGATTTATGTGCAGGAAGTTTATCCCGGCAACAGCACTTTCATTCTTTATGATAAGCAAAAGCCAGATGCTACACGGGAAGAGCCAACGTTTTTCGTGGTAACTTTACGGGATGAAATTGCTGGGAAAGGGCAAGAGCTGCACAAATTCGGCTATCTAGCGGTGGTGGTGTATTCATGACCTCCAAAAGATCGCAGATAGAGATGGTCGGGCTGGTGGTTATCGTGCTTCTGATCACGGTAGGGATGTTGTTCCTAGCTACATTCGCTCTGAAATCAGATCCGCACAAAAAAATATTCACTCGCAAAGGGCTGTCGTACAGCACTTTAAGCGCCTTAATGAAAGCGACAGTGGAAACGAATGCCGATTGTGTTCCACAATACCAAGGGCTGGAGAGTCCGCAGATCGGGAAAGATATTATTGATGATTGTGCAAGATATCATGACACAGATGGTTATTCGCAGTACAGATGTCGTGGCCCTGTCAGCGGGGAACGGCTGCATAGCTGCGATTTTTTACATGAAATGATGTCCTATTTACTGAATCAGACTTTAGGCAGCTGGAATAAGAATTACGAATTCCACTCCCAGTTAATCGTCTTTCAGGAGACTACTCCTCAGGATCTTATCGAGCCGGTCATAGCCGGAGGAGGTTGTCCTAAATACAAAGAGCGGGATGCTTCCGGCTTGTTTCCTATCAATACCGACGCAGGCTTGGTTGAGAATGTGCTTTATCTTTGCGATTGAGTCTCTCTAGTATAGTCCTTCCCTGGTCAAAGTCAGTTTTTAGTCGAGTTGAGATCTTTTTCTATCTTACCATACTCTTTCTCCAGCAGAAGTTCAGCCAGCCTTACTTCTTTTTCAAAGGCGTGGAGCTCTTTGAAGAACAGTTTTTTTATCTTTTCCCTGAATACAGCGATAAGGATGAACAGCGCGGCAACGGCAAAAGAGAGGAACGTAAACCAGGTCAACCCTTGATAAAGGTCAGCGCCAAGCGAAATGATAATCAATAGCCGGGGTATATGGCCGGCAATAACTAAAAAGAGGAAAAGACTGTAGTGGATGGCGGTTAGTCCTAGAAGGAGGCTGACAGAATCACTGGGGAAGATAGGAAGGGCATAGGAGATAAACGCTGCAATGCTTCCTCTTTTTCGTAGTACCATATTAAAATGCGTAATGTGGTGAGTATCCACCAGCTTTTTCAGCAAGGGTTTTCCTCCCAGTCGCGTGAGATAAAAAGCCAGGGTAGAACCCAGAATGATGCCAATCATCGAGAGCACCATGGCGAGGGGGGTGCCAAAAATATACCCGCCAGAAAGGATGACTGGGGTGCTGGGGATGATAAACGGGACGGAAAGGATAACCAGGAGGATATAGGCAATGAAGGAGAAGATGCCAAAACTAAGGACAAATTCCCGTATGAACTCTGTAGAACCAAGCTGCCTGAGCTGCGGGAACAGGAACGGCAGGCTGGAAAAGAGAAGTATAATGCCGGCAAGGCCGAGGTAGGCCAAAAAACGATGCCTTGTTTTCATACGCTGGAAAGGGTAACTGGGTTTATTATGTTTTCGATAGGTACGGTCAGGCCTTTGCTTTCTGGAACCTAAAACCTACGGCTCTGTAGAAAAAGTCGCCTTGGCCGTAACCTTCGTGCCGCTTTGAAGTACAATTTTTAGGAGCGGCACCTACCAACTGATCTTACGAAAAGCAGTTCTCAGGTTACCTCTTGGCCATGGCGGCGACTTTTTCAAGATTTTTTACTGAGCCAAAACCTACACAACATTTATATATAAATTTTCTTTCTTTGTTTAAAGAGGAAATATAATACTAAATAGTTAAAAACGAGGTGTGTTTAGATGGTAATTCCAAAAATTTTCAAGAAGGGACAAGGTCTTTCTTTGAATGTCATTATCGTAGCTGCGCTGGCTTTAATTGTCCTGGTAGTGCTGATTGTTATTTTTACCCAGCAGTCCTCGCAGTTCGGGCAGAAGGTAGGTGAAGAAACCAAAACAGAATTGATTAAAATGAAGATTTACTATGGCAAATGCCGTCCTGGCCAGTCTTCTGAGAATGCTTTCATGTCCGAGTATGAACGGGCCTTATCAGGGGAAGATCGGGATCGGACTGAATCGGCATTTAGAGACGAAATAGACAGATGCAAGGAATTCAGCAGCGACAAGACTTCCTGTGAAGACAACAGCGGCTGCGTGTGGGGTTAGTCTGATCGGGACAAAACCCGTATTGACTTCCAGGTGAAGGATGGGCAAAGCAAGCGCAAGCATGTGGTGGATTATCATTGGTGCAGTCATCGCCCTGATCGTGATGCTGGTATTATTATCTATCTTTAGCGAAAAGACCGGCAGCTTGGAAGCTGGATTGTCGGCCTGTGAAAGTAAAGGCGGTGTGTGTGTTTTGGAAGGGGATTCTTGTCCGGGCAGCACACTCCAGACGCCAACATTTGACTGTGGTGCCAGCAAGACCTGCTGCATTGGTGTCCTTAAATCATGTAAGGATAATGCTGCCGTCTGCGGTCGGGGATCTGAATGCCTGCCCTATGGTGATGGCAAGTTTTATTGCACCTGAATGTAGTAAGAAAAAAAGATACAGGCAGAGATGATAAAGAGAGTAAAAAAAGCAGAAATGAACATGTGGTGGGTGATTATGGGTGCAGTAGCAGTCATGGTCATGGTTATCATTCTCATCATCATCTTTAGCGGCGGGGTGGAAAAAGGGCAAAAAGGTCTTTTCAGCTGCATCAGTAAAGGTGGGACATGCAAATCGCTTAATGAATGTGTGGAAGGGGGCGGAAATCCGGACGAAACGTTCCAGTGCTCCCCAGATGAAAAGACCGGGGAGAGCAGGCTTTGCTGTTTTAAAGGCGCTCTGGCGTAATCATAGGAAACGATATGGAGACTTAAGGGTATACTATGGAAAGTAAAAAGGGAATTGCCATGGAAAAACTTGTAGCAATTGGATTGTTGGTCCTGCTAGGAGTGTTATTTCTCTTTTTACTTGCAACAAAATTAGGGAAGATAGGTAAAGCAGCACCATGAAATGGGCGAAAAAAGGACTGGAACCTGGGACTTTTTTATTGAAAGCTCTCTTTGTCTTGGCCGCGGCTTTAGTAATCATCTACATTGTCTGGAAATGGAATTCTATCGTTGATTATCTCAGCTCTCTTCTTTTTTCCTGAGGCAGTGCGATGAAAGGGGATAAATTCATGAAAGGAAGAAAATCAGGCGATTTAACTGCAGAAAAATTGGGACTTTATGTCATTGCTGCAATAACGGTCGCTGTGCTGTTCTATGTTTTCTTGATACAGGAAGAGGGAGGGCTGCTGAAATTAGGCAGGAATGTGGAAACTCTTAAGGACTATTTCCCTGATTTTACAAAGAATCTGGAAGCGGAAGAGCTTCCGGCAACACAGACGCAGCTGCCTCAAGAGCACCTTATTGCGATCCGAAGTTTAAAGAATGCAATTAATGCTACATTGTTAAGCAGTAAAGCCGATTGTTTTACCGAATACGGCAAATTGCCGGATCTAGGCGACCGGCAGACCAGTATCGAGTTCAGGTACGAGAATGGCAAGACCACAATGCTGGTCTACGGCGGCGTTGACGGCAGGAAACTTATTCCGGAATTAGGAGCGGAGTTTGAAAATATGATCCCTTGCGTGATTGCTGGCAGTGATGAAGTGGCAGAGAACTTTTTTACAAAATATATTCAGAAGGAAGAAACTGCTGGAAGCTATTTCCAGCCGGTGAATTATATTAAGATATTTTACCAAACGAAACTAGTTGGCATAACTTGTGATAAAGGTAACAGGGTCATGACTCTTGAACCTACAGAAGAAACACTGCAGTATGATCAAGGGCCGAATTATCTCTGTAACAACTTGCAGGATGGGGGAATTTTTTTCTCCCCTGATAATAAGCATATCTGTTTTATCCCTACCACTCGCTCCGATCGCGTTTGGATAGCTGACCAGCATGGTATTAGGACAGATTATGTCGGCGGGACGGCAACTGGAAGCATCTCGCTACAATTATCGAAAGGGGAGTTGACACAATGTTAGAAAAGACTGATAAAAAAGGTATTGCTCTGACGCAATTAGTACTGTGGACAATCATCCTCATCTCCTTCTTTTTGATTGCCTTCAGTGTCGAGAGAATTATTTCCAAGTCCGGGTCGCTGGAATCAGAAATAATCTGCAGGGACAGTTTGATTTTGAAGGCGAAAACGAAGGTAGATCTTTTTGATGTAAAAACAATCTCGTCTCCTGCATTATGTAAGACCATTGACAAGAAATTCTCAGCAGTAAAGAAAGAAGAAGCATTGGATTTTTTCGCACGGTCCATGGAAAGATGCTGGTGGATATGGTTGGAAGGAAGGCTTAACGAAATATTTGGGATACATGGCACGATAGGTAATTTGATAGGTAATGGCGATGAAAAAACGAAATGTTTTGTCTGCAATACTATTGTCTATCAGAAGGGGCCGACATTGACAAAGGGGGAAATATTAGGCCGTCTTGGAGAAATGAAGTCAAAATATAAAAACTCAGACGTGTTATCATATATTCAGGAAAACGGATACATCCAGTTATACGAAACTGTATTCACGTCCGAGGAAGTGTATGCATTAGTGTTTGCCAGCAACATCGAAGAAAGTTTCTGGAAGGGGACTTCACTCTCACGCCTAGCGGGGTTTGAGATTCCCTATAATCAAAATGGCTTATGGCTGCTGAAGTTGAACAGGTTTGATAAAGAGCAGCCCTGCTATTATGAGCCGGATGTAGCGGGAGAATAATTTAAATACTGTAAAAGAGGTTTGATGCTTATGGTGAGAAATAAAAAAGGTGCATGGTCATTCCAGCAATTAGGCGGCATTATTTTAGTTCTCCTAGTTGTGGTTGCTATTGCAATTAATTTTATTCCACGAATTGCCAAAGCCGGCCAGACTGGTTCAGAGCTGTTTGATGCCGGTAACTGCGATGGGGATGGCCCAATTAATTCCATTGACCTTTGCCCCTGCCTTTCTACCGGGGGATTGGAAGGAACATTGCGGGGATGTCCGATAGGCATTTCACAGCAAGAAGCAAATAAGGATAAATTGACCTGCAAATGGTTTGCGACTACGGAAAGTTCCTGCGGCGGACTGAGTTCTAGCACCTGTTTTGAGAAAAGCGGCACAGCCTTTTATTCCAACTGTGACGGGGATAATAAAGAGCAATGCATCAAAAAAAGTGATGAAAGTTTCAAAACCCGATGCGATCTGGTTTCTGAAACGGCTATCGGAGTTACTGAAAAGAAGGGTCTAGCAGGCAACTGGGATTTGACTGTTTCAGAATTGAAAATATTTGATTGGGAGACAGCTGAGGAATCAACAGACGGAACGTTTGATTTGGAGAACACCTACAATTCACAGGAGCTTGAGGTGGACTTTTATGTTGAAAATGTGGGAGAGGAAAATATACCTAAACCTTTTAGTGTAAGCATTCAAGTATGTAATGAAAACCGGGAAGTAGACAGCTGCGAAACAAAAAGCACTTTCGAAGTTGGACCTCTTAGATCTGGTGAAACAGTTTCACCCCTCGATCTTGTCGAATCTATCCATATTGAGGTAGGGAAAGGAGATCACTGCGATGGTGCTGGAAGCACTAAATGCTCTCTGAGAGTAATAGTTGACAGCACTGAGGCTCTTGGAGAAACAGATGAAACCAATAATGACGTTTGGTTCCCAATTTGGCTGCAGAACAAGAAATCTGAAAAGATCAACTGGGTAACCAAGAAGTCAATAGAAATATTTGCAGATGACGATGAAAAACTACCGTTCCAAACACAGATACATGCAACGTGTGAAGGGTTCTTTGGGGGTGGCAATGGCGGCGATCCAGAAACATCTCCTAATTGCGACACGCAGGATGATGATTGTGATGATGCAGGTGAGTCAAGAACCTCCCTTCCTCCAAGTGGTTGTTTAGTGCATGCTTCTGAAGATGATGCTCCCGATGAAAACGATTGCGGCTGGGCGGGAGCAAAAGTTGGGTTTGTCCTTCCACATCTGTCACACAGAAATATTGATTTAGCAACTGCTGTTACTGGAGACAAGGAAGCAGAGGTTCTCTTCCTCGCCTACAAATGGCAGTCCAAAGCAGAAGGGTCCCTTCTTTGTGCCGAGGACAAAAGCTGGTACCTCTGTGACAGTGACGTCGAAAGAGAGGGCAAAGTCCTTCCAGTCGGCGGCAAACGATTCAAGTGCAAAGATCGGGGTTGGGAAGAACTCCGTTAAAATGTTATGCTCTAGAGTATATGGTTGCGTAACGGGCTTATGCGCATGAAAACTGGTGACGAATGGTAACAAAAAAAGGAATAATGCTGCGCTTTTTAACTGGTTTACTTCTCGCTTTGCTTGTCTTCGGCTTTGCCAGCTGCGTGGGAGCAAAATGGTTTCGATTGACGAGCCAGGCCAGTACTAATTTTGCAGACTTGGCAGCAGAAATCCAGGAGGTTGCCAAAAGTCCGCTTCCACAGGTGCGGCCGTTTGTGTTCATCCAGGATGCAGAGACCTACGTTTATTTCATTAATGACAGAACACGACGGAACACAATGTGGCTTAATGATGTAACCTATTCCCTTCCTTCGCCTGCTGAATGCGAGAAACAAACCTGTCTGTGTTTATGTACTGAATTTGGGGATAATGAAGATAGCGAGCTTCGTGAGTGCCAGAAACTAATCTGCAAATCCTTGCCTAGAGTCGAGTTTTCACCTGACAGCGAAATTATTGCCTACAGGAGCGAAGATGGCCCACGACGACAAACTGTACGGATCATCAAATGTGTTGCCAATACACCTTATTGCCGTGGAAAGGATGGAGATATCAGTGTCATCTTCAATTGGTGGGATGATCAAAAAGCCTACGAAGCCATAAAATGAGCAAAAGATGAGCAAGATATGAACAAAAAGGCTGATTCGCAGGTATTAATTGTGATCTTTGAACTTTTAGTTGTAGCCCTGGTGGTGTTCACGACAGCCAGGGTTGCTCATAGCTATGGCAGTTCGCTGCTGACACAGAAAGTGAATCTCGCCCAAGACATTGCCATGATGGCTGATACCTTAGCTGGCGTTCCCGGAGATGCAATGGTCCAGTATCCAGAAAATGTCTCGCAGTTTAGCATCATTCTCAGCAAAAAATCCGTTCTTGTTTTTGAGAAAGATGACACTGAAGCAGAACGGGTTAGCAGATCATTCATTTTGCCAGAAGGCTATGATGCTTTTGGAACGTTGCAGCAGGAGAATCTTCTTTGCCTTGAAAAGAAAGGAAAAGCGATCATTCTCCGCAAATGTGAGCCAGAACGAAAAGAGAAGGCGGAAGAAGAATCAAAGGAGATTCCAGCAGGACCAACATTTTATGGTTTGGCTATTGAAGGAGATCCCGTCGTCTTTGTCATCGATCGCTCTGGGTCGATGGAACGAGAATCAGGCTGGGTCTTTCCGCAAGGTCTTGAACCGCCAGGACAGCGCAAGATCGATGTTGCGAAATGGCAGCTTAAAACAGCTTTGCAGGGGATGGAGACTGGGAAGAGATTTAACCTGGTTTTCTTCGATTCTGACATCAAAACCTTTAAGCCAGGCCTGGTTGAGCTTAATGATCAGACGCGGGAAGAAGCATTCGCATTCATAGATACATTTGAGCCGGGAACTACCACCAACACCGGAGAGGCGGTTCAGAAAGCCTTGTCGTTAGGGGAGATAGAGGCTCTGTACCTGCTTTCAGATGGGAGACCTAATATAGTTCCGCTAGCTCTTGCGCAGATAAAAAGTGCCAATGCTGCGGATAAGGCCAAGATCAATGTTATTGCCATATTTACAAAAATACCAGACGATATCTCAGATACAGAAAGGGAGACCTTTGAGAAAGAACGCCAGCAAGGACAGCAATTCCTGCAACAAATTGCTGACGAAAATGGAGGAGTTTTTGTAACTCAAGAATAAGATGGACCGCAAAGCACAGGTATTTGATACAGCGCAGAAAGTGGTATTCTGGACGATCGTCGGAATTGTAATTACTGGCGTGATGTTCGCCTTTGTGCTAACAATTGTGAATTACAAAGGCAAACTGGTGCAAGTGCCGTCGCAGCTTCAGGCAGAGCTCATCGCCTTGCGTTTTACCAATGTTGAAGACTGTTTTGCGCGGCATGATCCTCAAAGTGGAACAACCATGTCGGGAGTGATAGACCTGCAGAAATTCACAGACCAGCAACTGGAAAAATGCTATCCTCTGGACCTACAAACAGGACATACTCGCTATAATTTTCGCCTGCTGCTGCAAGAACACAATACTGAAATCAAGACCAGCAGTTATGCCAACAGGGACATCTTCAGTTTTAATAAGGAAGTGTTAGTGAGTAAGGATGGCCGCTTGCTGAAGGACCAGTTAATCGTGTATGTGCAGGATTTAAAGGTTAGATAACATGATCGGAAAACAAGGAATCCTTGGAGATGTACTTGATCTGTCCTACTTAATAGCTGGAGCGATCATCATCCTAGTTGTTGCCAGCCTTGCATTAACGTCAGGAATAAATGACAGCAACCACAAAAGTTTGGTTGAGCTTGGCGATTTTAAGCGTGTTGACTCAGCAATTGCCAATATCAAAGTGCTCACAGCAGGCGGGGAGCAAATAGATCCTTCACAGGTTGAGGATCTGATCAAACGGAGCAAGGTCTTTGCCGGCAGGACTATCACCAGTTGTTTTGATTACAGAAATGAAGAGGATTGCAACACCAATCCAGTGAGAGTGGGATCGTCAAAAGCGGGCATATATGCGTGCAGGTGGCACGATGGGCTTTGTTTGGCGCCGGTATAGGGGCATGGTTCACATAAAAATGAGATATACAAATGATACAAGGAATAATAACCATGAATAAGAAAGGATTAGTCATTCATCTTGTACTTCTGGGATTGTTAGTCGGTATTGGTTCATTTATCTTGTTAAGCGGCACTCTTGATGTTGAAACTGATATCAAAGGAAAATGGCAGCTTGATTTTCTTACCAAGAATTACCAAGAAGCGGAAAAGCAGCTTCTCAAGAATGAGATCCTGATCAAACAGGCTGGTGTTGAGGTAGCTTGGCAATTAGTAGAAAATGGAGGTTATGCGCCTGGAACGGAGTCGAGCTGTGGCAAGGCTGAAGAAGCACAGGTCTGGTTTAAGGAAGGAAAGTGGTGTTTTAAGGGTATTGCTACCCTTGTTCCAGAGATGGTATCAGAAAAATTAACCACGTCAATTCCTGGCAATACTTATTCCGACATAACCTTTAGCGGTCCTTTTCTGACTGGTAAGGGTGGGAAAGGGGTGATCAGCAGGGAGAAAGCAACCTATATTTTTGATACCAGCTTCACAGTATATCTGGGATATTCATTTGATGAGTATCAACGATTGCAGGAAGAAGGCTTGCGGTTACTTGCATCGTGTGTCGGGAAGGAGGAGCTGAAGCAATGCTTGGACATGGCAAAACTTGATTACTGGAAGTATGGTAGTTGCGAACAAGAAGAATTTTCCGATTCCTCCATTGTTCCGTTCTGTATTGCCAGCCCTCAGTTAGCCTATCTTCCTACGTCGGAGGGGCAGAAATTAGTCACGTATGCTATTGCTTTGGATTTCTCCAGCAGCTGAATATATCCTCCATAATATAAATCATTATAAACATTTTTCAAATCTTTTTTCTATGGTGGTGTAGAGTATGTATAAGGTTCCTTTAGCTGAAATCAAGCAGAAAATTATTGCCTCTGGCAGACTAAGCGTTGCAGAATTAGAGGAGAAAATACGGGCTAAAATTAATGAGCTCTCCGGGTTAATCAGCGAGGAAGGGGCAGCGCATATCATCGCCAATGAATTAGGAGTAGTTCTGATAAGTCCTGAAAAGACAAAACTGAAAATCAAGGAAATCTATGCAGGCATGCGTAATGTAACGACAGCAGGAAAAGTGGTCCGCAAATTTGACGTCCGAGAGTTCGCAAAAGGAGATTCTACAGGAAAGGTCTGTTCTCTGGTGTTAGGCGATGAGACGGGAACAATACGCGCTGTTTTCTGGAACGACCAAGTGGAGCTGCTCAGAAATGTCAAAGAAGGGGATGTTCTTCTGGTGAAAGAAGGGTATGTAAAAGAAAACAATACCGATCGTGAGCTTCATCTTGGAAACAAAGGAGAGCTGGTCATTAATCCGGAAGGAGAAACGGTGCTCTCGGTGAGGGAAGGAGCTTCTTATGATCGAAAGAAAATAGTCGATCTACGCGATGATGGCAGTGCCGCAGAAATCATGGGCACGATTGTGCAGGTATTCGATCCACGTTTTTTTGCGGTGTGTCCAAGCTGCAATAAGCGGGTGATGGAGTCTGATGGGAAGGCGGTTTGTACTGAACACGGTTCTATCCAGCCCCAGCTTAATTATGTGATGAATCTTATCGTTGATGATGGCACTGGCAATATCCGGAGTGTCTTCTGGAAGAACCAGATTCTGCATCTGCTGAATAAGACGGAGGAAAACATACTCCTCTACAAGCAGAACCCGGCAATGTTTGAAGATGTTAAAACGGAGCTTCTTGGCGAGCAGTTCAAGCTGCTGGGGAATGTCAAACGAAATGAGATGTTTGACCGCCTGGAGTTTAATGTCAGGATAGTGATGAAAGCCAGTCCGGAAGAAGAGATTGCCCGGTTGGAGAATGTTTCTTAGTGTTCTCTGTATTCTATCTATGTTTTTGCTAGATAAATTTTTCAGCATATAAGAATTTATAAGGAATGGGTTTTCTTATGGCTTTATGGAATTAAAACCGCGATCATTACAAGGAGTAATTATAGACCAAGCTGGCTCACTTTTGGATTGGGGCTGTATAGCTCCAATGGAAGCATTCCGAGAGGTGTACGCAGATGAAGGTGTACCAATCACAGAAGCAGAAGCGCGGGCTCCCATGGGCGTGCATAAGCGTAAACATATTTACAAAATTTCTCAGATGGAGTCTGTCCGAGAAAGATGGCGTGAAATCCATGGGCAATACCCAACTGAAAGTGATGTCGACAGGATGTTTCAGAAATATCAACCAATGCAATTAGCAATTCTCCCTAAGTATAAAGATTTAATACCCGGCGCTTTGGAGACAGTAACTGTTTTACGGGAACAAGGGCTTAAGATTGGTTCAACAACAGGATATACTCAAGAGCAGACCGAGCTTTTGTTACAGCTTATGGAAGAGCAAGGCTTGGTTTTGGATACTGCAGCCTGCGCTACTGGCGCTTATTGGGTACGGCGGGATGGAAGGTATGAGGTCAATACCATCAGAGGCTTGGGAAAAGATATGTCCAGAGACAAACCGGGGATGTGTAATCTTAATGCCTTGTTAATGGATGTTGAGTCTAATGCCTTAGTTCTTAAAGCTGGGGACACTCCAGGTGATGTTAAAGAAGGTCGGCATGCAGGGATGTGGACGGCTGCTTTTGACATGACTGGAAATGAAATTGGTATGCCAGTAGAACAGTTTATGGCTTTTCCAGCGAGTGAACGCGCGAAAAAATTGCTTACAGCGCGGGCAAATCTCTATGGTGCCGGTGCTCACTATGTCACTAGCGAAATATGGAACCTAATTCCTATCGTAGGGGACATCAATAAGCGCCTTGCACTAGGAGAACGACCATAATTACCTTTACAGCAAGTAATTCTAATAATCATGATTCATGTCTCCTGCCACTGGTCAACCCCTGATTCTCAGAAATTTTACTTCTAGAAGTCTTACAGCCTGAAAATTACCTACCCACTGGTCACTGGTCAAGTCCGGATGGAAATTATAAAGGAGTTGAAGTGCTATGATTGTATGGTTTGGTCAAAAGAACACATTGTATGTTTGGAACAGAATTTCCCAACTTTACCGGATAAGGAACTTGCTGGAACCATTGGTAAGTCACCAAATGCTTTACGCATTAAAGCAAGTAGGCTAGGGGTAAACAAAGAGATTACATCAATTAGACGCGAATTAGAACTAACGCCTATAGAAAGACAAGTAATTGTGGGCGGGTTGCTAGGGGACTTAAGCTGTAGAATATCGGCAACTTCAATTTATGCTCGATTGGAAGGTGGCCATTGTGAAAGACAAAAAGAGTATATGTTTTGGAAAATAAACTTATTACAAAGATTAATGTTTAATGTAGGAAGAACATCACTTGGTGCTTATCTTTATCAAAGTAGAAATTTCAAAGCATTAAATGAATATTATACTCTTTTTTATTCAAAGGGGTATAAGAGTATCAACAGAGATATTTTGAATTTGTTGGATGATTTTGGATTATTAATCTGGTATCTTGATGACGGTTCTTATCATAAAAGAGACAGAAACATTCGTCTACATACAAATGGTTTTACCTTTGGAGAACAGTTAATCATCAAAGAATGGTTTAAAGAAAAATATAATGTTGAACCTAGTATCTATAAAAATACGGATAATAAAAGGTATCCTAACAAGGGTTGGTATTATCTTTACTTTAAAGTTAGAGATTCAGAAAAATTACTAGATTTATTTAGGAAATTTTCAGTTCCAGATTGCATGAATTACAAATTAGGGAAAACAAATATCACACTCCACTACTTAAATGAAACCGGGATAGAAACTTCTCAGTTGATAAGTGGTTGAAATAAAACGGGAATACCAAGGAGGTATTTATAAAATGGAAACAAAACAAGTAACACAAAACGGACAGGGTAATTACCCTGAGAAAAAAATTAGAGCTGGGGCAGTTTCTGCGACGGTATGGCACAATAAGGGCCAAAAAGCAAATGGAGAAGAATCAGAATACAAGACTATCTCCATCGAGCGCAGTTACACGGATAAGGCCGGGAAATGGCAGTCAACCAATTCTTTCCGCATTACTGATCTGCCAAAAGCGCAAGTAGTATTGCAGAAGGCATATGAGCATATAGTGCTGCAAGAGCAAGGTTTATTTAAAGGAGGTGCAAATTAAAATGACAGAAGCAAAAATTAAAGTAATTGTAGATGAATTGGATGAAGGCGAATTAAAATCTAAAGTGCCGAAGTATAATGAACCAAGTAAGGGGCTAAAAATGGAAAAATTATCGTTAACAGATTTGCCGGGTGTAGGTGCGGCAACCGCGGAGAAATTAGAAAGCGCTGGATATCATGATCTGATGTCACTTGCGGTTTCCAGCGTCGGTGAACTGATAGAAGTTACTGGGGTATCTGATGCAGTAGCGCGAAAAATGATCAATGCAGCCCGTGACAGCATGAAGATGGGCTTTGAAACAGGCATGGACATTTTGCGGCGCCGTGAGCTAGTTACAAAGCTATCTACTGGTTCAGCAAGTTTTGATACTTTGATGGGCGGCGGGTTCGAAAGCGGTGCAATCACTGAATGTTTCGGAGAATTTGGATCAGGAAAAACGCAAATAGGGCATTTGCTGACCGTCAATGCGCTGAAGGAAGATTCCACTGCAATGACAGTGTATATTGACACTGAAAATACCTTCCGTCCGGAAAGAATAAAGCAGTTTGCAGAAGCAGCGGGCATGGATGCAGAAGATGTGCTGTCCAGAATTATGGTGGCCAGAGCCTACAACTCAGATCACCAGATGCTGTTGACAGAAAAAATCGAAGATTTGATTTCTAAGCAAGGCAAGAATGTGCGCTTGTTAGTAGTTGACTCTTTGACTGCGCATTTCCGAGCCGAATTTATTGGCCGAGGAACACTGGCAGAGCGACAGCAAAAGCTGAACAGGCACATGCACGCTTTAGCGAGGGTTGCCAGCGCGTACAACGTCTGCGTCTATGTGACTAACCAAGTCATGGCCAAGCCGGATCAATTTTTTGGAGATCCAACTACCTCTATCGGCGGACACATCGTAGCCCACGCCTCTACCTTTAGGATTTACTTGCGTAAGGGTAAGAAAGGCACCAGGGTTGCGAAATTAATCGATGCTCCGAATTTGCCGGATGGAGAATGCTGCTTCGAAGTGTTAGAAGGCGGGTTGCGCGACGCAAATTAAAGTTTTACTTTTTTTTAATTAATTTTGTTTTCTTTCTTCCTTTATGCAGCTACATAGCCTGCCCGGAACTTGAGATAGGCCTGTATTTCTGACCTCAAAAGCCGTTGAAGCGCTTCTTCCAAGAATTCAAAGACATAATCGGGAGCCTCTTCATATTCGTACATTGCTCCAGACATCATTAAGTTAAGAACAAACCGTTCAATGCTGGGCTCGTTTTGCTCGCTGTCTAAGGTGTCGGAAACACTTTCATCCAGGGAGTCATCGTCTTCAGAAAATGAGCCTGCTTTGCCAGAGTAGAAGCCATTAGCAGCATAAGGGGTGGACGTTTCCTCATCATCATCGTCGGTTTCGGCGTGTGCTTGATAGAGAGTCGTTTTTTCATGTTTTACATCAATGTTGTCAAGCAGCTCGTCCAATACGGGAGAACTCGTCGCAGCATCTTCATCAGGGAAATCGTCTTCTAGCAGGAGAGGTTCCTGAGCTTCACCCTTTTCTTCACCTATCTCTGGAGATATTTCCATCCTTTTTTTAACTGATGCTACACCCTTTAGGCTGACTAGACATATTTTTAATTTTAAATAAGTTTGTAATAATTAGAAAGTAGAGAAAATGATCAAGCTAGGTATCGAGGCTTGGTTAAGGATGAGATGGAAGGTAGTATGCTGTCTACCCTATCTTATCGCAGACAATCTTTGCTGCTGCCTTTCCTTCATTTAGTGCAGCTGGAACCCCTCCTGCGCCAAAAGTCCAATGGGAAGCAAGCGTTAGATTCTCCAAGGGAGTTGTCTTAGAAAGATTGTGCGGAACAAATTGGCCTGGAGTACAGGCAGCTCCATAGACGCCACCGCCTGGAGTGTTCATGTACCTGGCAGACGTTGCAGGGGTTAATATGTTACGTTGGATAATGTAGTCACGTATGCTCGTACCGAGAACTTCATCGATTATTTTCAGTCTTTCGTCGACAAATGCCTCTTTATGTGTTCTGTAAGGAGGCTTGTTTCCCCCGCTTTTCTTTCTCTCTTTAATCCATTGTTCATTTTGGTTATCCATCACATAAAAATTAAGCACGTGAAATCCCTTAACAGGCATACCATCTCTATCCACAACCAGCCCTTGACGGTGTAAGCTCGGCGCTGTAAGATACAGCTCTCGTTCAGGAAAGTCCAGATCAGCGAAGGTTGGCGCAACAACTAGCGAGGCAACATCAAATACATCGGCGTGCTGTTCCAGACGAGAATCCACAAGAGCATGGAATCCTGTTAATCCGGTAGATACCCGCAAGGTTCTGATTTTTTCAGTATAGCTTCTTGGCAGCTTTTCTTCGGCGATAGCAACGAGGATATTGGGGTCGGCAGTCCAGACGATTTCATCAAAGCCAAAGCAGTACGGCTCATCCCTGGGAGCTAGCCTGTGCGTACGCCCCTGTGTGCGCTGACCGCCATTTCTCAGCGACTTCACGGCGAGAGTCTCTACTTTATCCTTGGTTATCACAAGATCTTCAATACATGCGTTGGTATAGACCTTTCCTCCTTTTTGGTGAAGCGCATCGACTAGGCCGTTAAGAATTTTCTGGAAGCTCCCATGTTTTGGCATCTGCGCCCCGCCGTCAATTAAATAGAAGGCATAGGCGACCATAGCCAGATTACTGGCGCACTCTTCCGAGCGTAATCCAAAATAGCCATTGAGATGGTGGAAATGGGATGTTAGATGAGGGTCTGTGAAATAGCTCTCTAATGCTTTTTTCCAAGTGGGCCTAAAAAGATAATTCCTTGCCAGGCGCGGTCTGCAGATTCCTTGAGCTGGGATATTCAAGAATGACAGATAACTTGGCACCTTTGCTACGCTGTCAAGCAGAGCCTTTCTCCATCCAGGATGGGTGTCTGCATGCCGTTCCTGATTTAAGGCGCGGAGGTCCTGAAAAAATCTTTCTATCCCTCTAGATTCCTCCGGAAATTTCCCCCGCAGCATCGATTCAAATTCCGTATCAGAGTTAGGCATTACTGCCTCGCCTTCAAGGGTTACTGCCCGAGTGAAATTTGCTGGGGACGTTAGTTCTCCTACTACTGTATCAAAATCCAGCCCAGCTCCTTCCAGCGTCTTTCGCAACTCTTTTCCGCTATCAAGATGGGATAGGACATGGATCGATTCCCCCCAATACCACACATCTCGTTCGGGAACGGGCTTTTGCCAGCTCATGGCACCGCCGCCGACAACATAATGTTTCTCAAAAACAGTTACTTCATGCCCTTCTTTTGCGAGATAATTTGCCGCAGTCAGGCCGGAAAAACCGCCTCCTACGATGCCTATTTTAGCCATATCCCTTCTCGCGAAAATGCTTTCTTATAAAATTAGTGCAACAAATACATTACCTACAAAAATTATCAACAAAACATTTATAAAGCAGGTTTGTTCCCAAGAGATTAAGTTATGAACGGTACGCAACATTTTGAAAAAGCAAGCAAACAATCAGGCCAATTCTTATCATGTTAAAGCTTAAATTAATAGGAGGTATAATCTAATGGATCAGGAAGCACCAGTTAAAGTAGGTGAGGAGTATGAGGTGGCCATCAATGCCGTCGGCGAAAAAGGCGACGGGATTGCAAAGGTTAAAGGGTTTGTGTTGTTTGTACCCAACGTAAAGAAAGGCGAGTATGTTAAAATCAAGATTACCAAAGTTCTTGCTAAGGTTGGTTTTGCTGCCGTTGTAGAGAAGCTAGAGAAGCCGGTCAGGGAAAGCAAATTTGCAACAATTTCTGCCAAGGATCTCCATGAAATGGAAGAAGCGCCGTCCAAGGATTATGAAGAAACCGAGGATTTTGGCGAAGATTTAGAAAAAAAGTAAAGATGAAACGGTTGTTTGTTGCTGTACTTGTTTCTGAAGAACTTAAAAATAAGATAAAACCAGTAGTCGATGAGCTATCTAAGACTGGTGCTGATCTGAAGCTGGTTTCTCTTTCCCATCTTCATTTTACGTTGAAGTTTTTGGGTGATGTTGAGGAGAAGAAGATTGTTGAGATCGAGAGGAAGTTAGCTGTCGTGGCTGGAAAGACAACGAGTTTTGGGATCTCTGTTAAAGGGGTAGGCGTTTTTCCTTCTTTGGAACGGATCGATGTGGTGTGGGTAGGTGCGGAAGGTTCTGAATTAGTTTCGCTGATGAAAGCAGTTGGAAAAGAGTTGGATTCAGTTAGGAAGAACGACCATGAGGAAGAAGTTGCGCATCTGACTATTGCCAGAGTGAAGACCGGAAGGAATAAGAAAGAATTACAGGAATTTGTGAAGAAATTCGAGAATAAGGAGTTTGGTAAGATGACGGTTGATAGGCTGGTTCTGTTTGAGAGCGAATTGAGACGGGAGGGAGCGGTGCATAAGGTTGTGAGGGAATGGAAGTTGAGTTAAAATTGAATATTGGCAAAAGAGACTGTAATCATGATATAATTATGAATTTTTATTGATTCCTTTTTTGAATTATAATCCCAATAACCAATACAATCGATCCCACTATCCATAGAAAAAAATCCAGAAACATAAATGGCGTACCAAAAAGCATACAGAATCCATCTGGGGGTCCAGACAAACATGGCAACAATCCGAGCAAAAATGCTAAGACTAATGAAGGCAAGCTTATAAGCTGAATTATGGCTGAAGCAAAAATTACTTTATTTGCGGTTTTGTTCTTAAATCCTATTATTAAAAAATATATTCCTGATAATAAAACTAAAGGTAGAGTTAAAGATGGCAGAATCAAGCCTGCAAATACAATATTTCCAAACAGTAAACTTCCAACAACTTCTTGTGGTAATAAATAAGCCAACAATTCAAACATGATTGATACAGAACTTAATAATAATAGAAAAACACCTGTTATCTTGTACAGTTTGTTCTGCATTATGGTTTAATCTCTTGGTAAATATATAAGGTTTTGGTTTGTATACCATAACTAAAGAATAACCGAGCTTTCAGTTGCAGAAACAAAAGTATTTTCTTCCAAGGAAAAAGCTAAAGACCAATTTGAAGAGTGGTTACGCTAAGAGATCAGAATATTCTTTAACCTTTGACTTCAAAGCACTTACCAGTTTAGGATTATTATAACCATAGACATCAGGAATGTCAAAGGAAAGAATACGTTTCTGCGCATATTGTTTAGGAAAGCGTTTAGCCAATTCGCTGCGCTGCTGTTCTTCCATGACAATGATAGTATCCGCCCAGGATAGTTTTTTGGCAGTGACGGGTTTCTGATTATACAATCCTGCAGATTTAGTGTCAAATTTACTGCTAAAGAGATGTTCTGCAGTCTTACTGCGGTTCTTGTTTTGATTACAGATGAAAAGCAGCTTCATATCCCTTAAAATACTTCAGAATATTAAATATTTTACTATCAATTCCAACCACAAATCTTAAAAGCTTCTTTCTCTTAAACCAAGAATACCTTTAAATAATATCATTACTTTGCTTATCCTATGAAAATCAAAGATAAAGAACTCCAAAAAATTGCTAAAGTAGCCGTGCCCATCTTAAAAAAGAGAGGAGTAGTGAAAGCAGGAATCTTTGGTTCCTATGCGAGAGGAGAGGCGAAGAAGAAGAGCGATATAGATATGCTTATCAAAGTCAGGAGAAAGAAATTTAGCCTCTTTGATCATGTCCGCTTAGAGCGAGAACTCGAAGAAAAATTACATAAAAAAGTGGATTTATTGACATACAACGGAGTGAATCATCTCCTGAAGAATAGGATTCTTAGCGAAGAGGTAAGGATTATATGAAAAAAGATCCCGAGATCTTCTTACAGCATGTTTTTGAAAGCATTAACTTTATTGAGTCTTTTTCCAAGACGCTTACCAAAGAGAAGTTTATAAAAAGTAGAATGCGGCAAAATGCTATAGTGAGAGAATTAGAAATCATTGGTGAAGCGGTCAAAAATTTGTCACCAGAGTTTATGGGAAAGCACAAAGATGTCCCGTGGAGCGATATTGCCAGAACCAGGGACAAATTAATTCATCATTATTTTGGTGTAGACTTAAATGAAGTTTGGGATATAATAAAAAAAGACTTGCCCAAGCTCAAGAAACAGATTCAAGAAATTTTAAAAAGTTGAGAAGGTTGCTAAAGAAAAAAGGTGCGCTTATGTCCTATATTGCCTGGTTTAAAGACTTGAATAAAGATTCCCTTCCAGTAGCTGGAGGCAAGGGAACAAACCTGGGAATTATGTATAACCTCGGCTTGCCAGTTCCTCCCGGTTTTGCCGTCACAGCGCAAACATACAAGGAATATACTGAGCGAACTGGCATTAAAGATAAGATCCAACAGCTGTTGAAGGGCTTGAATGTTGAAGATACTGATAGATTGCAAGCCATTGCCAACAAGGTTCAGGAGTTGATTATCTCCACGCCGATTCCAGAAGATATAGCTGAAGAAATAAAAGAAAGCTATGAATTGCTTGGCGCAGGAAAGGCGGCGCATGATCTAGTCAAGGCAGAAGAGGTCTTTGTAGCAGTCCGAAGCTCAGCAACAGCAGAAGATCTGCCTTCAGCCTCATTTGCAGGACAGCAGGCGACATACCTGAATGTCAGGGGAAAAGAGAACGTAGTCAGTGCTGTTCTGGCCTGCTGGGCTTCGCTGTTTACGGCGAGGGCAATTTATTATCGGGAAAAAAATAAATTTGACCACAGTAAAGTCCTTATTTCTGCCATTGTTCAGAAAATGGTCAATTCTGACCAGTCCGGGATCATGTTTACCATAAATCCGTCTAACAATAATGAGACCGAGATCGTCATTGAAGCTATCTACGGTTTAGGGGAAATGATTGTTGGCGGGGAAGTGAATCCTGACTTGTATATCGTTGACAAAGCTACTCGAAAAATAAAGAAAATTGAAGTCAAGAAACAAGAACTGGGCATGTTTAGGGATGAGCAAGGGAACAATGTCAAGCGAAAAATTGATGAAGACCTGCAGACGCGCCAGGCTATTCCTGAAACTCAGATCATAGAATTGGCGCGGCTGGGCAGGAAAATAGAAGAGCATTACGGCCGGCCCCAGGATATTGAGTGGGCGATTGAGAAAGGAACTATTTTCATCGTGCAATCGAGAGCTGTTACGACGTTTCATAAAGAAGCTGAAGCAGGAAAGGGAGAGAGGCCAGTCATTAAAGAAGAGGCAGGAAATATCCTTCTGAAAGGAGAGACGGCATCACGTGGTTCTGCTTCTGGACCGGTACGCATTGTTCTGAAAAACGAGGATCTTGGCAAGGTCAAGAAAGGGGACGTCCTTGTGGCAAAGATGACTATGCCAGATTACGTCCCAGCGATGCAGAGAGCAGTTGCAATCATCACCAACGAAGGAGGGATGACTTCCCACGCAGCTATCGTTTCCAGGGAGATGGGAGTTCCCTGCATCGTAGGGACTGAACATGCTACTGATATTTTAAAGGACGGGGAAATTGTTACTGTCCATGCTACGCGGGGAGTGGTCTATGAAGGGAAGGTTGAATCAAGAGAGGAAGAGAAACAGCCCGCAAAGCTTTCCGTGCAGGAAGATATCGTTACCGCCACGGAAATTAAAGTGATCATGGATATTCCTGATCTAGCCGGCCGGGCAGCCGCGACAGGAGCTGATGGGGTAGGTTTAGTGCGGCTGGAAATTATGATCGCCGATGGCGGGATACATCCAGCCGAGTATATCCGTCAGGAAAGGGAAGAAGATTATATCAGCTTGCTCAAAGAGGGGATACGAAAAATAGCCAAAGCCTTTATGCATAAGCCTGTATGGGTGAGGTGTTCTGATGTACGTTCAGACGAGTACCGAAGTTTACAAGGCGGGGAGCAGGAGCTTCATGAGACCGATCCGATGATCGGTTGGCATGGTATCAGACGGCTGCTTGATGAACCGGCAATCTTGCGGGCAGAATTCCAGGCTATCAAAGAGCTTCATGATGAAGGTTTTGATAATGTAGGCGTGATGCTGCCATTTGTGATTAGAACAAATGAAGTGCAAAAAGCTAAAGCGATTATGCGTGCAGTCGGCTTAGAGCCATGCAAAGAAATTGATTTTGGCGTCATGATCGAAACTCCAGCAGCCTGCTGGATTATCGAAGAGTTATGTAAGGAAGGAATAAGTTTTGTTTCTTTTGGAACTAATGATTTGACGCAGTTAACGCTGGGCATCGATCGCAATAATGAACAAATAGCGACGCTGTTTGATGAGATGCATCCGGCCGTACTAGGCGAGATTGCAAAAGTAGTCCGCGTTTGCCGTCAATTCAAGGTCAAAACTTCTATCTGTGGCCAGGCTGGAAGCAGGCCGGAAATGGCAGAATTTTTAGTGCATCAGGGAGTGGATTCAATAAGCGCAAACCCTGACGCTGTTGATGAGATACGGCATGTCGTAGCAAAAACTGAGAAGAAATTATTGCTCGATGCTGAACGAGGCAGGGGACGGAAATAATAAAGAGATGCTTTTTCTCCTTGTTCTTCCTCAGGCGGCCAGCAGCAGCGAAAACCGATGCTATAATCTGTATAGCCAAGCCAGTGTGCTTCTGTCAGCTGTCCGCAGCTCTCTCTGGCATCGCGCGCGAAATGAGCGCCCATGTAGGTTGCTCTTTTCCTCGATGGAGGGATAGTACCCGGATCCTCAACAAGGCGGCGCTTGTTCCAGTCAGGAAGTATGTGAATGTCTTCCACAATTTCATGCATATTGCCAACCAGATCATATACGCCATGGGAGCTGACACAATCTGGAAAGGAGCCAGTAAGACTAATCATAGGTTGAGCGTCGAGACCGATTAGTCTCGAAATTCGTGGATCCATCATTTGCCAATTGTTGACCCTGCCAAGAATGCCTGGCGGCCACATTCCATCTTTCAAGAGGCCTATATTGCATTTATCTTTTTCATATGCAGGGCCATATGGATAGGCGTCTGGAAAAACTTTTTCTCCTTTCTTATCGAAATACGGCGCGAAGTTCTGTGAGCCGATACAGGCCTTGTACCATTCATCGGCGGTGCATAACCGTTTTCCGGCGTTGGTGCAGGCTTGTTCAGCGATAGTTCTGGAAACATGACTTGCAGGCGTTTGGTGAGGCAGCGAAACTGCCATCGGTTCAAAAGAAGGAAACTGTTCAGCGCCTCTTGCAGGCATAGTGATCATAACCAGTTGCATCTCTTCGATCTCTTGAGGAGAAAGAGGAGTATTTTGTTGAAGGCGGTACAGTTTAATTTTGGCGAGTTGTTTTTCTACTCCTCCCAGATCTATTTTGAGCTGCCTAAATCTTTCAAATTGCCGTTGCGCCTGCTCTGGATCTGCGATGTAATGGGGGGATGCGGCATTTCCAGTCTTTTTGTCGATAATCATCGCTTCCCACTTGTCGATGCAGTATGTACTTTCTATCTCAGCCATATGGGGAGGGCACGATTGCGGTTCTAGGGAAGCGAGGTTTACAATGATGTTTTCCAGATCGGCTCGGTCCTGCGCGATAGCTGTTTGCTGTGA
Organism: Candidatus Nanoarchaeia archaeon; assembly: GCA_035288985.1. Classification (GTDB taxonomy): domain Archaea; phylum Nanobdellota; class Nanobdellia; order Woesearchaeales; family GW2011-AR9; genus DATDYP01. Next base: position 36,994 of record DATDYP010000023.1, read on the forward strand.
GGACAGACACGTGCTGGTGGACAACACGGCAAGAGCTTGTCCTATTCTCTTCATAGATAACATCGGTAAAAGTTACGCTTTGGTTTTTATTAAGGTTTTGTACTTTTTTTCCAGAGAGGTACACGTGTAAATTTCTTGCATTCAAAGCAGGAGATAATCACTTTTCCCTCTCTGGTTCGTATCCTGGCGTTTACTCCCGGTTTCAGGTAGCTATAACAATGCTTGCAGATTCTGCGTTTCAGTTCCTGCGGGATCTGCGCATGGACTTTCATGGCTATTTTTCTGGCTAGAGAAGCATAGCGGTTGGCTAAGACTTTATTTTTTGGGAAAACTTCCTCTGCCTGCTGGAAAAGAATCCTAATACGCTGAAGAGCGATTTCTTTTTGCTTTTGCTTTGGGAGGAGGGGCTTAGGCATGATGAGTGGATATTCTTAAGACTTAAAAAAGTATGTCTAGAAATGATATCAGTTTAGCCCTCAGTATTTACCGATATCCTTTTATACTCTGAAGCCCTTTTTTCAGGTAAAAATGAGAGCGGTAGGTGTCAAGCTGGTGTTTGTAGTTTCACTACTCCTTCTGTTTTTGATGGCTTCTGGCATTCGTGAGAGCTTGCCTGCAGAACCAGATGTACTCAGCGGAAGAGCAATCTACGCCGGTACGGAACGGACAGGATATGCAGAGCCAACCACATTTACGATCAATAAAGACTCTCTGGCAAGGGGAGAACAGCTTACTCTTTCTATCCAAGATGAAGATTATGTCTACAAGCATTATTATGTCTTGGTTGATGGCGCCTGGCAAAAACAGACTTTCGCAGGAAACCCTGTCGGTACGTCTAATTGGATACGATCATCGGCAAGCGCGTCTATTCTTACAGGGGAACTAAAAGAAGGCAAAAACTATGTCCTTGCGTACTCTTGCTCCCGGTCAGGAAGCATCTGGGATTGCCACAACAACAAATGGCAGATTCAGGAGTTTGAGATTTTCCCTTCGTTGCCAGTTCCTCCATCTGACCAGGACTGCGGCAGCGATCAGGGGTGCGGATATGCGCAGGCTTGTGTGAATTACAAATGTGTCCCGAAACCGTGTACTGCTAATGCAGACTGTCCGGCGGCATTTTATTGCAAGACGGGAGTTTGTGCTTCTTTGTCTGGAACCTTCCCTTCATGTCATGCTGACGATGCTGAAAACGCGCCGGTCTGCGAAGTGAAGTTGGAGGTTGTCCAACCGGAAGAGCGGCAGGACCTGGTCTTGAAAGCGCCGACTTCTGCAGGAGTACTATTTACCAGAGATCGGTTCTACCAATTTCAGGATGGCACTTTAACACCAATGCTTCTTGTTGATGATACTGGAATAAATGTGCCCTTTGAAGTATGGCCGACAGGATGGTGGGAATCTGCTGAAAGCAATCCACGAGAGGTAAAATGGGCATTACTCCACTTTCCTGCGCAGTCTAATAAGAAATACCGGGTCTTGGTAGGCCCAGGAGTAGATGGACTTGCTTCTGCTTCCTCAAACAATCTTGCCTCAGCGGCAGGCGATCAAATTAGCATCAACACCGGATCGCTCCAGGCAACCATGGTGAGCGCCACTCCTTACTTGTTTCAACAGCTTACTCCAGAAGGAGGGGAGAGTTTTAGTCGCGCAGGGGAGCTTATCCTCAGAGCTCATGATGGTACAAATGATATACCAACAACATTGCAGAACTGGAATTTTCAAATTGAAAAAAATACTCCTTTGTATGCAGTTGTCAAGGGAACTGGCGTATTTAAAGGAATTGATAACAGGGATTATGCTCAGCTGGAGGTCCGGCTCCGCTTTTTCAAAGATGAATCGTTTGTAAGATTTGAACACACCTTCACTTGGCTGTTACGTCCATTGGACTTTGGTATCCGTGAATTATCGATAAATTTCTACATGCCTGACGCTGTGCAAACAGTTCATGTAGGCCTTGACGATTATAACAACCAAGAGACTGAGAT
>DATDYP010000024.1:0-50652 GCA_035288985.1 Candidatus Nanoarchaeia archaeon
ATGACATACTTTGCTCCTTTTGGCGAGGCTTTTTGAAGAAGATTGACCACAATATTGATCTTTTCTTCCTGCGAGCCGGCTCCTGACGTTGCAGCAATCTTGCGTAATTTTTCAAATAATTCCTTGACTGTTAATGCGCCTAATGGAACTAAGGTGTGCGGTTTCTTCTGCAGCAGCTTTTCTGCTGTCAGGCCGGCATCCCCGCTTTCCTGCATGGTTTTCTTGGCTTTCGCTTCATCAACCCCGGCAGCTTTGGCAACTGCTTTAAGGACAGACTTTTCTGCTAGACCGAGAACTACACCTTCATATTCAGAAGCAATCCGGCCCAGAGTAAGATAGGAGATTACTGCAATCTCTTCTGATGGAACTTTCTTAAAGAATTCAGAGAGGATTTCCCTCATGGCATTGCCGGAAGAGGTTTTTTCCAGCTCTTCATAAACATCAACTAGTTTCTGGAAGTCCATGCAGTCAAAAGAGCAGAGTCGTTATATAAATGTTATTGTGGTGAGAAAAGTTATTACTTTTTAGTTATAAATAAAGAAATATTTATAAGTTCCTTCCGCTATTTTGAAGGTATGGCTGGCTATGAACACAGATTACTCGGAGCTGCAGGGGTAATTATGGCAGCGGGAGCTTCGTACAAGATGATAAAGGGGGAAGGAGACTACCATTTGTACGTTCCTCTTTTCCTTGTCGGTTCTGCTGCAGCTGGGTATAGTTTTTTTACTCGGCAACAATCCACAGGCATACAAATCCCTTCCAGCCCAAAGATAGCTGAGCCTTGGAATTGGGGAAGAAAGGCTGGGCATCAACAGGAAGTGACGCCTTTCGATCTGGAGGGTATTCTTTCAGAAGTACGGAAAACACCTGCAAAGGAGCAAGGAGACATTGTGCATGGTACGAATGGAAGCTACTTGCTGCAAGAGCAGCTTAGCGAAGGCGGCCCATTCGGTATAGTCTATCGCGGACAGGAGATCAACAGTGGTTTGGATGTCGCCGTAAAGATCAATGACAAATATCTTGACCATCTCAAAGGATACTTAAGGGCGGTTGAGGCAGTAACAAACATAGCTAAATATAACCATGAAGGAGCGAAGAACATTCTTCCCGTCATTGAGGCAATTCAGCAGGAACTGGCTTTAGTAACACCTTATTCCCATATTGGCACTCTGGGAATGAGAATACGTCGGCGGGTGAGGCTCAGTCCGGCTAAGACCGCTGTTATAGCTTCAGATCTCTGCGATGCGCTTGCTGCTACCCATGCTGCGGGAGTGCTGCACCGGGATGTCAAGCCGGCAAATATTCTTCTGCGCAGAAACCGGGAAAAAGAAGAAGCCCTGCTCTTTGATTATGATGCATCCCTCTGCGAAAGGACGGAGCAATTGGAACAGGTAGGATATGCTCCAGGAACGACAGTCTACCAAGCTCCGGAAGCTCACGATGATAATGTAGAACTGAAACCTACCCTAGATATTTACTCTGCAGGGATTTCTATCTATGAAATGCTTACGGGGGATATTCCTTTTAATGGTGACGAGATCGTTATTCTCACTCATCATCAATTAACACCACTGCCAAAACATCCTGCTATTCCCAAGCCATTTATGCCGGTGCTGGAAAAAGCCTGTGCAAAGGATCCAGAAGACAGGCACCAGTCCGCTGCAGAACTGAAAGAAGATGTATTACAAGTAGCGAGGAAGCTATAAGATGGATCCTGAAAAAAGTCCTCGACCTGGATTAACGATATTACCTCTGCCTATTTACAGAACAGAACCTAAAGCAGTACAATATTTGATTGAAGAGATTGAGTTACAAGGCTTGCCGCGGAAATATTGCATCACAGAACAGTTGCCCAAAGGCGGATATTCAAGCATCTATAAGGGTTTTGAGCGGGATACAAACACTAACATCATCGTCAAGAAATGTAATCATGAAGATGAATTTCAACGGCAGATTGCCGCGATAGTGAGGCTTTCATCGAAGGACAGCATGGATTATGTTGTACCAATCTTAGCCTGTTTTTTAGATGAGCGTTACATTGTTATGCCCCAGATGAATAGAGGAACTGTCTGGAATTTATGGAATGCTAGAAGAGGCCTTAGCCCTGAGGAAACAGTAGCGATTATTTCTCAGGCAGGGAAGGCTTTAGAACAGATCCACACAGCTGGTCTTGTGCATAACGATATCAAATCAGCAAATATTCTTCTTACCAGTCCTGACGCGCAGCCGCTTACTGATGCTTTACAAGACTCTGCTCTGACAGCGCCATCTGAAACACTTATAGCAAAACTATCAGACTTAGGTCTGAGCTGCAGTAGGGAAGGGATTGAGCTTCCTTATTTAGAGCCAATTCACGGCAATGGGACACCTGCATATGCAGCACCAGAAGCATTAGCTAAGGATCCTGAGCTTTCCCGGCCGACGCCGCTGATGGATATTTATTCCTTGACGTTAGTTGTGTATGAAATGCTTACCGGTATTCAATTGTATGATGATGTTAAGTGGGAAGATGTGGCCCGGCGGAGATGGTTTGAGCAGATCCCTCCCGACGAGAGGATTCCTGAGCCGGTCTTGCCAGTCCTACGAAAGGGTGCAGACTTAAATCCAGCCAGGAGATTCCAAAGTGTACCAGAGATGATCAGCGCTCTGGAAAAGGCTGTACGGAACGGGTAAGACAACATGATCCAAAAACCATTCCTACACCAAGTGATTACAAATTTTCTGCCAGCAGAAAAAGCACGATCTTTATTGAAAAAAGTACAGAAACAACAATTCCATCGCAAAAAATCAGACCTTTTTCAGTTTTCACAAACTTCTGACCTTCTGCATGAGGAAGATTTTAAGGGAATAATCAGCCATCTTACTTCAAAGACGTTTATAACTTACCTTGAAAAATCCACTGGTATAGAACTGAATGGAAAAATAGATTTATTCGCCTCTCTGTACCAGGATACAGACTTCCTCCTTCCCCATGATGATCAGCTGCCGGGAAGAAAAATAGCCTTCATGCTGTATGTATCTGATTTGACAAACAACGACGGAGGCGCATTTTTATTGTTTGATAAAGAGAAGGTTGTAACAAGAATTATTCCCAGATTCAACACCTTTGTCTTCTTCGAAGTAAGTCCAAAATCACTCCATGGCGTTGAAGAAGTTGTGACAAAGAAAAAACGATACACGCTCAGCGGGTGGTTTTATGGAGATTGAATACACCTTTAACAGTAGAATCAAAGACAGTTTTTCTAAAGAAGGAGTAGTAGTCCTGCATACATTTTTTTCTGAAGGATTTCTAGAACATCTGAAGAATAGAGTTACAAAATTGAAATGGAAGAAAGAGTTTGAACTGCTGCATCATTCTTATCATATGGCAGAAGTAAATGTAAATTCTAAAGAACTGCTCGCTTTTCTATCTGGGATAACTAACAAAAAAATAAGAAACCTGCAATGCACAGTCCTGAAATTAACCTGGAAGGATTACAGCATCCTCAACGATGCATTTATTGAAAAACCAGGCAGAGATGTCATTATAGATTTAACAGCAAACTGGAATGGCAAATGGGGAGGTCTTGTGACCTATGCGGACGGTTCAGGCAATTATGTTGAGATTCCCGCAATGGAAAACTCGCTAGCCATTGTACAACGGAAGACGGGAATGAACAGGTTTATACAGTATCTTAATCATTATGGAAAAGGTAAAGAGCGAATTGTATTAATCGGTAAAATCTAAAGCTTACCCGCTTTCTCAACCAAAACTCTTTCAACTAACAAGCCATCCCTAAACCATGTCGGTCCATCCAGCTGTGATACATCAAAACCATCCTGTATCTCATAAAATGCACGTATGTTGACTCTATTTTCCGGTTTATACGAAACACAGCCAAAGGAAGGATTTACTTCAAAACCGAGTCTCTTTAATGTTTTATAAATCTCAAGACTGGTAATGATCAGATTATTTTCAGCTACATAGATGGTCGAATCTCTGAAATATTTAACAGGCGAATATTTATCAGTTCTTGCAGGTGGTTTTTTATAGGTAATATGTGCTTCTTTTCCTTCTAAAAAAGCCACCATCTCCTCAAAACTAAATCCTCTTACTTTTTTGAGATTATCAGGCATTCTGTTCTTGGAAAATTACAAATCTAATAAGGATTATTGTCTTCCAACCACTAAATATATAAGATAAAAGATATTCCCTGCTATAGGTGTATAGATGGAATACATTTCTCTCTTGCAGCGCTTTTTAGTAGCTATTGCCTTAGGAGCTTTGATCGGCCTGGAACGTGAATATGCCCGCTACAGGAAGCGAGGGCATGATTATGCCGGAATCAGAACCTTCCCACTTATAGCCTTATTCGGCGCCCTGTCAGCATATCTAGCTGAAACTCTCCTGCCGCTGATTCTGGTGGCAAGCACCCTGCTTATGGGCGGGCTGATCGTTATTTCTTATTTCTTGGTAAATGCTAAATCACGGAGATATCATGGAGCGACGTCTGAAGTGGCTGGATTTTTGGCCTTCTTTATTGGTATTCTCTCCTACTATGGAGAACTGAAACTTGCCGTAGCCCTGACCGTAACCATTACAATAATCCTCTATTCACGATCAGTACTGCACCGCTTTGCAGAACGGCTTAAGCGTCATGAGTTGGCAGGCACACTAAAGTTTGCGGTCATTGCCTTTGTCATCCTTCCTTTCCTACCAAATAAAGGCTATGGCCCCTATGAGATCTTCAATCCCTTCCTGATCTGGCTGATGGTCGTCTTCATCTCCGGGATAAGTTTTGCCGGCTATATTCTCATGAAGTGGTTTGGCCAGAAGGGGATCGTATTGACTGCCATCCTTGGCGGGCTGGCCAGCAGTACGGCAGCGACATCAAGTTTTGCCGAACGAAGCAGGAAAGAAAAAAAAGGTTATAGAGCCCTAGCTTTGGGAGTGATTCTTGCTAATGGCATGATCTTTATTAAAATCCTTCTGGAAGTGTTTGTCCTGAACCAAGCTTTGTTTGTACAGGTATTGCTGCCGATGGCTATTCTTGCTGCTGTCACCGCTGTTTTTTCCTATGCTCTCTGGAAGAAAGCACAAAACGTGGAAGCAAAGATTGAGTTAAAGTCCCCATTTACACTCGCTCCAGCCCTTAAATTTGGTGTTTTGTTTGCTGTGATTCTGGCTGTTGTCAAGATGGCAGAGCTTTATTTGTCATCTAACGGGATCTATATAGTTAGTTTCCTTTCAGGACTTGCTGATGTGGATGTGCTTACTGTATCTTTAGCGCAGCTGGCTAATAACGGCCTAGAACAAAGCCTGGCCAGAAATGGCATAATTATAGCTGCTGTAACTAACATTGCAGTCAAAGGCGGCATCGCCCTCTTTTTTGGAGGCAAACAATTCGGCAGGCTGGTGCTGAGCTTTTTCCTGGCCTTGATAGGTATAGGCTTAGTAACCCTGCTCTTATGATTGAATAAAGATGACAGAAATAAGTTTAACAACATCAGCAGCATTGACAGAAATGCTGGCTGTTGCATTGCAGCGGCATGGCCTTGCTGTTTCACCAGAGACAGAAGGCTATGTTGAAGGCCTATTACGCCACTATTTTAGCGCTGAGCAGTTTCATGCGTTACAGAAGGGCACTTCGTCACTGGAAGAATCCATCATCTCTAAATTATGTGTCCCTCATGGCACCTCGGAAGGAGAGAAGATACGGATTTTCAAAGAAGTGGCTGATGCTTGTTTATTCACGACAGGTTTTTTCTACGATGCTGCAAAAGAGCGTGGCTCAACACAGTTTTATTGCGAGATAGGATCTGGAGCATACAGAAGAGTAGGGGAAGTGCAAGGACCGCTGTTTTTGGAGCTGGCAGAGCATTTCAAAGGCTTGGTATTAGTCATTGGCGACTTATGGCTGCCTGCTATGAACGAGAAGAAAATGGTGGAGTTATATGAAAAATGGGAAAAGACCAGAAGCCCGTATTACTTTTCCCTTCTTTCCAGCTTGGGTTTGATTCCTGTACGAGATGATTCCCAACCGAGTTAGAAAAATTCAATTTTAGGAACAGCTGTCTTCTCTTCCTTCTTGTTTCCAGACTGCTGTAAATGCAGGAAGGAGCTGAAATCAGGAGCTTTATCTTCTTCCTTCTGAGAAGAAGGACTATCAAACATATTCATCATCGAAGTTGTGTCGGCGTTTAAAGCTGATACTGGCTCTTTCTTTTCCAAAATAGAAGTCAGGATTTGCAGGACTTTCTGGATGTCTTCATGTGAATCTTCCTTAGTGTCAATCGTAACTTTCATCATCTATCACCTTCTTCTGAAAATAAAAAGAAGTTTATAATTTTTGTGGAGTCAACGGGCCTTGATAGAGCGTTTCATAGCCTTGGTCAGGCGGGGCGCCGGAATGGATGACGTATAAGGCTATTCCTTTCTGATGGTAATCAGGTTCTGCTGAGATAACCACTGAAATCATATTTAGTTGTAAAGCCTTTAAATCTCCAGGGGATGGTTCAGAGCCATCATTGTGCACATGGAACATCCCTAAAAATCCTTCTTCTTTCATTCCTAGTTCAGTATCATAAAATCTGTATGCTGTTTGGAGCATGTAATGCTTGTAAAATGAGAGTATTCCTGCCCTTTTTTCAGGTGTCGAATCTTTGCGTTCAAGGAGATATTTTGCTAAACCCAGCATGATCCTAAAATCATCGTTACTTTCATCAACATATGCCCCATTAGCACCTATCACCCACAACGCATGCTGATATAATGTTTCTCGTGCATCATCATCATTGTCATGCTCAAAACGAGCTAGTGCACCATCTAATCCCCGTGTTATTTCGGATTTAACTATTCTTAACTCCAGCCTATCTTCTTTTTTAAAAATAGAACCACCAATTTCGTGGAAGTTATCTACCTTGAACTGTTGTTGTAAAACCCTGTCTATCTCAGCTGCAAATTGGGGCTGTAAGGTTCCTGTGAAAAATGATCTTAGAATTTCATACTGGCATATTTGAGCCATCCGCTGTAGTTCTTGTAGAGCAGCATCCATACGTACAACCCTAGTGACGAGAGACTAGTACTTAATCTTAATGCATATACTCTCTATTCTTTACCCTTCTCCATTCTCCACAATCCAACATCCACATTTGCAACAGGCTTAGTATGGAAATGAAATCGTGCTTTAAGAGGAAACTCATAACGCCAGACCTCTGTTATCTTAAACGAGAAATCCTTACAAATAGCTTCTACAAACCCTTTGGTAGACCATTTATGCATGCTGTACACTACCGGCGCAACGGAGAAAGCTTTTTCCAGAAAGTTCTTGTCAGCATGTTTTTCCTTCGTTCCAAAGGGCGGATTTTGCACTACTATGTCAACCTCGTAGTCAAATAAGCTGACATCTTCAGTGATAAACTCGGCTGTTCCTATTTCATATTCGGTCTTGATCTTTTCATAATTATTGATGCAGACCTGCATGATCTTGGCATCCTTATCAAGGAAAAAAACGTGCTTTGCACCCATCAGTAATAAGCCAATCCCCAGCATACCTGGCCCGCAGCCGGCATCGAGAATAGTCTTTCCAGCTACCTCTCCTTTCATGGCCATGGCCCAGATCCAGTCAGCGGAGATATGCGCAGGAGTGGAGTACTGCTCCAGCTGGAAGGAAGGTTTTTCAAAATCCTGCAAGGTGCTGAGAACTTTTTCTAAATCTTTCTTTGAGCGTATTGACATAACTTACACTAGAGGAAAAGATATTTATTAATGTAACTTTCGGTCACATTTTTATGAAATGCTCACTACGATAAGTGAAGATGAAAAGCCAAAAACAGGCACAGTTCAAAATGTGAGTGATGGCGGGCCGCTCACTCGGTGCTTTTGTCGTAGATACTATTGCCCACTTTTAGCTGTGTATTCTATAGAAAGCACCTACCAATACATGCAAGCAACTATTGTTCCTCGTTCGCCTCTTGGCCTAGCCATCACTCACAAAAAGAATAGTAACCAAAAACAGAAAGGTATTTAAATGAGAAAGATTATCCTTTCCCTACACTTGGGGGAGTGGTAGAGCAGGAGCTCTAGAGAGTTTCTGTAACAGTTTATCGACGGTAAACAGAGATGGCAATGAAGAATAATCTATGGGCAGTCAGGAAAGTTCTGGAAGAGCATTTGACTTCCATAAATGATAACACGGCTGAGATCCACGCGCTTTTTGATTACTTGCAGGAGCTGGACGTCAAGCTTGACCGGCTTTCACAGCGGCTGGAGCAGACCCAATTAACAAACCAGCAGGGAGCACAAAAACCAGTAGTCTTGCCCTTAGATAATACGGAGCGAAAAGTCTTTTTAGTCCTGTACACTGAAGAAGTTCCTCTCTCTTACCGTGAGATCGCTGAAAAGGCTAATCTTACTGCAGCCCTGATTCCTGAAAGTATTTCCTCATTGATACAGAAAGGCATCCCTCTCCAGCGTTCCTTATTTGACACCCAGTTTTTTCTCAAGCTTGATCCTGCCTTTAAGGAGCGGCAGGCCAAGGAAAACATTGTTAATTTAAGTTTGCAGAGTTTTATGGGCTGAGTTCTTGCTGCCTTGCCCAGAGTGGAGGACAAAGCCACCCTGGCCGTTCAGTTCGTGCTTCTAGGTAAGTATCCTCTCGCAGGAAGCACCAATAATATCTGCAAGCAACTGTTGTTCTCACCTCACATAGTGGCCAGGCGGGCGGCTTTCTGGACAAACTCGTTCTTGCAGACATTTTATAAAATCTAATTACCTTCTGCCGTTGATGAGGGGTGAAGGAAACAAAATCATCGGAACCCTAACTTATTCTATGCTGGATTACCAAGTCCCAGTCCTGTATGTTCATCAAGACCAGCGTGCAGGGCCGGGCTTGGCCTTTGAAAGAGTTTTATTCATTCCCAAGGAAATTGATGCCCAACTTCCCAACCTCCCGCAGATCATAGACCGGGCTGTTCGGAGAGTGTATGAGAATTATCACCGGCTGTTTGGCAAACAAAAACTGAAGGATCTTCTCAGGCAGATGGCCTGTCAGTCAACCTTTTTTCAGGATGCTGATCTCTTTGCCGAGATGCACCGACCAAGAGCGAAAATCTGCGGAAACTACTACCACAAGACTAGTAAGGTAGCAGGAAAAGAAGTGCAGCAGGGCTCTTATATCCGGGTAGATGAATGGAGTGATATTGAACTTTTGGTAATGCACGAATGGGGACATGAGCTCCATCACCGCTTATGCGAGCGGGGCATTGCGCCATTTGACTACGAACAGTACGATGAAGAAACTAGAGAAGTACAGGGAATCGTAGCTGAACGGCTGGCCGGTGTAGAAGAGTACGATGAAGAGCCGCATCTGACCGCGAATGAGCTGGTAGCCCGGATACTGCAGCAGCAAATTGCACTCCAGCAGGCAGGGAAGAAAATCGGGCACCATGAAGTTGTACAATTTTTACTTCAATACCGGGACCATAGAACCTTGGCCAGCAATATTTCAATAGTGGAAGAGCAACTGCAACAGTCGTATCCTCAGCCGGTCAGTAGCGCGAGAAGAAAACCAAAAACATCGCTGCCAAAGAGAATCACCAGGTAAGCAAATAAGAAACTAGGAACAAAAGGAACACCTCCTTTTATCGGAACATACTCAATCTTCCGTTGTTTTTGAAGAAGTGATAAGGCATGGAGATCGCTTTTCTGCAGCGTTTTTTTCTTCATGACTTTAGTGCCATCAACATAAACATCCTCAGCCAGCCAATCTCCTTCAGTGACTTTTTGAATAGGAAGATTGGTAATGAAACAGCTCCTTTCTACGGTATTGACAAAGAGCAGCAGGTAATAGACAGCAGCAGGGAAGAGCAGCAGCAGAAATGCTGGATTGATAAAAATGCTCAACAAGACTACAACCAAGGCAGCAGCAAGGAGAATACCATGAACGCTCCTGCGCTGATGGAAATGCTGATTCCAGTCCTTTGTAAATAATTTTCTTTTCTTGACCGCAATAAAGACCATCCAGCCTAAACCGTAAAGAGAGCCAAGGAATAATACCGACAGCAAATACCATAACAGCCTAAAACTGGAAAGTGTAAAGGGCAGGGCGATGCCTACCGAAGCGCCTAGGCCCATCAGTAATTTACTATCTCCCCCTCCCCATTGATTAGTATAATAGAAAAGATGGGCCAGAAAGAAAAAGGCAGCAAAGCCCAGAAGTCCTTCAAGCAAAATATTCCAGCCTGCTTCAATGGAAAACAGGATTCTCATCCCAAGAACAGCAAACAAAAAGCCGTAACTGAGCCAATCAGGGACTTCCCGCGTTCGCAGATCAGTATAGGAAGCTATTATTAGGACAGCAAGGGTTAGAATAGGAAGCAGAACTTCATGAATCATGGGGTGCTGAAACCATAATAATATATTAATGTTCAGGTTTTTAGTCCTGCAAAACAAAAGATATAAAAAGACAACCATTTTCGAATTACAACTTTAACTTACTATAGAGGATTTTGAAAAACTATTCAAAATCCTTCTTAGAAGGCTTCGAATAAACTCAAAATGTTTTGCAAATAGGGGTTATTCAAAGCCTTCTATACCCAAGGGGAGGCTTTACGATGAAAAAAACACAGATCTTACCTATTGTTATATTGATACTGCTTTCTGCAGCTGTTCTTGCGCAGGAAGGATTGCCAGATCCGGGAATGACTCCGGACAATCCGCTCTATTTTTTAGATGAGGTTTCTGATCTATTTCAAGCAGAAGAAGCAGTGACCGATGAGAAAGCTGCAGAAGTTGTAGCCATGGCTGAGAAGGGAAATGAAAAAGCCCTGGCAAAAGCAATCCAAAAATATGATAAAGCCCTTCTTAAACAAAAAAAGAAAGCTTACCTGGATGAAGAAAAAACAGCTAAAGTTGTAGAACAGGTCAGCAAACACTTAACAGCACTTGCTAAGGTTCTGGAGCAGGTTTCTGAGGTAGCCAAACCTTCCATTGAAAAAGCGATGGAAAAAAGCGCTAAAGGAATGACTGAGTCATTTAAAGAATTGAAGGCTTTGAATAAAGAAAAAGGAACACAAGTTGCAGCCGAAACCTTACAAAAAGTTCTTGCCGAAGCGCCTGAAGCGGCGCAAAAAGGATTACAGAATGCTCTTGACAATGTCGTAAAGAACGACGCAAAAGAGGCTGAGGATAAATCAGATCAAGCGCAGGAAAAAGCGGATGAGCTGCAAAAAGACTTAGATGAATTGAAAAAAGAGCTGGAAGAGGCACAACAGCAGCAAGCTGAAGAAGTGGAAGAATTGCAGAAAAAAGTAGAAGAAGCGCAACAGCAGGCTGAAGAAGCTCAAGAAAAAGCTGAGGAGCTTGAAGAGATTGCCGAGGAAGCTCAGGAATTACTAGACGCCTACGAACAAGCCAAGGAAGAGTTTGAAAACCAGGAGCCGGGAAAATTAGCAGACATGATAGTCCCTACAGAAAAACCTGGAAAGAAGGATTTAATTGAGCAATTGCTTACGGAAGTCCAGCAAATGCCTCCAGGCGAGGAGAAAGCTGACTTTTTAAAAGATGTTATTGAAGAAGTTGGAAAGCTGCCAGAAGGAAACCAGAAAGCTGATTACCTGAAGGACGTTTTTACTGAAGTGCAAAAACTGCCGGCAAATGAAGACAAAACCAGCATCGTGGATGAAATCATGAAAGTGGTCCAGACAAAACCGACTGGTGAAGAGAAAGGCAGCTTCCTCAAAGAAGTCATGACTGAAGTACAAAAGCTTCCTGCCGATGATACCAAAGCAGAAGTGATAAAGAAGATTGTCATGGAAGTGCAAAAAGTATCAACAGAGGAAGCAGAAGGCGGGATTACAGAAATAGTGCCGCTAGACGTGACGGGAGAAAAAACAAAGACAGTGAATGAATTTGTCAGCCAAATCAAGATTCTGCCGCAAAGCAGCAAGAAAGTTGGCCTGGCCCAGGAGCTTATAGAAATAGGCACCCTGCTACAGGAAGAAGAAAAGCCGAACTACCTCAAGGACGTCGTCAAAGTAGTACAAGTGCTGGCTGATACTAAGGATAAGACAAAAATAGTTGATGCACTGACAGAAGAAGTAGCGAAATTACCGGAGAATGACCAGAAAACAAACATTGTCCAAGATCTGGTTTTCGAGGTCCAGAAATTGCCTCCCAACGAACAAAAAACAGAAGTAGTGCAAAAACTAGTCGTGGCAGTACAAACCCTGCCGGAAGACGATACCAAAACAGGCATTGTTCAAGACCTGGTAACTGAAGTGCAAAAGCTGCCTTCTGACAGCACTAAAACGGCGATCGTAACTGACTTGGCAAAAATAGTTCAGGTGCTGCCGGAAAGCGGGCAAAAAACGGACGTAAAAGACAGCTTAGTTGTTGAAATAGGAAAGCTGCCGGTAACGGAAACGGAGAAGAATACGCTTGTTAATTCCATCACCAAGAAGGTAGTAATACCAATAGTGCAGCCTGCTCCAACTCCAGTGCAGCAAGTGATAACACCAAAACCTAACGCAACAGTTGTCAAGCTGCCGGTAAAGCAGATATACGTGCCGAAGTATTAAATTTAATTTTATTACTTTTTTTACAATTTATTTCTGACTTTTGATCTGACATAAGTATCCAACATTTCTTCTATTTTATAGGAAATCACTTTAATAATCGTAAGATTTGCCAAAGCTAAAGCGATTTCCTAGATAGCAAATAACTTTGGGATTGCTTTTCGTCTAACTACGAAAATTAAAGTTATTTGCTATAAATCCAGAAAATGTCCTAGCCGCTCTTGTTTTGTATGCAGGTAGGCAGAATTATGTTTCGTTGCAGGAATACACAACGGAACGCGTTCGATAACCTGAAGTCCTGCAGTTTGCAGCCCACTGACTTTTCGTGGATTGTTGGTAAGCAGACGGATTGAGCATACTTTCAAATCATGAAGGATGTCAGCAGCCACAGCATACTCGCGAAGGTCATCAGCAAAACCGAGCAGTTTATTTGCTTCCACCGTATCCGCGCCTGTATCTTGATGATAATATGCCGCAATCTTGTTGAACAACCCTATGCCCCTTCCTTCCTGCTGAAGATACAGAAGAATTCCTCCTTCCTTAGCTATCAGCTGCATGGCTGCATCCAGCTGCGGCCCGCAATCACAGCGTAATGAGCCTAACGTGTCTCCGGTGAGACATTGGGAATGAACCCTGACGAGAAGATTATCATTACGAACAAAAGAGTTACCTGTCATCCCTCCACCCATCTCCCCTTTTATAAGGACGAGATGTTCTTTTAAAGACTCATCACGGTAGGCAATGGCAGTAAATGGGCCGTATTCTGTTTGCAGGATGATGGGCTTAGTTTTCTCTAAAGGAGCCATGCTTATTATAAACGTTCAGCTAATATTAAGATTGTGGTTTATGGTTTTATGACATTTTAGGGATTGACCAACAACATTAATGACAGCAGACGGCCAAAGCTAAAGCTTTGTCCTACGCGACAGCCCGTAGGGCGCATCCCCGTCGCGTCTGCGTCAATTGTTGTTGGTCAAAACCAGTTATGGCGGAGATGCACGGGGGTCGCCCCATCCGGGGTGGTGCATAGGCCATTTTCACCAGAAATGGCCGTCTCCCGCCATAATTAACTGGTTTTGATCTTCCCCTATAGTCAAAACTAAAAACGGAGAGTATACAGCATCACCCTTTTAGAAACATTTATAAACAAAATTACGTTAACTGAAACTGGATAAAATGGGTGATGTACATGGCTGATGAAGATTATGAGATTCTTCCACATAAGTTGCTTTCTGACTTGAAATATGACGTTGAAGCCCTTAAAACAAAATTAACCAGCCCAGACAGTAAAACCAATGAATTAATCCTGGAGATTGAAAGCCTCAAAGATTCCATCCATGAGTTGAATGTGGTATTTGAAAAAGCATTGGAACAGACAAAAGAAGAAGATGGTGATAAGACCATCCATTCCTTGAATGAAAAACTAAAAACTGTCGTGATGCAGAACGAAACAATTGCCAAAGGGATGATTGCTATCTCCGATAAGTTAGAAGATTTCATGGCCTCACAAACTTCACCGATGCAAGGACAGATGCAAACGCAAATGCGAAGTCCAATGCCACGAGTTCCGGTCCAGCACAGCATGGGAATGCCGCCGACAGAAATGGCGAGAATGGCGCCGCGCCCGGAATTTGAAGCGCCACCAGCAGCGATGTCAGGAGACGATGATTTCCCTCCTCCTCCGCCGCGAAAAAAAATGCGCTCGGGCTTGTTTGGATAGGGGCTCTGAAAGGATGAGTTCACTACTTGCTAGGCAATTGCTCCTGCATGTTGCCCATGGATTACGGAAAGAGCGTGAGACCTTTTCTAGGCTGGAAATTAGTGCTAAAATAAATGAGATAAAATACCTCTCAGCACAAAAAAAAGTTCCCAAGCTGACCCTGCGGAAGGAACTTATCCATCTCGAAAATAAGCTCAAAGGGGTTTTGGAATTGGAAAAAAAGATTCTGCAGCAGAAGTCAACAGAATCTGCAAAAGTCCGCTCATTGAAACACCAAATAACTGTGCTTAAGAATAAGCTGCATGCTTCTGAGAATAAAGAACTAAGCACTAAAGTAGCAAAGCTTTCCCATCTGCTTGGAGATTATCTGGCCCACAAAGGAACGAAAGAACAGGTCGCTTTGAGCAAGAAGATGCTGGAAGAGCTGGAAATCGCTACAAAAACAAAGGAAAAACAAAAACCTGTCTTCAATCCTACGCTGGTAGCCAAAGCGGAAGAGATGCAAAGCAGGTTAAATTCGCTCAAGCATGAAATAGTGCTTCACAAGGAACTGCAGACCAAGAATCCTGAAGAGATAAAAGCTATTGAAGAAACGATTCCCTTGATCCAGCAGAAGCTGCGGGAATTTTATGCAAAACATCCCCAATTAACGAAAATTGACGTTCTTGAATACGCTCAACCAGTTGATATCAAACCGGCTGAAATAAAGCATAGGCTCCTGTTCCCACAGCGGGATAAAGCGGAAGAGGAGAAAATGGCGCTGGAAAGAGCACTCCCACTGCCACCACCGCCACGGATTGAAGAATAAATTGAGTTGATTAATGAGTTACACATCTTTTCCCAGAACCTTTTTAAAAAAGGTTCATCAAAATCAATGGCATGCGTTCACTTAGCCATACTTTACTTACACATCTTTTCCCATTATCGTCCGTCGGCCGTTCTCCTTAGCCCTGGTGGCTGCATCAATGACGAGTTGTTTGACCTTCTGATCCAAGCGGTCCATAAAGTCGCCGGAAAGGTTCTCCACTCCCAAACCTGATTCCTTCAAAATATCTTTGATCTGCGTCCGTACGACAAGAGTAGTCATGGTGAAATAATACTTTCTGATTTATATAAAGGTTATGGTTTGGGTGGTTTGTCTAGAAAGCCGCCCGCCTGGCCTTAAGGCGAGGGGAGAACAGAGATTCCGCAGACGAAGTCGAGGATTTGGAATTTATTTTAAATTCCATAAGCTCGCATATGTTGGTAGGTGCTTTCTATACCAAAACATAACCGAGAAAGCACTCACCGAGCGGCCAGGGTGGCTTTCTCCTCTATTCTAGACAAGCTTGGTTTAGAAAAATAAATAAAGTCAACTTTATTTTAGGCTCCCATGGATTGTATTTTCTGTAAAATTGTAAAAGGAGAAATTCCATGCTATAAAACGTACGAAGATGATGATTTCCTTGGTTTTTTGGATATCAGACCCCTCACCAAAGGAAATTCATTAATAATTCCAAAGAAGCATTTCCGTTGGGTTTATGACGTACCTCATTTTGGAACATATTTTGAAGTTGCTAAGAAAGTTGGGGTATCAACTCAGAAAGCCTTTGGCGCAGACTGGATTTGCTTTCTGACATTAGGATTGGAAGTTCCCCATGCTCACATCAGGGTTATTCCAAGATATAAGAATGATTTACATGCGGAAATAATTGATTTAAAAACAATAGAACATTTTGATCAGAAAGAAATGGAAACTATTGCAGTAAAAATAAGAAAAAACGTATGATCCTGAGGAAGCAGAGAACAATGAGCGTAGAAGAAGTAGGGAAGTTGTTTAAGAGAAAAGAATGACTAAAAATTATCAGCCTACTATAGTAGCTCTTTTGGACAAACCTTCTGCCGAAAGTTTTGGTATGGTTGGACTTATTGTTACAGTTAACAGTTTTAATGAAATGTATCAAACTGCCGGCTTATCTTCCAAAAATATGGTTGTTACTCCTTACCAACTTAATCAACAATTAAGCGGCCATATACTAAATGTGCAATCACCATTGCCGGTAGATTTAGTTAATCCTGTAGCGGTATGGATTGGCAGCCAGTTTTATTCCAAAGCAACTGAATTAAAAGCCCCATCCCTTCCAACAATAGACCAAAGTTGGCATCAACCGTTAGAACCAGAACAAACCAGGGGAAATTATGCAATTAAAGAATCCAAAGAAGCATACAAAATACTCGAGAATTGGGTTACAGAAGCAGCCACCGACGCATTACTTACAAATAATTATGATCTTGCAGTCTTGACTAGCTGGACATTGCCTTTGCATCCAGCAGCACAAGCGGCGTTGTATTTTACAGCAGCAAATAAGCCTGCAGAACTAAAGATGCAATTACGAATTGAAAGAGATAAAAAAAAGACGCCGATTCAGCTAGTTCAAGGACATGAAGAGGTGAGAAGCAGCCTTCTTAGAGATAGACGAGAATTTCGAAATATTATGTCAGAAGTTGATATATTATTTAAGAAAGGACATTAACATGGAACATCTAGCTATTCTTGACAGAAAACGTAGATTATTAACTAAAATTCTTTCTGGAGAGAAAACAATTGAATCCAGATGGTATAAATCTAAAGTTGTTCCGTGGGAAAATATCAAGGCCGGAGAAACCATTTATTTTAAAGAATCCGGTGATCCGGTAAAAGCAAAAGCCGAAATTGCTGAAGTGATGCAGTTCTATCTGCCGCAGACTGATATTCCCGATCTCTTAGAAAAATATGCTCAAGATATTTGCTTCAGCAGCCCTAGGCCAGAGTTAATTCAATGGTGCAGCCAGAGGAAGTATTGTATTCTTCTTCGTTTGAAGAAAGTTGAATCAATAGAACCATTTGAGATCAACAAAAAGGGCTATGGCATGATGGCTGCTTGGATTACGGTTGATAAGATTGGGAAGATTAAAGTGTAGAAACCTTTTTATAACAACCTTATTATTTTGAGCTAGATGGCGGTGTAGCTTAACCTGGTTCATAGCGCCAGACTCATATAGATATGAGTGATGAGGGTTTTATCCCTATGACAAAATATCTGGGCGTAATCTGGAGGTCGGGAGCTCAAATCTCCCCACCGCCACTCTTTACTACATAGTCCATACAGCTACAAAAGATGACAAGTACTGTTGTTCTAAATGTAAATCATGCCCTGTCGATTTCTATGAATACAAGAAAAATAGATATCAATATTGTTTAAATTGTGGGGATGAAGAAACTGTAAAATCACCTTCCCAAATATCCTTTATAGAAAATATCCCGAACTTCTACTTTCAAATCTCTTACCATTTTCTGAAAAATAGCCTGGTCAAAACCTTTGTTAGATAGAGAAGATCTAGTCATGGTAGTACGGACTTTGTTTTCCACCATGGCTGTAACCATGCTGAACAGTTCTGCGGTATTCTTGTGCCCGCCCTTGAGGATTTCGCTTTCCAAGACGGGCTTACGTTCCTGCAGCACGCTGGTAAAAACGCTGACCACTCCCTCTTTATAAGTGGTGTCTCCGACAAAGTTAGGCAGATGCTGGCTTCTGTTTTGTATCGCACTATTGGCTTTCCCAAAAGAACGGTATAAAGCGACCTCAAACTCCTTGATAAAGTTTTGAGTGATCATGTACTTTTATAAGAGGAAGAAGTATTTAAGTTTTATTAATCGTTAGATTTATAAAAAAGCTCAATTACAAAGAAAATAAGCCAACGTGGCACAACCCGGTACTGCGCAAATTTCCCAAAAGAAAGCGTAAGCCTGGAACTATTTTCCAAGTAAAGTACCACATAGCTTGTTTCCGCAAGGATATCCCGGTTCAAATCCGGGCGTTGGCGTTTCTTTTCTTTTTTCTCTAACAACTACGGTTTTCAATTCCCGATAACTTTAAATAACGTGGAACTTTCTTATAATAGATGAAAAAAGAGTTGATGTTGGGACTTATAGCGCTCTTAATTGTATCTATTCTTTTCCTGGCCGGCTGCAGCCAGGCAGAACCTTCCGATGCAGAATTAGAAGCTCAGCTCGAACAATTATCAGACGAAGAATTAGATGCTGTGATTAAGGAAGACGATGCTGCTGCGATTGCCGGAAAGGCCTTTACTTCTAAAAAACGGGTGATTTCTAAAGCCCAATTACAGCGCCTGCAGGAAATGGCTTTATCTCTTCAGAAGAAAAGAACTGCTCAAAAAAACTTTCCTAACAATTTTCCGCTGCTGCTGATCAACCTTAACCCGGAAGACCTTCCTACAGTAAAGGATTATATTGATGTAGCTATGTATTATACGACATTCGCTCCCTTTACTAATCCTACTGATCCTTTACGAGTCAAAAGAGCTGTAGAGATGATTGATGCTGCAAAAGCGAACGGGATAAAGGTAATAGTAGCTCTTGGAGATACCGCGCATCCTTATGTGACTGATCCAGCCTACACCGATCAACATCTTAAGACTTATTACCCTGACGTCATCGGCGATGGTGTGAGAAAAGCGGTGTATGATGCAAACGGACAATTGATAAAATATGATTTTTATGATCCCACCGAGACAGTTAAACTGCCGACTAATATCAATGACATCAGCCCGGAATATATCAGCTATCGGGCAGCTCAAGACGAGCAATTTCTCCAATACCTGATCAATTATGATACATCTAATAGGATTACTGCCTGGTATGGTGCAGAAGAAATACGATATTACTACACTCTTTTACACAGGCCCCTCCTGGGAGAATATGGCCTTCAAGTCGGCTTCAAGAAAACGATTGATAAGATTGATCCTAAAAAACGCGCCTTACTGGGATCTCTTCAACACAACTGGGAACCGGAGGTAACTATTCCCTATACCTTGTTAGAACTAGGAGATGATTCCACATTCTCTACAACTCCAACTACTGAGGTAACCCTCGCTTTAGACCAGCAAAAGAAACTTCGAGAGCTTCAGCAGCACATTGTCCATAGCAACTACATCGGCCTTGTTCTCGGTGAGTATGGAGCTACCAATAGGATTGAAAGTTATCATACCATCCAGAAGGGCTTGAAAGCAATAGAATACGTCAAAAAGATTTACCAACAGAATAACCTGCTTACCGGCAATATGCAAAAAGTGCCAGAGCATAAAGTCTTTCATGCTCCTGATCTTAGTCAGGATGGGCCAGCGTTCATGACTGCTGAACATGCCAGGCATGATTTTTGGTCTGGAGTTCTAGATGCTAATGGTGTTCTTATTTACAACTATGCGTTTGCTGATGATTATCCTGAGGTGTGGGACGAATACAAGGAAGGACTTACTCTCATTAAGAAAGGAGGTCTACGCCAATACCTTACTAGTGGCGTGAAAACTTCTCCCCCAGTTACAGTATCCGGCGGCATGAGTATCATCCCTGGAAATGATTACACTACAAACGGTCCTTGGGATCCGGTTAATTACCCTCATTTAGTACTTCCAGATTATCCAGCAGTAAATGCACGCTTGTTCAAGATAGGAAATATTGGTTATCTGATTGTTTCTCATTCCTACGACCAGGATATTGATTTTGCTATAAACCTCAAGGGTCCAGTCTTAGCGGTGCAGCCAGTTATAGGAAGCAGCCCATCATTAGTAAAAACAGCAAAAGGCTTTACTGATTCTTTCACTGGTATAGATGCACGAGTGTATAGGGTTGCCTTTGTGCCCCTGCCTCAATAAAGACCAGAACTAGAAACACTTATTCTTGAATCATACAAGCCAAGATCCTGCGGTTGCTGATTTTAGGAAGCTTTAAAAATGTAAACTCTCTTGCCTTGACATGAAACGAGGCGTGATAATTGTTCTTGCAGTATTAATTATCCTACTCCTGCCTAGCTGTGCTGAATCAAAAATTTCTGATAAGGAATTAGAAGCAGAACTGGCAAAGCTAACTCCAGAAGAACGGGAAGCCTTGCTTAAGGATCTAGAACTTGAAGAAAAGAGTGCACTAGCAGGACAAGTAAGTAAAATCGCCAAAAGGTATAACATACCCTTGAAGGCAGCAAGAACATCTCCGGCAAAAGTTCGGAGGGTCATGAGAAATATACCATTGCCATCTCCTGAACCACAATGCGGCAGTGATCAGGAATGCCCTCTGAATTACGTCTGCACAAATTATAAATGTACCCCTACAGTTTGCAGCAACGGTATTTGTGAAGCCAGTGAAACTCCTTCAAGCTGCCCGGCGGATTGCTGGAAAATAACTACTTTTGGACTTCAAAATACCCAGGAATGGAAAGACAATCTGCCTATCACCGGCCTCAGGATGGGCAGCAGCGATTCGACACCAGCAGCTGAACCCATCGCCAACGCCCGCACTTTTGTAAAAGATAACAACCTTAAGAGTGTATTTATCACTATTTATGGGCCGCGAGACGACGCTGAAATCTTCAGCCAAGAGAGCTTGTCTTTCCCTGAACTAGAGGAGGTAGGAATCGATGATTTTGTGAGCGCTTGGTGGAATAAGTGGAATCATTGGGATGAAGACCTGCTGAACGAGTTCATCAACGATCTGAAGTCCAGTAACCCAAATCTAAAATTCGGGATTACCTTGTACGAATATCAGTTGGATGCGAATGATCTCAAAGATGAGAATCTACCAAAAACGATCAAAGATAAGGTTGATTACGTTCATCTTTACCTTGGTTACAGGAAAAACGCCGAGAACTATGAAAGTTATGTTGACAAAGCAAAATCCATGTTCCCGAATGCAAAAATAATAGCGGGCTCTTATGCCTATGACCGGATCGATTACGTTCCCTGCTCTCAGTCAAGCGAGGATCACTGTACTTTGGAGGAAGAACTTAGTTATTTTGAAGACTCAATCAGAACCCAAGCAGACCTTTTGAAAAAAGGCGTGATAGACAGCATCGAATTTGCTCCGGCTTATTTCGGAAACGAAGACAGTATGTCTGAGCTTTATTTTCCGAGTCCAAAATATTGTAAGACCGAGAGGAAGCAGGAATGCATAGAGAATACAAAGACAATGAGAGCTGCTGCATCGTCTGTATTAAATTGTTATAAGATAGGAGCATGTTAAGACATATAAATTATTTCCATTATGGCTAAGGTTTAAGAATAAGTTAGTATTAACTCATACTAATACAATGAGGTGAGGTATAATGGCATATGAAATATTGTTTTTAATCGGCAGATTAGTTGCAGGCGGATATTACGTCATGAGCGGAGCCAACCATTTTATGAAGTTGGAAATGATGACTGGCTACGCAAAGTCCAAGAACGTTCCCCTGGCAAAAGTGGCAGTGCTCTTTTCAGGCTTGCTGTTGCTGCTGGGCGGAGTAAGCGTGCTTACCGGACTATACCCACAGCTAGGAGTGCTTTGTCTGGCAGCCTTCTTCCTGGGAGTGACCTTTAAGATGCACAATTTCTGGGCAGTCCCGAAAGAGCAGAAGATGCCAGAGATGGTCAACTTCATGAAGAACATGGCCTTGCTCGGCTCAGCTTTGATGTGGCTGGCAGTAGCTACGCCCTGGCCTTTTAGTGTTGGGTTTTAGTTTTTAGATTTTTTTTCTTTTTTTATTCCTCGCTGGGATATAAATACCCCGCTGCTCTGCAACGATTAGCGAGGAATGATTGAAAATCCGTCTTAGGATTTTTATTTTATTTCCTGCTGAAACCACTTCTTTGAACATATTTGTAGATATCTTTTCTATGACCTACCAGAATGACAGAAAGAGTTTTCTTATTCTCATTTATATCAACCAAAGCCCTAAAATCTCCAATTCGTAACTTGTATGCTTTTATCTCAACAAGAGTTTCTAGATAATGCTTTGGATCATCTACAATACTATTAGCTTTCTTAATGATTCTCTTAGCATCATCTTTGTGAATTTTCCGCAAGAAATCACGGGCTCTATCGTCCCAAAGGACTACATAACTCATTCTAAATCAAACTCTTTAAGAATCTCCTCATTGCTGACAAATCGTCCTTTTGCAATGCGTTCTCGTGCTTCTTGGACTTGTTCAATAACTTCGTCACGCAGTTCAGGTTCTAGCCTGATCACTTCCTTGATTTCTGCCATATCACGCTTGAGCAATTCCAAGTCTTCATGGATTTTATGTAATACATCTGCTTGAGCCATTTTTGTACCCTTTATGCTTTAAAGCTGGACCAATTTAAATAATTTGCTACTTTTTGGTTGAGTACAAGCTTTACAAAAACCTATTTAAATAAGCCTCTATTTAGCGGCAATCATGGCCATTGCTCTGGATATGGATGATGTTCTTGTTGAGCTGACGGAACGCTTTAGGGAGTTCCACAATGATACCTTTGGCACGACTGTTGCAAGAGACCAGTGTCAAACCTATGATTTTGAACGAGTGTTTGGTACAACACAAGAGGAAATGACGCGAAGGCTCAAAGTTTTTTTTAACAGCGGTTACTGCATCGACATCCATCCGGTTGAAGGAGCACAGGAAGGAGTAGCACACCTGGCAAAAAGAGATATGCTTTATGTTGTTACAGCCAGGCCGATTTTTGCCCGTTACCAGACAGAGAAATGCCTTGATCTCCTTTTTCCAGGCCAATTTTCAGAAGTATATCTCACCAACCAATGGCATGGTGAGGGAGAAGCACGAACGAAATCCAGCGTTTGCAACGAGATCGGAGCAGAAATGCTTGTCGATGACAGCCTTAAACATGCCCTGGACTGTGCAGAACAGGGAATACAGGTAAAGCTATTTGACCGCCCCTGGAATCAGGCAGCAGCATTGCATCCAAATATCACTAGAGTGTACTCTTGGAGGGAGATAGGGCAAGTTTTGTCAAGCCGATAAATTATTTAAGTACAAAGAAAACCTAACAACACCATGCCAGACAGCAAGACTAAAGAAGGCAATAAGAAAAAAAAGAAAAAGAATCAGCTGGACGAGGTCTTAGAAGAACTTGAAGGCTATGACCAAGGCGTTCCCAAAGAGGACCTGATGTCTGTTGGAGAATAAGATGGATGATGATATTGAGATCGTAAAAGAGAAAAAATACAATATTTCCTGCTGCCGGTCATACCTCACGCCGAAAGGACGGTGCTACACCTGTCCTGAAGAAGATGGAGAAACTCCAGATGAGGAAGCTCTGGATGAAAAAGATCCGGATGAAGAGGTATGGTAAGGAATAACCTAAGAGAAAACTATGAAAACAATAAAGATCATCTCCTGGAATGTCAATGGAATCAGGGCAGTACTTAACAAAGGCTTCTTGGATTTTGTACAGAAAGAAAACCCTGATATTGTATGCCTGCAAGAAACCAAAGCCCATCCTGATCAGGTTGACATGATGCTAAAACAGTATGAGCATCATTTCTGGAATTCTGCAGAAAAAAAAGGATACTCTGGCACGGCTGTATTCAGCAAGATCAAGCCGCTTTCAGTCATGTACGGCCGGGATAAAGAAAACCATCTAGGCGAAGGAAGGATCATCACTTTAGAATTTACAGAATATTTTTTAGTTACTGTCTACACCCCAAATTCCGGACGTGGCCTAACCCGGCTGGAGTTCCGGCAGGAATGGGATATAAAATTCTTACAGTACCTTAAAGACTTGGAGAAGAAAAAGCCTGTAATTATTTGCGGCGACCTCAATGTGGCTCATACTGACCTTGATTTAGCCAATCCTAAAAGCAATTACAACAAAACCGCCGGATACACGCAGCAGGAAATTGATGGCTTTGAACGCTATCTTAAAGCAGGCTTTATAGACACCTTCCGGGAATTCAATAAAGAGCCTGGAAAGTATACCTACTGGAGTTATATGTTCAACGCCCGCAAGAAGAACATCGGCTGGCGGATTGATTATTTTCTGATCTCAAAAGAATTAAAAGGAAAGCTCAAAACCGCCTTCATTCTTCCCTCAGTGATGGGATCAGACCATTGCCCTGTGGGTGTGGAGATAAAGGGGTAAGGAGATTCAAAGTTCAGACACATCTTCATCATGGAGAATGGTTATCTTCCCCTCACTAGCGTTTAGCTCAACTATATCCCCGGTCTTAAGATTTCTGGTAGCTATAGTAGTACCAACAATACATGGTACCCCAAATTCTCTTGAAATAATTGCTGCATGTGAACTTAATCCACCTTCATCTGTGATAATTCCCGCTGCTTTCCCAAATATAGGTGTAAACTCCATTGTTGTCATATACGTAACGAGAATCTCTCCATCTTTAAACTCAGACATTAGCTCTGGTTTCTCGATAACCCGGACTCTTCCCCTCACCTTACCTTGACTGGCTATGACGCCCCCAAATGACTTTACTCGGGTGATTGGAGAAAAGTGTTTCTCAATCCCTTCTCTAGAAAGAAATTCCTCTAGTCCCTCTTTTTCTATTATGGTAATTCTTCCCTGTTTAGATACTAGAGCAAAACCATCTTTTCTATTATTTACTGAAACATTTGCTGAAACACTCGTTTTCATCATACGTACCAACTCTTCAGATTCCATGTAAAGAAGATCTTCTTTAGAAACCAGAAGCCTGTTGGCAATTTCTTGCAACAGTAGATCATAAATAGATAAGGCATAACAGAACTTTCCTTTTGCCCAATCTCTTTCTGAGACAAATTCATTAAGAGCATTGAGAACGTGTTTTGAAGCATCGCTTAGTTCGAGCTGGTCTATTATTTTTTGTTTTTCACTAAGCGCAAGATCATGTTGTTCATGTAGACTGCTTAGAGAGAAATGTGCATCAGTGTTTAACTCACTCTGGAAAAGTTGAATCCACTTCTGGAAGTTCCATTTCTCACTGACATACTCAGTATTTACCCATTCAAAATTGGTGATATGTTCTAAAATAGATGATTTGATATTTGGGAAATCCTCTAGGCTCTTACAAATCTCCTTAAGAGTCCCTATTTTGAATTTGTTTTGCAACTCAGGTATCTTCTGAATTTCTACACAAACTGTTAGGAAGGACTCTTTTTCGGAAAGAGCGACACTTTTCCCAGTACTTCGAGATAACTTTCCCTTCAGGATAGGGAATTCTCGATCAGAAGCTTTGGAACGTAGCTCTTTTGATAAAGAATAATTTTCATCCCAACATGCTTCTATGCCCCATAGTTGAATAGTAATAAGTGGTCCGACGGTGATCTTTTCCTTAAATTCGACAAGAAGTTGAAATAGATCTTCATTTGTGACTTCATTGAGATTTGTTTCTTTTATCTTTTTACAGATATTAAACAACTCATTGAATGTGTTATTACTTATCACCTTAAAATCCTTAGCAAAATTTCCATTTTTTTCAATACTCCTCTGAATATCATTATATTTTTGGTTTAGTTCATCACGATCATAAAAAATGTATATCCCTTTGCCTGGCTTTCCAACAAAAATTTGATTATGAAAAGAAAATTCAACCACCGGCAAGAAACCTCGGCTATGAAATCCTCTGGCAATTAAACTCATGTGGTGTAATGAAGAATTCCGTCTATGAGCCCAAAACCAGTTCACTTTTTCCATTTTACAGCTCTAAGAGTAGTAAAGCTCCTCCTTTTTCATCAAGGTGGTTAGCAGTCATTTCCTTTCCTAAATATGTGAAGTGCACTTCAGCAGGTTCATATTCAAAACCAAGATGTCCATAACAAATAACGATCTTACAATCTCTTTGAGAAAGGAAGTCTAAAGTTATAACTGCTTGCTCCTCATTTTGCATCGGCCTAATTTTAGCCTGCCATTCAGGTCTTATTGATGCTTTTGTCAGATAATCATGGGATAATACAACAATCCTTGCTGGATCGAGTTCATCCAATTGGGAAAGCGTGGTCGTAAGCGTTTTAAGGTGAGCTTTCCATGGTAAATAAATCACTACTGATTTATTCACTTTTTCCAATGAACACTCTCGTATTAAATCAAATCCATCCATTAAGTCCTGTAACCTGCGCTGTTGATCATAATCCGCAATTGCTTCAAATATTCTTGTCCAAGACTCCGCAGCATTCCCTGCAATTCCCCTGTAAAAAAATCCTGCTTTCAAAGCTTCTTTTAGATGGCAACTCATGGACTGTACTGATGCTAATGTATCTCGTATAGTATCTTCAGTAATGCATTTGAAGGTATCACCACTTTTAACAGAATTTCTGATAATGGCATCCATAGTTTGTTCTTCTGCAGATTGCCCACATCGTAATGGATGATCTCTATCTATAGATTTCGCTTCAACATCTCCAAGATCGAATAAACCAGCATATTGCCTTGCTTGTTGAAACTGCTCTCTACTTAAATCAATGCAACCATGAACATCGCTTCGTACCGCATAAACCCTAGCAGTTTCAACCATTTCACCATCAAATAGTGGTGTTATTTATAAGATTTATCCCCCACCAGAACCTCAACAGAAAGCTTTAATCCTTGTACCATTTCCAGAATTCCTACACCACCTTGATTACACCACAGAAGAGAAATTCTTATAAATAAGTTTAGGTTTTAATATTCCTCAGATTAATCGCAGTTTAGAGGATAAAAACTGCAGAAAAGAGGAAAAAGATGGATATCCGCAAAACCAGGACCTGCGAACGGTGCAAGGCGCAAGTAACCCTTGACAAAGTACGTTTATTACCTAAAAATAAGGATCAAAATATTCTTGTCTGCATAGAATGCAGTGAGATCATAAAGCAAAAGCAGGTACCGGTAAGCAACGAGCCTGCTTCAAAACAAAAAGCGCTGGTTACCAATATCTACCGGCCCAAAGAACCCTTAAAACCATTCCGGCCTAAGGATGCGCCAGTATCGGTCAAACCGGCGGTGTATTCCCCCTTGAAGGCGTATCTCTGCACGAGGTGCAATTACAATTTTAAAGCCAATAGAGAGAAAGCAGGGTTACAGTACCGGCTTGCCTGTCCCTACTGCAGCAAAGATGATAGGCTCACTCCTATCAAATAATTCTTGTAGCGGTGATTAGATGCTTTACATCCATAAACTGGCTGATTTAAATCGCAAAATAGCGGAAGCAGAAAGTATTTTTCTTATCCGTGAGTTCAAGCAGAAAATGAAGCTTCCTATTCCCGCAGCCAAGATTGAGGAATGCTTCGCTAGCTGCATGGTTTCCAAAACGGAAATCGCGAATATGAAAGCAGCATTGGCCTGTTTTGAGCCGCTGCTGCAAAAAGTCCAGAATCTCTACCAGCAGCGCGATGCGCTTCATGAAGCTATCAATGTAGCACGGGTTTTACAATCACTCCAGCCGATCCCGCAGGATTTAGCCAATAACCTTGAATTTGCAGCAGCGATAGAAGCATGGCAGCCCATGTTCTTACAGCAAGTGCCGCTATTGCTCAACAAAATACCCTTACTGCGCTCGATGGACGAAAAAACGCAGGTAAATGGTGAGATCGCCAAGCTGTTCCAAACACTGACGCGCAGTAATGACTTCCGCTTCAGGAGTGATGATCTAGTCCAGGAAGACTCGGTTAAGATGATCAACGGCTTGGTAGAAAGCTTCAACAACGGCTATTTATTCCATATCACCTTGGAAGAAGAGATTAAGAAACTTCCCTTCAGCCGGATCAGGGACCGCATTCCTGCCGAGAAGCTAGCAGAAGCAGATGATATTTTTAAAGATATTCAAACCCTGCAGAAGGGAATCCTCAACGCTTATGACATCAACATGCGGATGATCGAAGCAGCTCTGATCTTCTATGCTTCAGTAAAATGGGCGCATCTGGGTGGGTAGTAAATTCATGACCAAACAGTAATAATTTTATACCATATATTCTTTACAATAACTATTTAAAGTAACCATCTTCTAGCCAGTTTCATGGCCAGCACAACTGGAACATTTATTCCCACCACAGTTGAAGAAGCAAAGCAGCATTATCCTAGTTTCAACCAGTTTGATGTCATTTTTGTAACAGGAGATCCCTACTATGACCATCCTTTAAGTGGAACTGCTCTATTAGCACGCCTTCTGGAGAGGAAAGGATACAAGGTCGGCATTATCCCCCAGCCGCAAACCAATGAGGAGTATCAAGCCTGCGGCAAAGCAAGATATTTCTTCTGTATCACTTCTGGTTTGTTAGATTCCATGGTTGCAAACTATACTCCTATGCTGCGCCAGCGGGAAAATATCCTGGTGCCGGAACATGCTTCCATTGTCTATACCCAAAAGATTAAAGAGCTCTTCAAAGGAGCAATCACTGTCATCGGTGGAGTGGAAGCTACTATCCGGCGATTTACTCATTTTGATTACAAGGAAAATACACTGCGCTGCGGAATTTTAAACGACAGTAAAGCAGATCTTCTGCTCCATGGAAATGCTGAGCGCTCACTGCTGGCACTCCTGAAACGGTTGCAAGGTCTGGAAAAAGAACAAAACCTTGCAGAGATTGAGTTTTCCCAGATCAGGGATCAACTGGACTTAGCCAGCCTTGACGGTGCTTCCTTTAGGATTAAAGAAAAAGAAATTTCCCCTGCAATCAGGCGCCTGCCCAGCTACGAAGAGTGCTGCGCAGATAAGAAGAATTTTAGCCTTCTCACCAGGATTCATTACCTTCTTCCTGACAGCGCCTTTCTTGAGCCTTGCGGTAAGGGTTTTATTCAGCATAACCGGCCTATACATCCACTTACAGAACAGGAGATGGACGTTGTATACCAAGCGCCATTCACGAGACAGCTTCATCCAAACTCGAAGAATAAAATGCTGAACGAACAGATGGTAGCAAAACTAGAAACATCCGTGGTCATCGGCCGCGGTTGTTGGGGAAGCTGCAATTTCTGTGTCATTCCTCTGGTGCAGGGAAAAGAAGTGGCCAGACGCAGCAAGGAGAGTATTCTCCAAGAGATTGAAACTTTATACCAGCAAGGTGTAACCAAAATCAATGATTTAACCTTGCCAACACTTAACATGTATGGATCGTACTGTAATCTTTACAATGAACCGGAAACAATCTATTCTCCCATCATTGACGAGGATATTACCGTATACAATAAGACTAAATATTGCAACCAGCAATGTGCAGGCTGTCCGCAGCGGGTTTTACGCGATGATCTCTATCCCTTGCTGCTAGAAGTAGAAAAGCTGCAGCAAAAATATCAAGGAACGTCCCTAGAACTGCGCAGCGCTATCAGGCATGATATCATCTTAGAGCAAAAAGAGTTGTTCCGCAAGATCATGCAGTTTGTCTCCCGCCTGAAAATTGCGCCGGAGCATATTTCCGATCGGGTGCTGCAGCAGATGAATAAAAGTACCAGAACAGCTTTTGAACAGTTTTTAGAAGAATACAAAAAAGTAAACCAGGAACAGGGCACCAATAAAAATTTAGTGCCGTACTTTGTGGCAGCACATCCCGGAAGCACGATGGATGATATGAAACTACTGCGAAAATTCTGCGAAGAAAAAGACCTTTATGTTAATCTAACCCAGGTCTTCACACCAACTCCTGGCACTGCATCTACTGCAGCATACTACAGCGGCGAGGATACTTTCAGCAAGGAACCGGTGTATGTACCCAGATCATTCCGCGAGAAGAAAGAACAGAAGAATATTCTGGTGATTGGTGAAGCTGAAATTCCTGGCAGTGATGAGAGCGGGTGAGAGTGTTCAAAATACAAAAAATTTATAACTCTTCTCTGGGTAAAACAAAAAATGCTCGAAAATATCTTTGCAACCGGACGAGGAATATATCAGCTGGATACAGAAACCGGTCTTTTCACGCTGAAAGGCCAGCCCTCAACGCCTAAACGTTTCTTAGGCAGTGTTGATCCAGAATGGGAAGTAGACCTCAATGGAACAGCAAGAGGTCGTGTGGGTGTTATCAACCCTAGTGTGAGAGCGCAGATGGCACTCTTTAATTTTATTGGCTCCAACACCGATGGCTTCACTCCTTCCTTCAGAGCAGGATATTTTCCCTTTGGCATCAACTGTAACCCGGAAGATATCGTTCTTGTAGGAGAAGGACAGCTTGTATTCACAGATCAATTCAAAGGAAGGGTCGAGAGATATAATGATCGGAGCATTAAATTTCAGCTAGGTTGCGAGATTGAGAAAGTCTATCGTCAATTGCAAGACCATGAACGAGGATATAGGGTAGTAACTGGATAAATTATTTAAATAAAGGACAATACTCCCAACAAATGACACTCAATGAACTTTTTCCAAAAATGGAGACCTTCGATGAAGGAAGATTAAGAGTATCAGATTTTCACGAACTTTATTACGAGCAAAGTGGAAATCCAGAAGGGAAGCCGATAGTGTTCCTTCATGGGGGACCTGGCAGCGGAACGAAGCCAACATATCGTAGATTTTTTGATCCTGAATTTTATAGGATTATTTTATTTGATCAACGGGGAGCTGGAAAAAGCACTCCACATGCAGACATCAGTGAAAACACGACGCAAGATCTAGTTTCTGATATGGAAAAGTTACGAGCCCATCTCGGACTTGATGAATGGATGATTTTTGGTGGGAGTTGGGGTAGTACATTAGCATTATCTTATGCAACTTCTCATACTGATAGAGTAAAAGGGCTCATTCTTCGTGGTATTTTTCTTTGCGGAAAAAAAGAAATTGCATGGTATTATGAAGAGGGTGGTGCAGATATGATCTTCCCTGAAGAATGGGAAAGATACAAAGCACAGATACCTGGGGTTGAGCCCGGAAATATGGTTGAAGCATATCACAGATTATTGACAAGTAATGATCAAGATGTGCAGTTAACTGCTGCTTTAGCATGGAGTAGGTGGGAAGCTGCAACATCAAAACTAGAAGATGACGGAAGCTTAACAAGTAATTTTGAGGATCCCCATCTGGCTTTGTCTTTTGCTCGGATTGAAAATCATTATTTCAGAAATGGGATATTTTTACCATCTGATGATTATTTACTTAGAGAAATTGTAAAGTTACAAGGACTTCCGACAAGAATTGTACAAGGTAGGTATGATATGGTGTGCCCGATTGGAACAGCATGGAAAGTAAAGAAGGCACTGAACTTATCTGATCAAGAATTCCGTGTTGTAACTGCTGGTCATTCAGCATTAGAACCTGCAATTAGAAGTGAATTGGTACAAGCAACGCAGGATTTTAAGGAATACTGGTAGTAGCCATATTTTTATGTATCATCAACTGCCCCATAAAATAGTCCGATATTCTTATAAAATAACCCTGAATTTCAGACCAGATGAAAGTGGAAATGCCTATCTTTGCCAATGGCAATGCCGGAAGTTTCAACGCAGAAGAAGTTGGGATAGTAGAAGAGATCACCGGGAATAAAGTCCATGTCACTCATGATTATTCAAAACTTGAACAAAAACTCAGGGAATACAAAGATGCACCCTTAGTTGGAATGATGGGTGGGGATGGAACAGTTCTGCAGACCCGCACCCGTGTTGAAAATATCTGGACAGCCAGGCCTAGCTATGTCCTTTTCCCAAACGGAACAGGAAATAATGTTCAGCGAGCAGTAGGATTGAAAAAAGGAAGAAAGACCATCATTAAAATGTCACAGGCTCTGGCAGAGGGCAATGTTCGTTTCACGACACTAGCTTCAATCGATCTCAATGGCTATAAGTCATTTAACGTTGGCTTTGGTGTGGCTCCTAAGATTCTCTGGCATGAATACGGACATAGCGCAGAAGCTTATCTGGCTGAGCAGCGGAAATTGAGACAGGCTAGGACGGTGGAACAAGAACCTGTTACAAAGATTGGAAACCATTCTACCTTTAGAACAATCTATGAGATTTATAGAGGAGTTAATCAACCACATTCATGGGAGCAGTATCTTTTTTCGCAAAGGCTTGACGGTAACATCAAAGTGGACGGAAAGGATTGGAAAGAGTTGGGACTCCCACAGCCTCTTGGAATCTATCTTGCCAGTTATGAAGAAGCCAATTTTAACCTCGGCTTGCTGAATCCTAAACCAGCACCGGGAGCAAGGGAAGTGGAAGGCAAATTACAGATTGTTGCTCCTTATGGCAGAGCACGGGACATAACCAGACAGTTATGGAAAGTTGTTCTGGGAAGGGAGATGGGCAAGACGTTATATGCACATGTTGAAAAAGTTGAACTGCCTGATGAAGTGTTGGGACAAGCTTGCGGAGAAATCCTCAGGGCTAAAGGCTTTACAGCGCGCTATGATGGAACGTGTAATGTTATGACACTTTAAGCAGGGTAGTTAATTCCCTGGCGCGTTGTGGTTCTGCTGTTGCTAGAAGATCTAAATATCTCATTGCCATACTGATGCTTTCCTGACAGTTGGAAGTACAGGGAAAATGTGACAGGAGCACTGCGTCCTGATCTCTTTTGGTCAAGTTAGTCCACATGTTTGCAGGAGCGGCTTGCAGGTTTGTCTTTTGGGCATTAAAATTCTGGCAAAAAAAATCAACGCAGCAGGGAGGGTATCCCAAGAGCAAGCCAAGGTCCTTGTCATTCCGCATCATCTCATAATACGACGCCAACCAGGCTTTTCGTTCGTCTTTGGAGAGATAGATAAAACACATTCCCGGTCTTGTATCCTGTTCGGGAATCCGTAAACCTTTGTTGGAATAATGTATGTCTGCCGACTGATCTGCTAACAATACCTTAAATCTGGACTTCACCAAAAAGAGCTTATTATTCCTGCAAAACATTTCGACAGCGGGAAGTTCCTGTTCGTAAAATCCCTGCCTGACCACGTCTTTCAGATCATGCAGAAGAAACATCACTTCCTGGGCTTTTGTTTTAGAGCCAAAGATGGAAGACAGCGGTGCGATCATTCTACCTCAAAAAGGCACTATTGTTATAAATATTTTTATAGTATGGACTTTTTGCTCAGGTATGGAATACCAAGAAAGATGGTTTATGCAAGCTCTTGCAGAATTTGAAAAGCTGGAACCCGAGAAGAGACTTGAAAAAAAACTAAAAGTCAGTATTGATGACAACGGTATTTGCATCACTTTGGGAGGAATTGCAGTAACCTACAGCATTCCCTTATTCCAGAATGAGCCGCAACAGTATCTTGAAGACCAAGCACAGAAACATAAGCGATATGCTGGCCGTCTTGATGCTCTTCACCTCGAATCGGCAAGGGAAAACAGCACCTGCCGTCCAACTCTGTTGTCATCACTTTTTTTCAGGCACGTCAGCGACGAAAGAGACTTGGACAGCAGAATCAGGGCTGGGGAAAAAGACTTAGTTAAGGCCAGGCTGTTAAAACAGGCAGCCATCTATGGCAAACAGTTTTTTGGAAGAATATTAGTGAGAGGAGAAGACGGCTTATTACAGGACCGCTATGAGGAAACCTTCAGGCGTTATCCTTCACTGGAGGGACTGGAAGAGCTTAATCAAAGGCTTGGAGAAGCACTAGGAGGGATAGAGAGAGTCTGCACTTCACTGGTCGAGTGCGAAATGGAAAAAACAAGCCGTCTGCAAGAGCAGAAACGATTACACTACCCAGGCCCGGAATGACATGTCGCCATTCACTAATTCTCGATAAATCTCTTCGGCTGATTTTTCTTTCAGCAGCTGATGGACAAAACCAAACGAGAGATCATGCAGGCCGTTAGCAGCTGGATTTTCAAGAATAATGGCATCGCCAAGATTGGCAATGTTATGTTCCTTGATTACCTTCATCCACAGCAATGAGAAAGCATAGGCCTTGGCTTCCTCATCATGGGCGCTTTCAAGAGTAGGAGACAAGACATGCCCCAGCTCATGCCCAATAGTAAGCATCACTCTTCCCAGAGAGTCATTAAGGATAAATATTTCAGAGAGCAGTTCTTGCATGCTTCTGTTGATGGAAAGGCCCACCACGCCCGGCGAGGGAGCAATTTTCCTAAACTCAGCTTCATCCAGTATGCTTATCTTGATGTCGTTAGGAAGCATCTGGGAGAAGATTCTCTGGAAGGCTTCTTCAATCTCCTCCTGAATTTCCTCTGCCTGGCCCACAAACCTGTTTCCTTTCCCCGGTATAAGAAAATGGTCTGGCTGGAAGTGGTATTCTGCCTGGGGCGTAAAAAGGAGTGAATAAGACGGCTGCAAGGCTGCATACTGCTGCGGCTGTTCCGAAGGAGTTCCAAGAGAATACACAACCCTCTGAGGAAGGAATGAGGGAACAAAGGTTTCGTAGGACCGCTGTATTGGAGCAGCAGCGGAGTAAAACACTGGTGCTACTGCCTGTTCAAGGCCAGAATACCCACAGTGGGACATTTGGTACATAGTAGAAAAGGGATGTTTTCGCCAGATTTAAAGGTTGTTGTAGAAGTGGGACAGAAATGTCATATAACCCTGAAAATTAGACTCCAAGAGAATATTCTTTAGGATGTTTTGGCGGTGGTGGAAATAAGCTACTAAAGGGTTCATTATCGGCCTTGTTCTTTTTCTTCTTTCTTTGCGAAATCTTATATTTATCTTCTCTAGTTTTTAGTCTATGACAACCAGGACATAGTGCTTGAAGATTAGAAAGGGTGTGTTTTCCGTCCAAAGCCAAAGGAGTAATGTGATCAAAATCGCTTCGATTATTCACCATAAGTTTCTTCCCGTTGTGTAATTTTGCACAGTTATTTCCAGCACACTTATTTTTTTGCTTCATCAAAATTTTGTCCCGCCAAATCATTGGAACAGGTTCTCTTTTAGTAATATTTGTGTTTTTGTTATCAAAACCAAATCCAACATTTAACAGCTGTTTTTGTCTTTTAGGATGGGCTAAACCAAAAGTAAGACCCCCGACAGAAGTAATTTGTTTTTTCCTTTTCTTCCCACCAAGTGGTTGACCCCAAACATTATATTCAATCATTAAACTTTATTCGTTATGAATATATATAAAGTTTTTCAAAGAAATTCAGAAGATTACTCCTCTCACTCCACATTATACAACGGATGGGCCTTCTCGGTAAGAAAGGTTCGCAATACAGGAAGATGGTCCAGATCATTATTGATCTTTGCCAGGCGCAGCTTGGGCAGGACACAATCTTCCAGCAAGCCGAAATTCCCGAGGATGTATTCTAAAAAGAGCTTGTCAGTAGTGATAAATGCCGAAGGACACTGTCCGTAACACACCACTTTAGACTTAGGTATAATTCGTTGTCTCAGCCAGGAGAGAGCATTCATATTATCAAAGTCCATATTGTCCCCATCAGTAATATGGACCGGATAGATATCCCACTCTGAAGGAGGATACTCTCGGTCAATAATTGCGTCACACAGCTCATATGCCGAAGAGATCACTGTGCCTCCCTTATTAGAAATGCGGTAAAACCTCTCCCTGCTGGTTTCTTCAGCATAACCGGAATGGATGAGATAACGTACCTCGAGATCGCGGCGATACTGCTGTCTAAGCATCATCTCATAATAAGTAAACTGCGTCCGCGCTATCTGTTTCTGTTTTTCCCCCATTGAACCTGAAACGTCCATGATCAGAAAAATAACTGCTTTCCCTGTTGGATGTGGAATTGGCACTGAATGGATGTAATCCCATTCCCTCCCTTCTGGAATTACAATAGGATTGTCTGGATCCCACATGCCAGAAGCCATCACTCTGGACAGGGCATTAATATAAGAGCGTTTTTTCCGGCGCACTGTTCCTCTCTTGCTAATCTTAGTGGTGGCTGTCTTTTGGGAAGCATATAAATCTCCAGCACGTCGTGTCAAGAACGGTAATTCTAACTCTTCCGCCAGAAGTTTTGCAACATCTTCAAGATTGATGTCTGTCTCTAGAATTCTCTCCCTATCTTCAGAATCCTGTCCTGGTGAAACCCGATCACCAAGATCCCCATTTCCCTGTGCCACACCGCCGAGAGGCTTAAAGCGGAAGCGGGGAATCTCTTCCACTGGTATTGAGAACTTCCCTTCATTGATGAGCTTCGTATTAGAAATATGCCTGCGCAGGTTGTTTTTAATCTTTCCGAGAACTCGATCTCGGAACCGGCCCCGGTCTAAGTCGATGCCGCCCATTATTCCTTAGAAAGGATTAAAACGATATAAATCTTTGCTAGTATTTCAATTATTACTGTCTGTTGAAGACCCTCTGCAAGGCCATCGTCCATTAAGTGCTGTACTTATTTCAGATTCAACTTCTCCCAATCTCATAAGAAGAAGATATCCTGCAGCATGATCTAGTGCAGGAAACGTCTGGTCATACAGCTGAGAAACACCTTGAGCTGTTACTACTGCACTGACTTGATCAACCAGCTCTAAAGAATGCTGCAAGTCATCTCCCAATCTCCGTAATCTGGCAGAATCTTTGCGGAGCTTTTTTTTGAGGTTTTCCAGCTCTTCTGCAAAAGTGTTGGAAGGGAGAGAGTAGTTCCAGGAGAGCCAATCATTTTCAGAGGATGAAAAAAGGTTGTAGTACCATTCTGCACCATCGATTAAGCCCTGCTGCTGAGCGGTCTCGAGATCATGAGCAGGTACAATGCCATAACCTATAAAAACAAAATAGGGGGAATCATCCGTTTTTATTTTTGAAAGAGCAGGCGCAATCAGGTCAACAGCAGGCTGTCCTCCATTTCTCAGAACTGCGCGGGTGTGGGGATGGGATAATAAAATCTTCCACTCTATACTTGATTGATCCGTAATCTTCTTGGCGCTGACTTCAAGAGCAGCATCCTGAAGATACTCAGCAATCATATCTGCTGTAACATTATCATATTTACTGAGCAGGACAATACGTTTCAGCCTGATAATACTCCCTCTTGCAGGAATAGTATATTCCTGTCCATACACGCCGTCTGTAAGAAGTTCATACCCTGGCAATTCTAAAGGCATACAAGATTACAGAGGTTGAATTATATAAATATTGCTTCCAGAAATTATTTTTACTCAACAACAATCTCGCTTTGTGTCGTGGTCAAGATCCCATCAACGATAACACAGGTGCCCTTCTCTGTAAACGTGAAAGAATAAGACTGTCCAGACTTCAGAAGACCGCTTTTAACGTCCCGGCATTGACGCACGCCGATAACCATGCCTTGGTTGATCTTGCCCTCGCGAAGATTTTCCCAAGTGACTGTGTCACCGACAGCGATAGTTATCTCCGCCGGTTCGAAGCCCTTTTCGGTAAGAAAAACGGTGTGTTCTGCCTTTTCAGTTTCAGTTACTTTTTCAGCAATTTCAGAGACAACTTCACCGGTCAATTGGTTTTTACTAGTTTCCTGTGCTTCCGTTTCACTTGTTTCCTGCTCAGCATTCGTATCTTCTTCCTCCTCAACCACTGGAGCGGTGACTTCATCTGCCTTTGCCGCTTCTACAATCTCTTCTTTATGTAGTTCTTCTGCATCACTATCCTTTTCATCAGAGATAAATAGGGAAGTGATGTTGGAAAACACTGACAGGAAAGCAAATTTAATCTTGTTGAGCAAGCCCACAGGTTTGTACTTTATTTGTCCGCCGTCCAGGGCTTTTTGCAATGAAGCTAAAGGCTCTTCAGACTTTTGAATCTGCATAAGAGCCGCTTCATCAAGATAAAAGTTGAGAGAAGGGTCTTCCACTTCTCCCGGGGAGAGGCTTTTTACTGTATTATCCTCAGTCACGACACCGACCACGACAACGCCTTCAGCTGTTGTAAGGTGGACATTGATCTGATTGTCGCCAAATAACATTCCCAAGGCACCCGGCAGTTCCTGCCCCTCCAAGTCCTTGGAAAGGCTCTCAATAAGCTCTGTTTTGGGCGTATTTTGAGCGACAGAAGACAATATAAAGAGGAAGAAGATGATCCCTACAACACCAAACCCTTTCTTGTTCATAGGCAGTAAATAGTGCCGGGGTTTATAAAAATATTCGTTTACAGATTAGTTCACTACTTTCAAATACTAAACCTACCAAAACATTTATATACAAGTGTCTATTTTTGAGTAGTAAACATCTATCACCTCTTTTTCCCCAGCCAACCTTTCGGGGTTGGCCAGGGGTTTTTTATAATAAAATGAGAGTCTTCTTTTCAAAACAGAATTATAACTTCAGATACATTTCTATCTCTTCTCTCTTACGAGGATTTAAAGAAACATGATGGCCATATGAAGTATGTTTAGAAATCAAAATATCTTCTTTAATCAATTCCTTAGCAACATCCTTTATCACGCCTTTGAAATGACCTGGCAAACCCTTCTTTAGATTTTCAATGTCTGTATGCCTTCCACCAATATAACCATGCTGAAACAACTTCTTTACGATAAAGCCTTTCGCCTGCTCTTTTTCCATCAAATGTCCCATAATAGATAAAATATAAAAATATGCTTATTACAAAAAATGTAACTACTGGCAACGAAAAATATAAATATAAGCATTACTTTTTGAGAGTAAAGATGGAAGAAAAATCAATATTTATCAGGACATTTGGCGACTACCCTTTGATAAGGATAATGGACTTTCTCATCTACTCCAGGGACTTTGACTACCCCCTAACTGAGATAGCCAGTAACTCCAACGTAAACTTCCAGACTTTAAAGAAATTATGGCCAAAATTAGAACAAGACAGGATTATTGTATCAACCAGAAAGTTAGGTGGAACAATTTTATACAAAATAAACACTAACAACCCTGTCGTTAAAAAATTAATAGAGTTAAACCATTTCTTATGTTGGGAGCATGCTGAGAAAGGGGAAAAAGAGCAGGAAGTTGCTGCATAAAAGTTAGCGCATCATTTTCTACGTCTCTTCCTTTTCTTCGGAAACAACGCCGGCTTCATCCACCGGAAGAATAGCACCACGAAAATACCGACAGCCAGCCCTTCAGCAAAAATGATCAGCTCGTCAACATCCAGTTTCTGCTCAACTCGTTCTAAAAACACCTTCTCAGCAGGGAAGTAGATACCTAAATCGCTCATTTCCAAGGCATACTCCAAGTAGATTAGAGCAGTATATTTCTCCTTCTCCCGGAGGGAATTCGCATATTGGTAATAGGAATAACCGAGGATAGGAAAGGTTCCCTGCGCGCTGTTATCGGCAATGACTATTTGTACTGCCTTGATCTTACTGTCAAGATATTCAGCAAGAGCATCCTCACGCACGCCCATCGAACTAAGGACAGCATTGGAATCCCCTTTCGCCTGGATAGCTTTCATCAGGCAAAGTTCACTCTCGTCCTGTCCTGAAGCGGCCTTGGCACTGTTAATCTTCTCCTGGATCGTTGTTGCCATCTGTCCGCCCAGGAACAGCGAGAGGTATTGGTAGCGTTCTTCCGCTTCTGATATTTTCTGCAGGCATGAATTCTTCAGCACATCTCTATCAATAGGCACCTTCCTGCCATCCATGGCAAAAAACTCCATCCAGGCCACGGCGGAGAAATACCGTTCTTCTGAATAGCTAAGAAGAGCATACATCTCTTCCAGGTTTTCCGGCGGCATTTCCACAAACTTAGTTAGTTGTTCCTTGACATCATTCAGCCGCTCTTTGACTATCATCACAGTCTGCAGATCAGAGATTGTTTCCACCTTCTGCTGGGAAAGTTTTGTTTCCAGCGCTGCAACTTTCCCGCCCAAGGAGTTGAAGAGTTCCTGCATGACTGCATAAGACGGCGCTTCTTCCCTGTAAAACTGCAATTTGAGTTGGATATTGATGCCGAAACAATAACTGGCGGCTGAATAGAAATCCTCCTGCTTAGTAGCATTGTCAGCGCTTCGTTTTTTACTGTCAATCGGCTCTAGGATTGATTCATTAAGGACGATTCCTACCTGCTTTAGTTCCTGCTCAATTTTTTCTACCCGCTGGCAGAGCACGTTCTGCAAGGTACCCATGATTTTCTTATACTGGGGTTCTTCTTCGATCACAATAGTCTTATGATTCAGATCAATGCCAGTAAGGTGATAGACAACTTCATCAAGATTTGTGACTTCGATTGTTTCTAAGCTGAGATTCTCACGGGCATAGGTAACAAGATTGAGAGGCAGTGCAGATTCATTCGCTACAGGCATGGTTTGATTTCCGGTTTCATTTTCCGATACCGATGCGGCGCTGCTCAAACCGATCTCTTCAGTTCCTTTAGGAATCAGGACTTTTTTCAAGCCGACAGCTGATGCTGCCTGGAGTTTTTCCTTTACCCCTCCTACTGGACCGACAACCCCGCCAGAGTTGATCGTGCCAGTAACAGCAACACCTTCATCATAAGCAAGGTCGAGAACAGCGATTGTGGTAAGAGCCGCGATAGCCGCTCCCGCGCTAGGCCCGCCGATGATGTTTGACTTTGCTTTGATAGTGTAGATGAAATCATATTTATTGCAATTAAGCTTGAAATGGTTGCAAGCGATCTCCTTGGAGAAGCGTGTGGAAATCTGGGTGTCAATTTTTGTTGCCGGGAAGGTATCTAAGAAAACTCGCCCTGAACCTTCCTTCAATTCAAGATACAGATCAGCATCACTTCCTTTATAGGTATGTTGATCTTCCTGGACAGCCAGAAGTTTGAGGTGGTATGGCTCTTGAGATAGGACTACTTCTGATAAAAGTATCAATACTATCAAAACTACTATAGACCACCATCTCTTTTTCATCAGAGATAGGATTCATTTTATTCTTATAAAGGTTGCTGTTGACCTGCTCTGTCTAGAAAGCCGCCCGCCTGGCCAAGAAGAGCGCGAGAAAATGTTCATTTTAATCAAAAATTAATTCCTATCCCTTCGAGTTTTAATAACAAGGATAGGTCGAGCGCTCGGCCAGGGCGGCTTTTCTACCATTCTGGACAAGCCTTGTTGACCCGAGCTGTGAACAAGGCAAAGCCAAACAACCATAATATTTAAATATAAACCAACAAAGAAGAGCACTACGGGAGATACAACGCATGTTAATAATACCACAAAAGTTGAGGGAAGCTGATTACCAGAAGCCAGCATATCAGATCCCGCAGATAGATCTTGATTTTATTATCCATTCATTCGATCATGCGACTGTAAAATCGCGGATGGTCGTTGAGAGAGCATTTTCAGATTCTGAGTCCAGTAAACCACTGGAACTCCGTGGAGAAAAACAGAAACTTACTTCTGTAAAGATTAACGGCCGGGAATTAAGTGCTCTCGAATTTGTTCTGACTGATGAACAATTGACTATAAAAGACGTGCCAGACAAATTCATCCTGGAGATTGAAAGTGAAATCAATCCTGCAGAAAATAAAGCGCTCTCCGGGCTCTATAAATCCGATACTATCCTTACCACGCAATGCGAGCCTGAAGGTTTCAGGAAGATTACCTTCCATCCCGACAGGCCGGATGTCATGAGCAAGTATACAACCAGAGTGGAAGCCGATAAAGACAAATTTCCGGTGCTTCTGTCAAATGGAAATTTATTGGAACAAGGCGACCTTCCTAATGGCCGCCATTTTACAGTCTGGGAAGATCCATTTCCGAAACCATCCTATCTGTTTGCCTTAGTTGCAGGCGACCTTGGTGAAGTGGTGGACAGCTATACAACAATGAGTGGAAGGAATATTGATATACGGTTTTATGTTGACCGCGGGAATGAAGTGAGAGCTGCGCATGCAATAGAATCTCTAAAACAAGCGATGAAATGGGATGAAGATACTTTCGGCTTGGAATGTGACTTGAATAGATATATGGTTGTTGCAGTAAACTCATTTAATTTT
Source organism: Candidatus Nanoarchaeia archaeon (assembly GCA_035288985.1). Taxonomy (GTDB): domain Archaea; phylum Nanobdellota; class Nanobdellia; order Woesearchaeales; family GW2011-AR9; genus DATDYP01. The sequence continues at coordinate 41,764 of DATDYP010000024.1, forward strand.
GGCGCCATGGAGAATAAAGGATTGAACATCTTTAATTCCAAATATGTCCTTGCCGATCCGGCAACAGCAACAGATGCTGATTTTGTGAATATCATGGCCGTGATAGCGCATGAGTATTTCCACAACTGGACCGGAAATAGAATCACGCTCCGCGATTGGTTCCAGCTGACTTTGAAAGAAGGGCTGACAGTATATAGAGATCAATCCTTTACTGCTGATCTTACTTCTAAAACACTAAAGAGAATTGGCGACGTGTGGAAGCTCAGGAATTCCCAGTTCAGCGAAGACAGTGGACCAAATGCTCATCCGATCAAGCCAGCAGAAGTGATGGACGTCGAGAACTTCTATACTGACACGGTATATTTGAAAGGAGCTGAAGTCATTAGAATGATCGCCACGCTCATTGGAAGAGATAACTTCCGGCGTGGCATGGATACGTATGTTGAATTATTTGATGGAAATGCTGTTACCACAGAGGATTTTGTCCAGGCCATGGAATTAGGATCAGGACGAGACTTGACCCAGTTTAAGAGATGGTATCATCAAGCTGGCACGCCTGTCTGTGAAGTAGAAACCAAATATGATCAGGATTCCAGAGCTTACTCGCTCACTATCCGGCAACAGAATCCCAAAAAAGATGGTACTGAACAAGAGCCCCTGCATATTCCCTTCAGAGTAGGCCTTATTGGACAAGATGGAAAGGAACTTATCTCAACATTGCTGGGATTAACGGAACGAGAAGAAACCTTTGTCTTCGAAGAGGTAGATAGGGAGCCAGTTCCATCTCTGTTGCGAGGATTTTCAGCTCCGGTAAAAGTAAAATATAATTATAGTGAAGAACAACTTGCTTTTTTGCTCTCCCATGACAGCGATGGTTTCAATAGGTACGAAGCTGGATACCGGTTGGCAACGCGACAGTTGCAGAACATGATTAGCTCCTTACAAGCAGGAACAGAGATGAAGGTGAGTGAAACATATCTGGCTGCAGTTGGCACAGTTTTAGAAGGAAAACTTGACCCCGGCTTTACGGCACGGCTGCTAGCACTTCCTACTGTTTCAGAACTGGTGGAAGAGATGGCAGTCTGCGATTTTGCTTCTGCTACTAAAGCAAGAAAAACACTGGAACGAGAAATCGCAACACGATATGAAAGAGAACTTAAGAACTTACATGATCAGCTCAATGACGGACTGCCTTACTCTAAAGATCTCCAGTCCATTGCCCGACGAAGACTGAAGAATGTCGTCCTTTCATACCTCGTCGCTTCTGGCAGAGATGAGCATATTGAAGCAGCTTTCTCGCAGTTTACAGCAACAGACAATATGACTGACAGCCAGGCTGCCTTAAGCCTTTTAGCAGATACTGACAACAACCATCGTGAAGAAGCCTTGCAACGATTTTATGATGCCTGGAAACATGAACCGTTAGTGATGGATAAATGGCTGGCTGTTCAAGCTGCATCGAGCCGAGAAGGCGTTCTGGATGATGTTATCAGATTAGAGTCAGATCCAGTCTATGATGCAAAGAACCCAAACAGAATTCGAGCACTCCTTCAGAATTTCATAGGAAACCATGTACAGTTCCATGATTCTTCCGGTAGAGGGTATGCCTTCATGGCAGATAGGATAATGGGAATTGACCAATTTAATCCCAAACTGGCCTCAGGACTAGCAACAGGATTTGAAAGATACGCCCGCATGGATGAAGGAAGAAAGGAACAGATGCGTGAACAGCTTCAACGGATCATGGATGCCAAGCCGTCCAAGATGACCTATGAAATCGTCTCAAAAACACTGGCCAGCGCTTAATGTGTTTTCTTTATCTGATCCATCTCTTTATACTTGACATGCACTTTCTTGCTGGTTTTCACGTTTTGCAGCAGCATGTCCTTGCCCAGAATTTTAATAGTGTATTGTTCCCCTTGGTACTCGACCAGATCCCCTTTGATAAAAGGTATCCCGCGAAACAGCACGGTCAGGCGATAAACAGCTTTGCTGTCTTTTCTGCTGAACAGCGAGGATGTAACGGTATGTTCCCCGCCAAACCGTTCCTGTAATTTTTTCCCCAGATTCTTGGTGAGATTGCCGTTGCCAAGATAAAAATCATGCCCGTTCTTGACTTCCTGGACCTTAGCTACAGGGATTTTGTTTCTCTCTATTTCATCTTCCACAAAGCGAAGAACCTCGTCTGAAATGTCACGTAATTGCAGGATTGCTTCGAAGTACTCGGCATGTCGGTCTGGGGTTGGTTTGGGCATTTTGGTTAGAAAGGTTGGATTATATTTTAATGTTTCTGAATCAACCTATAATTAATAAGATTTATATAAGAGTTTAAGCCATAAGACAAAATTATGCAGTTTGAAAAAGTTCATTTGGGAATTGGCCCTATACCTTTAAACATTGCCGTTTTAGTAGATAAAATACTCGATGATCTTCCTTTGAGAGCCGTTGGCAATGGGGAAGGAACACACTTAATCATTAGCGGGAACAAAGATAAAGTACGAATTAAACCAACTCAAGGTTCAACTGTAACATATTACGAGCTTGAGTCTATAGCTCCTGGGCATTACGAAGTTATTGTTAACGCTGCTTATATCACAATCAGGGCAAAGGCAAGTCACTGCCATCCCGCAAACCCTACTCTTAATCAAGAAAAACCATTAACATTGGAGTTCTACTGTAGATAGAGAGTGGTTATTTCCTCGTCCTTCCCTTTCCACCGCTTTTATAGGGAGTATATCTGCCTTTCTCCCGCTGGCTGGTCTTTTCTCCTACATCTTCGGCAGGGTAAAGCTCATCCAATTCGTCATAGCCGCAAACATTGCAGGCCAGGAACGAAATGCCATCATCTTCGTAAAGAGTTACGTTAGTTGATTTACATTTAGGGCAGATTGGTTTCATGAGGAAAAGATTCTTGTAATATACATAAAACTTATGGTTGAATGAAGAGCATAGATTTTTAAATCTTAGTAGGTATAACCTTTAATAATTACTAAAAGAGGCAGAAGATGGATCCCTTAGTTATTTCACGGCTTACAAAATCGTATACTCTCAATGGCAAGAAGCTACACGTCCTAAAAGGAGTTTCGTTCAGTGTCCGCAAGGGAGAAATTCTCGGTTTACTGGGACCAAACGGCGCAGGGAAGACCACTCTTATCAACATCCTGACCGGCATCGTCACTGCTGACAGCGGTAAAGTATCCTTCTTTGGCAAAGAGCCCTGTGAAGAAACACAGAACCGGATTAATGCCGCAACCGCCTACAACTCCTTAAACCGCAATATCACGGTCTGGCAGAATCTGAAAGTCTATGCTAAAATCTACAACGTCAAGAATGCCAATGAAAAGATCAAAGAACTTCTCGCTAAATTTGACATTGCTGATATCAAGGACAGAAAGATGTACCATTTATCCTCCGGGCAGATCACGAGAGTCAACATCTGCAAAGGGCTTATCAATTCCCCTGAGATCGTCTTTCTTGATGAAGCTACAGCCGGGCTTGATCCTGATATCGCTTCCAAAGTCAGGGAGGAGATAAAACACCTGAAAACGACTGTTATCTTTACCTCCCACATCATGTCTGAAGTGGAGAACATCTGTGATAGAATAGTCTTCCTCAGCAAGGGAAAGATCCTAAAAATAGATACGCCTCAAGGAATCAAGAAACTGGTCAAAAGCAATACCATGGTCTTTGAATTCTTTTCCATGCCAGAGAATAGCGCCAGCATCTTAGAAAAATTCAAGGCCACGGTAAAATCTAAAAATAAAGTTTTCATCACCTTTAAAAACGGCAAGGAAGTGCATACAGTGATCCATGCCCTTATCACCTCAGGGTTTGAGATACGGGATTTCCACATCAGGCGGCCGACATTGGAAGAAGTGTTCATAAAAGTGGCCAGAGGTGAATTATGAGACTGCACCGCATTGCTGGCTTGCTGCTGAAATATTGGTACATATCACTAAACACTGTAGAACGGTTCTTTGATGTCTTCTATTGGCCAGTGATCGGTATTGTTGTCTTCGGCTTCACCACTGCCTACATCAATGATATTTCTAACTTTCCAGACATCTTCATTTTTCTTCTAGGAGGAATGATGCTCTGGATACTTATGGAGAGAGTCCAGCAAGACATTGCGGTATATATTCTTGAAGATTTCTGGAGCGGCAATATCGCCAATAGTTTCATAACACCCATTACTGAATCAGAGATCTTTGTCTCTGTTGCTATCATAGGCCTGATACGGGCAGTGGTTAGTTTTGCCATAGTGTTTGTCATTGCTCTTGTTGCCTATCAATTCAATATATTTACTGGCGGACTGAGCTCTACAGTCTTTCTGATCCCTTTAGTTATCTTTGGCTGGTCATTAGGACTTCTTGTTGCCGGTCTGATCTTCCGTTACGGCATGCGCGTCCAGATCTTTGCCTGGGGGATAAGCTATCTACTCCAGCCGACATCAGCAGTATACTATCCTATCGAAACCTTGCCGCTGGTGTTGCAGAAAATTGCCCAGGCCACGCCGCTCATGTACGTCTTTGAAGGATATAGATTGGCGTATGCAGGAACGTTTTCTCTAGGCCATTTTCTCTGGGCTTTAGGGTTGTCGGTGTTTTATTTTTTAGTATGTTACGGGGTCTTTTATCTTTCCATCAAAACTGCACGAAAGAAGGGATTGATTGCGAAACATTGATTGATGGGCAACTGAAATAGCATAGATCATCAACACACCTCTGGTCGCAAATGTCTTGAAGCTTAAAATTTCTTACCAAACATGAATTGCTGGATGTCTTCTGAATGATCTATATCCCATAAATGCACCAAGTAGAATAATACAAATACTTGCAATCCAGTAAATATTGTTAAAAACTAATGTTGAATGTGAAAGTGTCAAAACAAATGTACTTGACATTAGTAGCATTAATCCAAAAAAAGCAACAATTCCACCGAGTAATCTTAATCCCCAACAGTAAAGGTCTGAACTTAAGTCAATTCCATCTATTGTTTTTGCTAAAAACCAAGATCCTGCAACGGTCAGATATAACAACATTAAGAATAATGCCCAATCAACATAAGTTCCTATTAATGAATTCATTTGAATATGTCTATTAACAAAAATAATGACCATGACAACAATAATTAATTTTTCAAGTAATCTAGAATTTCGTCTAATATATCTCCATCTTGAAAGCCAATACTTATATCCAGTCCATATTGTTGTTAACAAAACGATTGTTATGAAGAATTCCAAGCCATCAGAAAAATTAAATGAGTTCCCAAATTGATTCATCACATCAAAAATTTTATCTTTAGCTGAAAGTTTTTCACCAATCTGGTTTTGGGATAAATCTTCCTTTCTTAAGCCATAGGAAAGGGTTATTAGTATTATTACTCCGATTATTGGAATGAATTTAAGATACTTGTTTAGTGATTTTTTGAATACGTTTCTAAAGAAATCTTTTATTTTATTTATTAAACTCCTTTTGGTGACGCATTCTAGTGTGTTTTACTTAGAAATATAAAAATGTTCCTAAGTAATTAAGTTCTAATTGTGTTTAATAGAATGTTTGCAAGAATCACTCCTTCCTAAACAAATATTCCGGCAGATACGTCCTTTTATAATAATCATATACCTCTATGAGGTTGAAATTGCTAATTACTGTGCTAAACTCTTCTCGCAATTTGCTGATGATGTAGCGAATCCTGCTCTTGTCAAGTGATTCCAGATCAATTTCCATATCCCAGTCGCCCACGGTCTTGTTAACTTGTATAATCTCTGTCAGGTTGCGCAGATAATCCAGCAGCCGTGCTTCATGTTCCAAATCCATATTATGCAATTTCAGGAACAGCCGGATTTTGCTGACTCCTAATTTATCTTTGTCAATCAGATACTTGCAGCCACGGACAATATTCCGCTGGATGAGATGATTAAGGATGGACTTTGCTGTCTTTATGTTCAGGCCAGCTTCTTTCGCTAATTTTGTATAGCGAATGGTCGGATTATGAAGAAGAATTCTGAGAATATTCATTTCCTCAGCGGTAAATTCATCTTTTTCACGGTCTCCGCCGACAATTTTCTGGCTGTATAAGCTCAGTAATTCCGAACTCTTGATGAGATACTGGCGGGGATAGATATGGGTGACAATATTAAGGACAATCTTATACTCTTTCAGCAAAGAATTAGCGGTAATGACTTTCTTAAACTCCTTGTTGAACTTGGATGGATTTGGAGAAGCAAATTCCACGGCCAGATCGAATTCGCCAACTAATTCATATACAGCCAGGACGTAGTTGTTTTCTTTCAGCTCCTTGATGACCCGCAGTTTATCCTGCTCGCTGATATAGATCGCTTTGAAGTAAACACGAAACAAAATCAGGCCAAAGTAAGAGTAGTCGAAGACATAAAAAGGATCGTGAATGACACCTTCTTTTTCCAGTGCTGAAACACTGTATTTTACCAGCTGCGGACTCTTTCTTACAAGACGGGAAATCTCCTTTAAGCCCATCCTGGCATTCTCAGTGCGGAGAAATACTAGGGAGTGGTCAATAGTGTTCATACCCGTTTATTCTTTTACTTATTAATAAATTTAACTGAAAATATACCCAAAAATAAAAGAAATAGTTACACAAACTATAAATATAGGGAAATGTATACTAGTCCAGTATGGCAGCTGGGGAGAAAAAAGCAGATCTTTTTGCATGGTTAGTACAGTACCATTGCGATGTTAATTTACAGCATTGTCTGCCCTACATGACAGACGGCAGATTACTTAAACTGCGTGGCCAGCCTCTTGTGGAGGGCTATGATGAGATACAAGTGCCAGAGGATTACCGCGGCTTGATTATTGTTGCTAACGGTGACCAGCTTGCCAGCAGGCTTAAAACTGATAAAGTCATTCTAGACAGGCACCTGCCAGAGCCGACTTACGTTCCTTCATCTACTGATTTTTTCAGCTATCTCGCAGCGCAGCAGAACCGTGATGGTGGCTATGTCTATGACGGTGTACACCGAACCTTTAGAAAAGTACGTGAATTCAATAATAATCCTCACTCTCTCCAAGAAATTGGCGTGCAAATGGAAGAAACGCTGGAAGAAATGTTACCTGCAGACTTTGTTTCTGCTGATGGGAGCGTTCCCCTTGATGAAATCGGCAACAAAACCAGATTAGCTTTAAAGCTCCCCTTGGCATATCCAAACACGGAAACACACCAGATCAAGGCTACGCCGTATGGAAATACAAGCATAGGAAAAGTCACACACTTTGGTCCTGGTTCGAAAGGATTGGCTGAAGAATTCTTCTTCCTTTGCGATCCAAACTATGACGGCCCTTTCCTCAATCAAGAGCACAGCATCATAGGTGTGCACCGACAATACCAAAGGCATCCTGATCGGGGGATTCAGCTTGTTTCAGAACGAAGAGTAGCTGATCCGGTAGCGTATTTTTTGAGAGGAAGATAATTTTCTCATGTCAATTAAGGTGATTAGCCGAAATATCATAATTTCCATTTAAGTTGTAACACAATTCCTACTTGAGTAAGGATCAGACCTAATATCTGAAAAAGAACCGTCCTGAATAAGAGATTTTCTTTCTTTTCTGTCAATTCATTTCTTTTAGAATATAATTCTCCCAATCTTTTGTCTATATCTAAATATTTTAGTTTTTCATTTTCTAATTCCATATGATTCATCTTAGATAATTTTTCCGTTTCTGGGTAGTTGACTTGATTTGTTTTTAATAGGTCTAACTCTATTATTGTTATTCTTTTAAGAGTCAAAACATCCTCGTATAAGCTTTTATAGTCCGGATCTGTTTCATCATAACCCATCTTCCTTAATAAAGTTAGTAATCTCCAAGCTAAAAATGCAGTCTGTTCGTTATTTTCATATTTTTGATAATTTAAATAAAATTGGTCTATTTTTTCTTGATTTGCATCCATTGAATCATCAATATTAGGAATCTTCATTGAAAAATTTACTGTTGCAATTATTATGAATAATAACCCTAGAACCAATAATAAAATAAGTAGATTTGATTTTTTCATATAATATTTGTTAACTATTAAATTTCTTATTTAAAATGCTTATGCTTTTCTAATACATCCCCCAGAATCTTATTTAAGACCAAAATGCTTCCTGAAGTCTTTTACTTTAATGGTTCTTTCTTTTTGTCGTTCTTTCATCTTTTGGATGAATTCAGGCCGTAATTGTGGTTCAAGGAGATCCTCACCAAATTCAAGAACTACTTTCTCTATTGCATCTGATTTGTCTTTAAGGCTATATCTAGCTTTGACGATATTTAATATTTGATTGGCCTCATCGGAGATTTGTATCATTGCTTGTACCATATATATCACCTATACATTAAATATATGACATGTATATAAAGCTTTAGGCAGAGGCATCAGCCCTTTTAATGTCATGAAAGTGCGGGAAAACGTCTCACCTCGCCTTAAAAGGCGAGGCTTGAAAAGAGACGCTTTCTTATCCCCGCACTTTGTGACGCAGAAAAAGCAGGAAGAGAAAGAGCATTCATAGCGCGCCCTAAAGGGCGGCTCTTTCTGCTTTTTCTTTGCGTAGGAGTCACTTACTGAGGACTAATTCTGTAGAGAAAAATTAAAGAGTGCAGAAGCAGAATATTTTTATAATACTGAGCTAGAAATCTGCTATGACCACATTTCATATCCAAATGTTAGGATGTTCGGCAAATCTGGCGGATGCAGAGCGGATGGCCGGCTTGCTTACGCAGGCAAAATTTAAACTGGTAGAGAATCTGGAAGAGGCAGATGTGGTGATTTTCACTACCTGCACCGTACAAAGTCCTACGGAAAATACTTTCTTTTCCCAATTAGAGCAATTCAAAACTGAGCATCCGTACAAAATAGTGGTTATTTCCGGGT
>DATDYP010000025.1:0-62077 GCA_035288985.1 Candidatus Nanoarchaeia archaeon
TAGCTGGCTGACCAAGTGCCTGAATTATTCACTGCAGTGGCATTAAATCCTGTACCTGAAGCATTATCAAAACTATAGGTGGCATTTCGCACGCCAGTTCCTGCAGCTAGCAATTGAGTATAATCCTTCAGCTGAACGTTAAAACTCTGATTGAAGGAGTTTACACTGAAGTTCTGGCCGTTAAGGGAGCTTTGAACAGTAGCATTAGAAACATTCGGTGCCATCAAATCAACAGTAATTGCAACCGTTACACTCCGGTTGGCATTGTTTGTATTGTTTACTGTATCATTGGCAAAGACCGTAACAGTGTGCGCTCCCTCTACAACGGCGGATATATTAACATTGGCATTCCAGCTTGTTCCGGAACTGTTGGTGGCGCTTATATTAAAGGGAGTTGTGTTAGTGTTAAACATGAAAATAACAGCGCTGACGTTAGAAAGATCAGTTACAGTTGTATTGAATGGCTGCAGACCTCCGCTCAGATTGGCAGTTGCGACAGGATTATTGATAGTAACAGCAGGACTGACATTTTCTGCCAGAGTGGTGTAATTGCTGAATGAACTGACGTTGAAGGAGAGAATGCCTGCATAAGGATCATATGTAGTAGCATTGCAAATCGGTACGCTTACGCTATCACAAACGAAGAGACCATTCCTAAAGATTCGAGGCAGACTCTTGTATACCAAACTTCGGATCTGTATTTCTGCTGTGGTGTTTAAGTTGAGCATTCCTGGGTTGTCTAGCAGCCCCGTTAAATTATTCTGTACGAAGACTGTTTCCCTGATAAGCAAGCTAAGATTTGTTGTTAGATTTGTTTTAGTCCAATTAATCTCTCCAAGTGTATTATTATACTTTAAAGAATTTGTAGTTTGTGTATTTGAGTCTGCAACATCCTGGATTGCCCTTGTTCCTCCTGGGCCATACACGCTGATATTTGTATTGAGAATAAGATTTCCAGTTGAAGTTCCATTGAGAATGATTCCATTGATATTATTCACTAGTGGCCCGATAGTAATATTGGTATCAATTATGGTATTATTGGATGAATTGAGGAGTTGAATTGCAAAAATATTTGGACCTGTACTACCACTAATTTCTGTCAGAAAAATACGGGTTCTGCGTATTGTAGAATTGGTGACATTATTAAATACTATGGCCCCACGACTACCTCCATCAAATGCATCAACTATGATGCAATTATCTATAGTCACGTGATGAAAACCACTATCTAGATTCTTAGGCGGACCAGTGGCCCCTTCTGCACCAGTATTGTTAATAGCATATCCTGGATCGATAGTCGCAAATGTAATTTTGAAGTTGTTACAGTCTAATGTAACACTATTATTTAATATGGTAAAACAAGTACTGGTCGAACTAACATCTGCCCCTAAAGTATACGTTGCTCCTGTTTCATTGAGCTTTTGGCAGCTAAAAATGGTATATGCTGCTTGCGTTGTTATTCCTTCGGTACCTATGACAGCACCAGTGATCCCTCCTTGACGAAGGAAAAGTATGCCCCCTACTAATAATATTAGCCCTAGAGCTATTAAACTAGCTAACTCACCCTTTTTTCCAAAGTACATCTACGTTAATGAAAATCTTTCAATTTATAAATATTTGTTGTTAGCTCTGGTGGGGTTTAGTTCCTGAAAGCAGAATAAATTAATCTCCGACAAAAGTAAATTATAAATAGTAAAAAAAAAAGAGAAAATCTTATAAATAGACCCTCTTAAGTAGTAAAAATGATACCTGAAAACCTTACAAGAATTATAAGCTCTTTGACTATTATGAGTACCTTAGCGTGCGGATATGAAGAATTAAAACCAGCACCCAATGATATGGCTACCACCAGTATTACAAGTTCTCAAAGTGTTGGAGGTTACGGTGGTAGTGGTGGAGCTATGTCTAACGGAGGTTATGGTGGAATTGGTGGTCAAGGTGGCGTTGGTGGTGAAGATTCATGCCCACAAAGTAGAATGTATGAATTAAAATCACAGGAAAATTGGGGCAGTAGCATAAGTAACGTTGAAAAAGCTGTCAGCCAATTTCCATTAGATATTACAGATGACGGTTATAGTCTTACATTTGAAACAGCAGAAGATGTAGTCAGCTTTCTACCTAGTGAAGGTACGCCAACAGAATTAACTCAGTATACTACTAATCCTGCACCAAATACCGCAGGAGGGTCCTTAGGTGGAGAAGCAGTTGCACTTAAACTTAACCAATGGAACAATAACGCTGTTGCATATGGTGGTTCACCTACTAATCAGAACTATAATAATCCCTTTAATTTTCTTGTTTTGACTAATACTGGAACAAAATGTGATGGGTGGTTGCTAAGAGATATTGTAACAGCTTCAAGTGAATCTTTGTCAGGCATGCTAAATTATCCTGGTGCTTACATAACTCCTGCTGAAGCCAAGGAATGCGCCAAAGCAGCTAATGAAGCATTTCACTATGGTAATTGTAACTTGGAATAATTTTTTCTGATTAACAACCCAAATCTTTTTATATAACAATTCCTAATATCGCCACAAGAGAGGGGAATTGATGGATAAAGGTAATTCTAACCGCGAACAGCAGCTTTCAATTAATTATCATTCCTTATCAGTAAAAGAGGCTCTTAAAGAACTAAAGTCCTCCGAAAACGGGCTCACCAACCACGAAGCAGAGATGAGACTGCACCAGCATGGTTTCAATGAGCTGAAAGGAGAGGAAAGAACACATCCCGTAAGGATATTGCTACAGCAATTCTCAAGCCCGTTAGTGTGGATGCTGCTGGTTGCCTTGGCAATTTCTCTTTTTCTTGCAATGCGTGAAACAGGAAGTACCACTTTACAGCAATACGCTGATGCGATCGTCATTGGAGCAATCGTGCTGCTCAACTCTGTCCTCGGCTTTGTACAGGAGTTCAAGGCAGAAAGATCCATCGAAGCCCTGAAAAAGATGGTTTCGCTGAAGGCAAAAGTGCTGCGCAACGGCAAGGAAGCTAAAATTGACAGCAAATTTCTGGTTCCCGGCGATATTCTGGTTTTGACAGCAGGCGACAAAGTTCCTGCCGATGCACGGATACTTGAAGCCTATAGCCTTTACACCCAGGAAAGCTCCTTGACCGGAGAATCTCTTCCCGTAGGTAAATCCATAGAAACCCTCCCAGAAAAAACACCCCTGGCTGACAGAAAAAACATGGTTTACTCCTCAACAGCGATTCCAAAAGGAAGAGGAAAAGCCCTGATTACCAATATCGGGATGAGCACCGAGGTCGGGAAAATAGCCAAACTGATCAAAGAATCGCCGCAGGAAGCAACGCCCCTTCAGAAGAAGTTGCGCGATTTAGGAAAGTACCTTATCCTTGCAGTCATCATGATTGTGCTGGTTGTCTTTATCATTAGACTTCTTTCAGGAGAAAGTCTTGTAGAAACACTTCTCATAGCCATCGCCCTGGCGATTGCGGCGATTCCTGAAGGCCTGCCGGCAGTAATTACTATTTCGCTTGCAGTTGGTGTGCAGAGGATGAGCCAGCGAAATGCGCTGGTGCGTCACCTGCCGTCAGTTGAAACTCTTGGCAGTGTTAATGTTATCTGCACGGATAAGACCGGCACCCTCACCCATGACGAAATGACAGTTACCAAAATCTGGGCCAGCGGCACTGTCTATGATGTAAGCGGCTCTGGCTATGGTACAGAAGGAGCCTTCTATGTTGACACAAAGCTGGCAGATCCAAAGCCATTGCAGCTGCTCCTCAAAATCGGTTCCCTCTGCAGCGACGCAGTAGTGGAAGACAAAAAAGAGAATAATAAAGATGGCCAGAAAAATGTTGTTGGCGATCCCACAGAAGCGGCGCTGGTAATAGCAGCAGAAAAAGCCGGCTTTACTAAAAAAGAACTGCAAAAAAACGAGCCGCGGATAGATGAAATTCCCTTCCTATCAGAACGGAAGATGATGACCACGATCCACAAGGCACCGAAAGGAACCGTTTCCTACACCAAAGGGGCTGCTGATGTGGTCATTGAACGATGCAACAGGATTCTTGTCAACGGAACGGTGCAGCGTTTGGATAGAGCGATGAAGAAAGAAGTGTATGCACAGAATGAATTGTTTGCTAAGGAAGCCTTACGTGTGCTGGGCTTTGCCTACAAGGATACCTTTACTGACTCTGCTTCAGCCGAAAAGGAGATGATTTTTGTCGGCCTTCAAGCTATGATCGATCCGCCCAGGAAGGAAGCCAAAAAATCCATCGCTCTCTGCAAGAAAGCGGGCATCAAAGTGATCATGATCACCGGTGATCATCTCGGTACTGCAAAGGCCATTGCTGAGCAATTAGGCATCGAAGGAAAGGCGGTCAGCGGGCAGGATTTAGAACAGATGCCCAACTTAAAAAAAGAAATTGAAAAAATTGGCGTTTTTGCACGTGTTAATCCCGAACATAAGCTGCAAATTGTCACAGCCTTAAAAGAGAAAGGATATATTGTTGCCATGACCGGAGACGGGGTCAATGACGCGCCAGCGTTGAAGAAAGCAGACATCGGCATCGCCATGGGAAAAACCGGAACTGATGTAGCTAAAGAAGCAGCAGACATGGTTCTTGCTGATGATAATTTCACTTCCATCGTCAATGCTGTCGAAGAGGGAAGGGGAATTTTTGACACTATCAAAAAATTTGTCAATTATTTGCTCTCCAGCAATCTGGGAGAGATCTTGGTTATATTCTTTGCCTCAATTCTGCAGCTTCCACTGCCTCTTACCGCCATCCAGATTTTGTGGGTAAATATGATCACTGATGGATTACCGGCAACCGCCTTAAGTGTTGATCCTCATTCGGCTGGAATCATGGAACGTCCGCCAAAATCGGCGAAAGAAAGCATCCTCTCCAAGGAATTACGGTGGAGCATCATCCTCATCGGCTCTTTAATCGGCATTGTCTGTACGGTTTTATTCTGGCTCTACCAGGCCTCTGGGGCGCAAAAAGCAAGAACTATTGTATTTACATCATTAGTCGTCTTTGAATTAGTACGGCTGCAAACTATTCGTTCAGAGTTCAAGCTCGGGATATTCAGCAATAAATGGCTGATTGCTGCGGTTGCTGCTTCCATCCTACTACATCTGCTGACGATTTACACTCCACTCTCTTCATTTTTTAAAACTGTACCGCTAAACCTTGTTGACTGGGCTGTACTGGCTGTGGCAGGCGCGGTACTGTTCGGCACGTATATGCTAATACAGCTGCTGAGAAGGAAAATAAGGAAATAAGGAAGAGGATATAATGCAGATTATTGCCAAATAACTTTATATAATTACAAACTATACTAAGGATATGTTAGGGCATTTCTCAGAGGCAGGTGCTTTTGTAGGCAGCTCGCGATTAGCTGAGATTGTCAATGATGCCGGCTGGCAGTTGTATGATATCACCCTTCCCTATTATAGAGCCATGCCTTACACCTGGAAGGAAATAAACAAAAGAGGGCCGGTTAAAATATTTTTACAGACGCACCAGTATCTATTTATCCCTAAACCTGCTCGTGAGCAAACACTTGAACAAGCTTGTGCTGCTGTCGGTTTTTTGGGGCCTTCCCTGCAGCTTCCTCCCTTAGAAGAACAGGAAATCGCTTTTGATAAGAGAGGAATGATGGTTCATAGCAGCCCCTCTTGCAAGGGTTGGGGCGGCATGACTATGGAGAAGCAGTTTAGCAGTAGTTATGTGTATCTCTTTTCACGATTACAATTTCAATCCCACCACCTTATTGCAACCTCACCGCCAGGCTTGTACCGTCCACGGCAGCCGGACGAGAATTTTGACGGATCTAATCTTCGCCCGCCAAAAGTAGAGGTCAGCTATAGCAGCAGCATCGATGTATTTGCAGCCCATTTTTCAATACTCACCACAGCTGATTTAGCTTTGGGTGTTGCGATTTCCGGAAATAAATATAATTAGAAATAATCATAATTGAAACGCTGAGTATTCCACCACTCTATTGAGTGGTGGTTTGCAAGCAAACCACATAATATTTGTGGAATACTTGCGTGCTCAAAATTAGGCTGGGCGGTGAGCAAAGCGAACATGCCATCGGTCTATTGACCGATGGTCCGCCCAGTCCTATTTTGACAATGATCTAGGAGTCAAAAACTATCCAAACTTTTCTGCTGCAAAATCTTTTTGACTTTCATTTTCCCAACCATTGCATCATCTTTCTCTAGTTCTGCTTGGATTTCCTTAGCCCGTTCAATAACGTCATCAGGCAGACCGGCCAGTTTTGCTACATGCACGCCATAGCTCTGATCAGTGCCTCCTTCAACCAGCTTATGCAGAAAAACAACTTCTCCGTCAACTTCCTTGGCTGCGATATTATAATTTTTGATCCGTTCAAATTTTTCCGCCAGCTTGTTCAGGACATGATAATGTGTTGCAAACAGTGTTTTTGCTTTTATCGAATTGTAGATATGTTCAGCAACACTCCAGGCGATAGAGACGCCGTCAAAAGTGCTTGTTCCACGGCCAATTTCGTCGAGGATGATTAAACTACGTTCAGTAGCATTGTGCAGGATGGATGCAGTTTCATTCATCTCTACCATAAAAGTACTTTGCCCAGAACTAAGATCATCATACGCTCCAACGCGAGTGAAGATCCGATCCACTATTCCTAGCACAGCTTCCTCAGCAGGAACGAAGGAACCTACCTGCGCCAGTAAAACAATCAAGGCAGTCTGGCGCATGATCGTACTTTTTCCTGCCATATTCGGGCCGGTAATGACCATCATCTCGTTTTCATGAAGGTAAATGTCGTTTGGAATAAAACGTGACTCAAAGGTTTCGATAACTGGATGCCGTCCATTTCTGATTTGGATAACTTTCTCATCAACAAGCGCTGGTTTACTATAATTATGCTCCATGGCTGTCTTTGCGAATGAGACAAGAACATCAAGAACAGCCAGGGTTGCTGCCGTTTCCTGCACTTCACTGGTTTTCTCTGCAATTTTGGCAAGTAATTCTTGAAACAGGGTATACTCCAGTACATTGATTTTTTCTTCCGCGCCAAGGATTTTCTCTTCCTCGATCTTCAATTCTTCTGTAACATAGCGTTCGGAATTAGCCGTAGTCTGCTTCCTGATGTACTGTGAAGGAACAAGATGCACATTTTTTCTGGTAACTTCAATAAAATAACCAAACACTCTTGTATAGCCTATCTTTAAGGTGTTGATGCCGGTTTTTTCTTTTTCTTTCTCTTCCAGCTCCTGCAGGTAGCGCTTGCTGTTCAGTTTGATATCGCGCAAGGAGTCTAACTCCTGATTAAATCCGCGTTTAATGATATTTCCTTCCCTGAGAGTGATGGGAACTTCTTCTTTCAGCGCATTTTTAAGAAGAGAATAAATATCCTGCAACGTCTCCATCTCTGCCAGTCTTGAAAGGAGCGGGTCATCAAAGGAGGATACCTTCTCCTTTATAGCTGGAAGCTGCTGCAATGACTTTTGTAAAGCTAGTAGATCACGTGGATTCGCATTTCCGTAGTTGACTCTGCTGATAAGCCGTTCTAGATCATATACGCCTTTAAGAAGGCCAATCAGCTCCTCCCTGCTGATGACGTTCTTATGCAGCACCTCGACAGCATTCAGCCGAGCTTGGATAGCTTCTTTTTGCAGGAGCGGTTCCTTAAGCCAGCGTTTCAATAATCGCGCGCCCATCACCGTGACAGTCATGTCCAGCACCGACAACAAACTGCCCCGGCTTGTGCCATCTTTGATATTTCTCGACAATTCCAAATTGCGCAAGGTGCTGGAATCGAGGAGCATGGTTGTGGAATTATTGCGCAAAGTTATTTTTTTTAGATGGGTAAGAGAGTTTTTCTGCGTGTCAAGAAGATATTTCAACAGCGCCCCAGATACAGCAAGATTATTCTTCTGTTCCTCCAAACCGAGAGAATCGAGAGAGGAAAGCGCAAAATGATGGAGCAGAACTTCCCGGGCCTTGTCAACTTTAAAAAAATAATCCTCCAGAGTGTTAAGGAAACAGCCGCTGTTTTCAATTTTAGAGACAAGCTCAACATTGACGCGAAGACTTTCAGGAATAAGGCATTCGGAAGGATGAAGGCGAGTTATTTCACTCATCAGCTGAGCCTGTGAATGAGCTGAGCTGGTCACAAATTCCCCTGTAGAAAGGTCACAGAAAGCAATGAAAAACGCTTCACCAAATGAAGTAACAGCCAGGATATAATTGTTTTCCTTTTCCTCCAACAATGAAGATTCGATCACAGTTCCAGGAGTGACAATACGTACTAATCCCCGTTTCACCAGACCTTTTGCTGTTCTGGGATCTTCCAGCTGTTCAATGATCGCAACTTTGTGTCCTTTCTTGATCAATCTGCCTAGATATGTTTCTAAGGCATGGAACGGAACGCCTGCTAATGGTGCCTTTTTTTCATTCTTACCCCTGGAGGTGAGGGTTATTTCTAATTCCCTTGAAGCAGTGATAGCATCCCCATAGAACATCTCATAAAAATCACCCATCCTAAGCATGATTAAGCAGTCAGGATGCGCTCTCTTTGCTTCCAGATACTGCCTCATTCCCGGAGTAAGATGTTCTTCTGGAACATTAAGAATGTTTGTCTCTACCACTTTTTGGGATAGAATCAAGAGTTTTTTAAGTATTGTTGTGGTAAAAGTGAGATTTATACCCTTCCTTCGGCTAATATGAAACCCTCGCCAATTGGCCAGTGAGCACTATACTATTCGCAAGACAAGCCATGCCCTCCCCCTACAATATTGAAGGCTGGGAGGGTGCGAACGAGAGAGTTTCATATTAGCTCCTTCCTTCATAAAAGATATAAATGATCTGGAGTAGAACAATTTATGATTAAGGGGATTACCAGTATAGCTGTTTCTGCTTTGCTTTCTGCCTGCGCTCCAACTTCCACTACCTTTATTGCTTCTGAACCGATACCTGTCTCCAGTTCACCTTTAGAAGAGCGTGTTCCAGTCCAGTACAAAGAAGGAGTGCAAAGAGTTCTGGAGATCCGCCAGTTTGCCATCGATTCCCTTGGTTTTCACAAAAACAGCAAACATTATACTTGGTTTACCGAAGAGCAAGATCATCAACATACAGTTTCTCTTTTATCTATAACTGGAAGAACAACCTTGCCTATCTCGAGAGCAGCTAAGGCAGAAAAGCTCCATTTGGACGGCTTGTACAGAGAAGACATTGCCGGGTTTCTCTATCTAGAATCTGAAAAAGATCCCCTTACCGATGAACAGGAATATTATAACAGGCAGGGATACGACACCTATTGGAGAGCAGTTACGAGTTATCATAGCACTGGTGAAGGATTAGGAAGCCCCATCACTCCCGATTTTTTAAAATCTGATTTTGCAAATCAGGTTGAGATCGCCGTCCATGAAATGTGTCATGAGAATGTCGAACATAACATCGGTCCTGGTTTTTCAGATGAGTTAGATGACTCTTTTTGTACCTTGGTTGGATATGCAGCCAGGGTAGAATATTTTTCCCAAAAAAATCTTGATGAGAAACGTGATGCCGCAAAAGACTCTTTTAATGAACTTACAGCTTTCGCGCAGAAATTTAATGAAATTTACGGGAAGCTTACAGAATTATACCGACAGGATCTGCCTATCGAAGAAAAAATGAAACAGCGTGAGCGATTATTTGCCGAAATTCAGCCTTTCAGGTCCATGGAGGCAAACAATGCATCATTGTGGAGCTGGCATCCTTATTTAGTTCATCATTCCCTGATGAATGAGGCATATAAGGCTCAGGGAAGTGTGATAACTTTTGTTCAAAAGATGAAAGATTGTCCTGAAGAAGAAGAGCAAGCGCTTAAATATATTAAAGAATTGGCTAAAAAATAAGAAAATAATTAAGCCCGCTTGAATTCAGCAGCTATATCAATCAAATCAACATGCCCCATGAAGACCCCACGGCAGCAGTATCTCTCTAGATCTAGGCTGTCCAGGGCTTTCTTTGCCTTCTCGCCTTTTTCTAACAAGGCTCTGTATTCTTCCCAGAGATGACCTACTGGTTTTCCACATGAAAAGCATCGTATTGGAATTATCATTGTATCACCTGTATGATTTCTGTCGTTTTGCCCGGGCTTTGGAATCGTTGGGCTTGCGCGCTTCTTTCCGCCGTATATCAGCGACAAGAAGCAGCCGGTCATATTCCTCAAAAGTTTTCTTTAGTTTTGGCTCGTGCTTGATGAGAGACCTGGCAATTGCCAGCCTGATTGCATCAGCCTGGCCGTTAACACCGCCACCTTGCGCAAGCACATCGATATCAACATTCTGGGCCATGCTGCCAGCAAGAAGCAATGGCTCATGGATGCGCAAGCGCAGCATTTCATTCCCATAACTTTCCAGATGCGTACCATTAATCCTGATTTTTCCCTTTCCTTCTGTAAGAGTTGCTCGCGCTACGGCGCGTTTTCGCTTTCCTTTGGTCTGAATGATGTTTGTTGCCATTTTATATTTTGATGTTATATAGTTATGATCATATCTCTACTGTTGTGATCCTTATTTCTGTGGGTATTCCTTAGCTCCTAACTGCTTGCAGACGTCTCCGACAGTCGTGTACTGCAAACTTGGAAGCTTTTCACGGGATGATTCTTGAAGATGGATCATCTCCTTGCCTGCCAGTTCTGCTGGTAACCGCGCATAGCAGAAGACCTGCTTGAAAGCTTCCTTGCCTCGAGTATATCTCCAAGGCAGCATGCCTCTGATCGATCGCCTGACAAACTTGTCTGCCAGCCGGGAAAATTTTGCGCTTTTGAGCGGATAACCTTTACGCTCCCGGCGTTGATGCTCATGAGCAACGGTGTTTGTTTTTTTCCCGCTGATAATGATCTTTTCACAATTAACAACGTGGACTTCTTCTCCCAGAAGGGCGTCTTTCGCTACTCGTGCAGCCAATCTTCCCAGTACAATTCCATCCCCATTGTATATTTTCATGCTATCCCAAGATCCTCACATTCCTGCCCTCAGGATTTTGCCGAAACAATTCCCTAATTGACAGTGTTTTTCCTTTAGCATCTTCAATCTTTCGTTTTGCTTCCAGTGAAAAAGTAAAGGCTGCAACGTCAACCTTCTTAGTGATGTCACCCACACTTAACACTTTTCCAGGCACCAGGACAGTTTCCCCGTCTCTGGCAAACTTATTGATCTTATACACATTGACAATCCTTCTCTGCCGGGTAGGCTTTTGCAGATCATATAATATTCTCTTCCAAAGCTTGCTGTCCTTTGCTTTCTCTTCTAGGTCGAGAAGCAATTGTTGCAATTGGTAGTTTGTCGGACCTGTTCGTGTACCCATTTTGTTGTTAGAGCTGTTTCTCCAATTCCTCAACTTTTTCTGCCAGGATCTCGGCGCTTTTCGTGAGCATCTCTTTACAGCTCAATTGCCCCCAGCTTTCAACCGTGAAAATAAAATTATCAGAGTAGTCTAGCTGTATTCCCTCATCTGCTTCAGCATAGACTTCCAGCAAGAGGGAATCATAGATTTTATCAGCGACCAATTCAACCTTGTTGTCCTTCACCTTGAAGACACCATCAGTGCAGAGTTCTGCTAGTTTCTGCGGATGCTGTACTTTTCCTACCTTAACCAGTGGCTCTCTCTTATATGCAGCCAAGCCCGGCATCCATTTGGCATGATCCTTTCCCTGGCCCATTACAGCGGTCATGGTTAAATCCACTTTTTGTTTTGACAATAATTTCACAACTGGCATGCCTGCATGGACAAACGTGCACTTCGGATCGGCGCTTTCCGCATCCCCTGCATAGACATATCCTTTCTTGCCTGCCTTTAGTTTTAGCTGCAGCGTACAGCTAGCGCTTTTCTCATTGATTTCATCTTCACTCTTAGGCAGCCTGTAACTTTTCAAATCTGTTTTTATTGGCAGCAACCCTAAGCGCAAGCCCAGCATCTCATCATATAATGCAGAACTGTTCTCCTTGATCTCAAGATCATCAACTGCCAGCGTAGGAACTTCTTCGATGATCAGGCGACGGATAGTGTTGGCAAACACTTCATTGCTTCCCTTGAGCAGGAATGACAATTTTCCTCTCTTCTTTTCTTCCTTTAGTTTTTCGCATTTCATGGTGTAGGTTTGTTGATCAAATATAATGTAGTAATGTAGGGGCGAGCATTAAACTCGTCTACCCCGTCTTCCTCCTTTCATCCGGCAGCCGTTGTGCGGCTCAGGTGTGACTTCTTCAATTTTTCCTATCCGCAAGCCAGTTCGTGATAAGGCTCTTATCGCAGCCTGAGCACCAGGACCGGGATTCTTTGGACCATTATGTCCACCTTTTGACCGTACTCTGATGGAAAGGCCATTGATACCCTTTTCCTTGCATATTTCAGACACTTTTTTTGCCGCGCCCATGGCCGCAGTGGGAGAACTTTCCAGCCTGTCAATCTTGACGATCTGGCCGCCGCTGGAACGGGCAATGGTTTCTGTGCCCGTAATATCGGTCACGGTAATGATAGTGTTATTATAAGATGCGTAGATGTGAGCAATTCCCCAACGTATCTTAGGATAGTGATGCTGTTTTTCATATTGCGGTTCCTGATGCTGTTTTTCCGCTTCCTCGGGCATTTCTTGTTTCATACTTCCAGCACCTCTTCCGGTTCTTCCACATCGCTTACCAAATCGGCAGGATCGGCAGGCTCAGGAGCTTTCTTTGCATCAACTTTTGCTGGTTGCTTTGCTTCTTCAGCTGCACCGCTTTTTTTCTTTTCTTCCGGAGCCGCAACAATTCGTTCAGGATGCTCCTCATCAGCCAGCGATGATTTCGCCTTGAAACTGATCGAGCCTTCCTCAACAAGAGAAACAAGATAAGAAGGCATGGAAATTTCTTTTTCTCCCACCATCAGATGCCGATGGGTGATAAATTGCCGCGCCTGTTTCATCGATTTGGCCATCCCTTTCCTGAAAACAAGACTCTGCAGACGCCGTTCAAGTATATCTTTCAGCTCCAGCCCGAGAATGTTATCCAACTCTCCCCCGGCAGAAAGCAGCCCCAGTGCCTGTAATTTCTGCAACACTTGTGCTTTTTCCTTCTCACCCTGCACGGTATGCGTAGCGATAAGTTTTTTAGCGATATTCTTGTATTTTTTTAAGAATGAACTGGCGATGAAAATTTCTCTTTTATTATGGAGCCCGTAATCTCTGACCACGACTCGTTCGCTCTCGATGTTTTCCTTATTCCAGGGGTGCATCGGTGTCCAGTACTTCTTTTTGAGTTTTTTAGGGTCTCCCATGGTAAGTCTTTGTTCAATTCAGTATTATTTTTTCTCTTTCTTTGCTGGCTTTTCAGCTGTTTTCGTCGCGCTCTTCTGAGGAGCAGCTTTCTTGGTTACACCTACTACTTTTCCTTTACTGCGCCTGAAGTTGGATCGCGTTCTTTGACCACGCACAGGCAAGCCTTTCTGGTGGCGGATACCTCGCAGGGTTTTGATCTTCTTCAGCCGCTTGAGATCATTATCTTTGACAAAATTAAGTGTTCCGGTAAGAACATGCTGATCAGTTCCTGAATCGTAATCTTTTCGCCGGTTAAGGCTCCAGACAGGAAGGCCGTTCTGCAAGGGATGTTGAGCAACAGCGTTGAGTCGTGCTACTTCGTCATCAGGAAGATATCCTACCTTGGTATGCTTATCTACCTTCGCTACCGTACAAATCATGTCGGCAAAATTAATGCCAATTCCTTTAATTTTAGTAAGTGCAAAGCGCGTCTGCATATTGCCTGGAATATCAACATTTGCAACACGGACGATGTGCTTGAAATTTTGTTCTTGTTTTTCTGCCATAGTATAGTGTCCAAGAAATGACGCAATAGCCCTATACGCGTGAACTCGGACTTGATTGAGCTAAAAACTAGGGCTCATTTATAAAGGTTTCTGTTTGAAGGGCTAAACCCTATCGTTATGGAGAGTTACTAAACATTCTCATACTCAGGCAAATCCAGAGCAACTTCCTCCGGTTTGAGCTCATCTAAACAGTGAACTAGCGCTGGTTTAGTTACATCTGTACCTCTGAGTGCTCCTCTCACATCTTCATACACTACCAAAGCTCTCTGCCTGGCAATTTTAATCAATTTATCTTTAACTTGTTGAGAATTGGTGGAAGGGTCTACATCCCAGTTAACAACATCATCTGCAGCAAGATGGGTAGGATAGATAAACCTCTTATACATCGGAATGACGGTCATCCTTAGTTGCCGAACAATATGTTCTACCGCCCTGCCGCGCTCTTTGATATCTCTCTCGATTCTTCGAAGCTGGGCTATGAGCGGATCAGTCGTGACAAAGAGCTTATGGTCATACAAATTCACGAGACGCTTGCCAACTTCTGCACCTGAATCTGAATAGAGAGCATAATTTCCTTCGACGATGGCAACATCAAGATTTTCTGGCACGTCTATCGCTACAGAATCAGCATCATAGGTGTGAGTCTTAAAATTATAAGTCAGATATGAGAACGGCTGCCCATTTTTGAGATCCTGGGAAAATTTCAACAAGCGTACAAAATCAATGGAAGACGGATGGTCATAATTTTTATCTGGATTGAAACATAGATTGTCCCGCTCCTGTTCTGTCAGATGGCTAAAATTGTGATAGCAGTCATCAGTAGTAAGGATATGACAGCGCAGTCCCCATTTTTCCAAATGCAGCTGGATAAGATCTGTAATTGTCCCCTTACCGCTGCCAGAGCCGCCGCCAACTCCTACCAGATAAGTCATGATGAGATGGAAATAATGAGATTATTTAACTATTTCTATCAAAAAGAAGATCTTCTTCCACAATCTTTATATTTCATACACTTCCAAGCTTTGTCATGGTTGATTTAGAATTCCTTATTGAAAAAGCAAAAGGCCATGAGATGAATGGCCAATATCTTGAAGCTGAGATAGTCTACTCGGCAGCAATGGACGAGACCAGACACATAGATCATGGTTCAGAACAAGGTAGGCTTTCAGTGGTACGGTACTTGACATCCTTGCATAACCATCGTGGCGTTGCCAGACGAATGCTCAGGCGCTATGACGAAGCTATGGATGACTTTAGGGCTGCTAGAGAACAAGCAGCACCTTTTAACAATGTAGACCTGCTCGATGAGATGGCCCATGCCTGCATCAACATGGCTGACGTGCAGAGAGTAGGGTACAATAATCTTCCAGCAGCACATCAGGCTTTGGATGAAGTATTACGATACACTAAACCTAGCTCGCTGACGTGCGCCAAGGCTGTAGACCAGCGCGGCTTGGTTCTGGTTGCGGAGAAACGATTTGAAGAAGCAATTCTTCATTACAATATTTCCAGAATGTCTTGCGAAGATCTTCTAAGGTCGGATCCGGATAATAAGGACGTACAGCACCGCCTCAGCCAAGTCCTGCTCCATCTCGGCTTTGCCTATGTCCAGATAGACGATTCCGAATCGCTGGAAAAAGCCTATGAATCACAAGCAGCTGTTATCGATACTCTTGTAAAACTAGGCGATAAGAATGGCATTGTCAATGCCGTCAGGACTATAGGACAGATTTCCTTGCGGCGAGGGAATCCTGAAGAAGCTGTGAAGCAATATACTAAGGCACAGGATATTCTTCAAGCAACTGGTTATGACAGAGCAACTACCATCCTCGGCTTGTATTTGGCGCAGGCTCATCAAGATCTTAGCTTAAAGAATATGAAAACCTTCCGGCAAGGCCTTGAAGCAGGGCATGTTGCCGAGCAGGATTTTCAGCCTCTGGAAGGGATGGTTAAAGATGTCTACAAGAAAAGCGCTCACACACTTATTGAAGCATACACTGCTGGGATATCACTTTCACCTAAAAAAGAAAAGACATAATTAAGTTTATACTACTATTTCTTGACTCTTCTTCTGCCGTTGTTTCTTTCCTTTTTTTCCTTCCGCTTCCTCTTCCTTATCCTGCAGATGCCGTTTCCATTTAAGGATCGTATAATTTACGGGATTCTTGATTCGAGGACAAAAACTATCCGGCTTGCAGATGCCAATGCCTCTGTAATATGCTTCATTATTACAATTAGGAGGAAGTCTCTCTCCGGCTTTAAAACTGTGCAATTGCCCTTTGATATACACCTCACGCAATGGTTCTGGATCGTTTTTTGTATTCCAGGAGTGAAGATAGGCTTCAATTTCCTCCTTGTTCCAACCGATTTTTCCTAAATAGTTCATCAGAATAAATACTCCCCGCTTCTTGCCATCGCTGATCCCTTGCAGCAATAATTTCATGCAGGGCGGAAAGAACTCTTCTCTGATCGGGCTGGTAAGGGTCAGTTCATCATATTCTTTTTTGAGAGGTTCTTTTTCTTCTTCTAATTTCACATCAAAGTCTAAAGCCTGGAGAAGCAATTGTCGTGCACTCTCACTGGATACATTTCTATCCAGGAAAGTGAACATCGGCATTAGAATACCATCAGGTTTAGCCATCTCTTTCTGAAACTCCATCACTTTTTCCGGATCGATCGGCAGGCTGACTAATCCGGATTTCTCATGCAAGCTGTACGGCATGCGATAGAGATGTCGTGAAGAGATTAAGACGGTGTCGATCTCCAATATTGATTCTGGATTAAAATTAGAATTATATTCATCAGAACCGCAGGGACAGAGACTTTTTTTATTCTCTATCTTCTCCATTAAGATTCCGCATTTGTCGCATTTTATGAAATTCTTTTGTTCTTTTTCTCTTTTTTCACATTTCGGACAAATAAACTCAAAAACAGCATCATTTTCAAAATGTATCTTTTTCTTGCAACTACTGCAGCTATTGATAATAAATTCCCTTTTCCCAAATTTATTATTTAATTCATCTAATGTATAGACATATTTCTCATCAAAGAAAATTTTATTGTCTTTTATAAGATATCTTTTGGTGATAACATCCAGTAAATATTGTGAAATTTTTTGCGCAGCTATCGGAAATAAATCTTTAGTCTTCTGTCCTGCAATATGTGCAGGAAAAGCTTCAAAAGGAACACCGATATGGAACCCTTTATTACCCGAAAATTTACAGCTGATGTCCTTAACTCCATTCTCCTTTAGCGCTTTAATAAAAAGGCAGGTAGTCAGTTTAGAAAATTCCCAATCAATACAGTCGATATCCAGCACCAGATCCCAGCCCGAACGCAGCTGGTCAAGCTCTTTTTTTGATTTGCTGCTCTCTAAATCCAAAGGGTTTTCCCATAACTCCTCGCTGGCATGGAAGGATGTTACACCGCGAAGAGAAAGTTCAAGAATTTCTTTAGGATAGGTAAGAATATCAGGCCGCTTGCCGAATGCATCAATATAACGGAAGCCTATCTCTTTGTTTTTGGCGTGCGCTATGATAGCATCCTGGATATCTTTCCGTTTATAGAAGCGTACGCAAACTCCTTTGTCAAGCATAGAACAGTTTAGAAATGAAGGAGTTTAAATGATTTTCTGAGAATATTTTACTTAAAGCTCGGTAGCCTTGTGTTCCGTCTGCGGACGTTTCTGCGGATAAATAATCACCTGTTCAACCCCACAAAAGATTCCCTCCGGAGTGAGATAATCTTTAAGGTCGTAAGTTTGGGCGGATTCCGGAAATGTTCAATATACCTTCTAGCCTGCCATTCATCCTGTTGGTTTTTAATAAGTGCACAGAACCAGTGATATTCCGCAAATCGACCGATATGAACTCCTTTTACTACATCAGCTTTGCCGTTGACAATTCTACTGTAATCAAATTCTACAGTTTCTTCAAAAGAACGACGCCCACTTCCTTGAAGCTTTCTTGGCATTGATTCAGGCGTAGGAATCACTGATTCTAAATCCGGAAAAAATTGTTCGCATCTTTCTAGTTCTGGTTCACAGGCATACAGAGAAAATGCCAAACGCTATCGCCTTGCTTTTCATATTGCACCGACATAAATTCAAAAATCAGCAACTTCCTTCCTAAACGCTTCCGCTTTCTTTTTGAGACTGGCGAGAGCGGTCTTTAAAGCCTTTCGCGGCTCTAGATCCTTTGTTTCCAGCACCATGGTCGGCACGCCAACTAAAGGGTGATCAATACGATAGGTTGCCAGTGTGACACCCTTCACATCCAGCAATTCCTGTTTTAAGGCATTGCAGAAGCTGTGCGTTTCTCCTTTCAGCTCAAAAACAAGTTTTGTTTTTGTTTCTTCCAGAACCTTGAATTCCATGGTAGTGGTGAATTTTACGGTTTTGTTTATAAAGATTTTGGTTTTGCCGGTTCTTTTGCAGGCAAAAATCTAAAAATAGCTTCGTATTATTCCCTTTTCCCATGCTCCAGACAACACAGACTGCTGAATACAAGGCCTTCAAATACTTGCAGCACTGGCAACGGGAGGACAATCTCGAAAAATTAAAAGCATCTTTTTCTCAGATCAGCCCCTTCTTTTCCTATCTTCTGCAAAAAACAGAGCAGCTTTATGCCCAGCTTCCTTTAAGAAAAGACGGACAAAAACCGTTTATCCACCCCTTGAATGTAGTCTTAGCATTGAAAGATGCCAAGATCAGCGATGAAATAACTCTTTCTGTCGGCCTATTACACGATTACGTAGAAGAGACGGTAGATATCTATCAGCATGAACTTGGCGCTGGCAAAAAAGAGATTGACATGAACGCGCTGGAAAAGTATGAGGAACGTGTTTTTAGAGAGCTGGAGAAAGACCTTCTGCAGCACGGCGAAACAGCAAAAGTAAAGACCATCATTGAAGCATTAAAGCTTCTTACCCGGCACAAGCGGGATTTTTACTACCGTTCCATTTCTGCCATCTTTCAATATCCTGACGAAAAAATAAAAGAAATCGCCATCCCAGTCAAGCTTGCCGACCGGATGCACAACATTCTCAGCATCAATTGTTTTACCGAGCAGGAAAGGATCTACCAATGTTTCAAAAACTTGTTTATTCTTAACAATACCAAGAAATACCTATTGGAAAAACCTGAGGAAAGAATTTCCAAGACGACGACAGTTCCATCTACACAGTTATTATTTAAGAGATGCTCCAAAGCGACCTATGACGCTTTTTTAACCATCTGCCATCTGTGCCTTAGGAAAGGCATCGGCGACATCAAGTCCATGATCCAGCTGGCCTTCAAGAAATTTGCTCTGGAGAAAGCCGGAGTGTGGGAAGTTACCACAGTCGATCCTGACGAGACTCACCTGATGCGCTTATTCCACGGCGTGGTGCGAAAATATGACGCCAGATTGCATCAGGAGTGGACAAAATTTGAGGAGTTGAAAGAGTCTGAGTACGAGTACTGCCGCAGATTCTTTGCTGATTTTAATTTTTCTGAGGAGCAGATAAAGACGATCATTGATTATAAGGATGCCTATTCGCTGAAAGAAGTTGTTGCGTACCTGTTGTACTTACCGGATTATGTGGTGCACCGGTTTTTGAGTTCAGACTTGGGCGAGGATGCCAGGATTTGTGGTTAGTTATAATTACTGAATCTCCCTGTAAGTTGGAGTAAAGCCTACATAGGCAAGATCTTCTAATCTTTCCGGATCTTCTGTTTTGAGTAACTGCTCCAGATTTTTCAAATATTCCTCATTTCTCACTTTTGCAGTCTTAAATGCTTCTTCTGGCGAGACGATTCCGTTTTTGTCAGTATCATTTTCTGGATTGTTCATCTCTTCAGAAAAGAACACCGCAAAGGAGTACTCTTTGTTTCCTACTCCTTCCTCACCTTCTTTGGTGGAAGATACGGCAATGGCTTTATGCTTTATGTTCTTGGTAAATGATTCGGAATAACAACTGTTAACCACGACGAGAATCTCTTCAGATCGATTTCCATCAAGAATGGTATCAAGATCATAACCTCGCATAGATGAATGGTCATACTCAAAGCCGATTTTTCCCAAAGGCGAGGCGGAACCATGCTGCATAAAGTAAACGGTGAATCTCTCTTCTGGTCTTATAGTGCTTTCTAGATCGTTAAGGAGCGTCTTGACATTCTCAGCAGTGGCAATATTGTTATAGGAGCCGTTAAATTCCATTCCTAATTCTGCAATTTTATCTTTCGTCACCGGATCGTCAAGTACGGGTTTTCCATCATAGTACAAGACAAAAATATTTTCCGGTTTGTAGCCGTTCTTGAGCAGTTCATGGTAAACTTGTGCGGTGTAAACCCAGAAGGAATTATGAACTAATGATCTTTCCTCATCCCTTATTTCTGCTCCGGTAACAATCACTGCCTTATCTCCAGGTACAGTACCGTATCCAGGGTAAGTAGATTCGTATCCTAGCACTGCTAATGCTAGAGGAAGAGCCAGAAAATTTTTTTTGAATGTCATTTAGTTTATCTTATTACTGTTACTTTATAAAATCTCCCCTATTAAGTCACTATCTGGTGGCAAATTCATTTCCCAAAAATCTTCTGATAATTCTTCCAGATTTGGCAGCCAACATTTTTGCTGGAAACATTTAAATATAAACACATATTAAACGTAATAAACATAATATACAAGATGGTAAGCATAACTTTGGCCGTTCCGGCGGAACTAAAAACAGAAATGGACCAGCATCCAGAAATGAATTGGTCTGAAGTAGCTCGGCAAGCAATAAAAGAAAAGCTGATGCTTCTTTCAAGAATGGACCAGCTTCTTTCCAAAAGCAGGTTGACTGAGAAGGATGCTCTGGAGTTAGGTAGAAAAGTTAATAAGGCCGTGGCAAAACGAGTTTTGAAGTCATGGAATTAGTAGTGGATGCAAATGTTTTCTTTTCTGCGTTAATGAGGGATAGCCATACTCGGCATTTTCTTGTTTTTAGCGGGCACACTCTTTACACTTCTGAATTTGTATTTGGGGAGATTATGAAACACGGAGGCGAAGTTTCTAAGAAAACGCTGCTTTCAGAAGAAGAAATTAAATCTCTTTTGAATGATATTATGGCCTTAGCGAATATTCGAGTTATTGCCCTATCAGAATATAAAGAATTCATTAAAGCAGCTCAGACAATATGCCCAGATATAGATGATGTCCATTATTTTGCCTTAGCCATAAAATTGAAGTGTGCAATTTGGAGCAATGATAAAAAGCTGAAAGAACAGGATAAAATAAAAGTGTATGCTAGCCATGAATTAGTGAGATTGTGAGGAAAGAGATTTGTAGTTAGAAGAGATTTAGGGTATAGTGATAATATCATCATCTACTTCAGGTTTGATTATTAAGCCTTCATCAATACATTCGTTTAGCAATTTAATTATTCTTAAATAAAATTTAGGTGCTATTTTTTTAACATTTTTTATCGAAATATTTTCATCTTCTACTAATTTAAGTAGAGACTCTGCTTCAATAATCTCTTGCTCTAATTCTTCGATAGTTGATGATTGTTTTGGAGTTAAAGTTCCTTTTTCTTTTAACAATAATTTTTCAAGGACCATTCTGTATTCAAGTAAGCCTTCAATTTGTTTTTTTATTTTTTCTTCTCTAAAACATACTCTGAATCTTATATCAAATAATTTCTCTTTAGTTTCATTTAATTCTTGCAATTTTAAGAAACTTTTAATCTTATATAAAGATGGAAAATGTTCTGAGTTTAGTTCTTCTGGAGTTATATCCGGTTTATGACCTAAAAAATCTAGAATAAATGATATGAAATTATGGGTTGATATGTTGAATTTTCTAAGTATTGTCTCTTCGTATGGTTTCCATTTATTTTCTTCTAATCTCTTAGATAAGTAATAAGTTATCACACCTGCTATAATACTTGCGATAAAACCAAGGATAGCACCTAAAATTAAATTATTCCGATTTGTTCTGTTTTGGGCTGCTTTTGCTTCTTTATCGTTCCAAAACCAAATTGTTTTGTCACCATCTCCTTCAAATATGAAGGCCCAACGATAAAATATTTTATCTCCGACATGATAAGGTTCTCTTTTTGATTCTTTAGCATTTGGGAGAAAACGAGGTATATCTGATTCAGCAGGTAAGACTATGCTGTTTTCTATTTGCTTTTCCTTCATGTTCGGTAAAAATAAGTTTGCAACTTGATAGTCTCCTTGCTCAAAAATAAAAGTAGGCGTTTTATAATATATAATAATAGCAAATCTCTCTCCAGATGTATTGAATTCTGGATTAAAATGTATTCTGTAATTGGGGTAATTCTTTAACTCTAATTTTCCGTTACTAACATAATATCTGTTATTGTTGGATGTTGTTAATGTGTAGTTATATTTCTCTAAACAATCTTTCATGGGAAATCCAGTTTGCCAGTCGAAACCATATTGATTTCCTAATCTACAGATGTTAACTGAAAATTCCTCAATCGGAGCGCTAGTCATTCTTTCCCATGGATCAAAAGAGATATCAACCTCTAGATGATTTTTTAAATAATCATCATCAACATAAAGAATAGCGAGTATATTTGACTCAAGATTTCCTTCTAGTGTAATCAAGTTTGCTCCTTTAATATCTTCAAATCGAAGATATTCACTTTCCTCTGCTACATATATCTCGTATGCTTCTACAGAAAAAGAGAAAAACATAATTAAAATGATATAAACAATAAGGGGTTTTTTCATTTTCAATATCATTTCCCAAATATCTTCTGATAATTCTTCCAGATCTGCTCAGCCACTTCTCTCTCAGAAAGTTCTTTCACTAAAGCTATCTGCTTGATACTCTCAGTCACAAAAGCAGGCTCGTTCATCTGATCTTTGTACGGGCTTAGCCATGGTGAATCAGTTTCGGTCAGCAGTTGAGTTAATGGCACTTTCTTTACCAAAGTCTGAAAGTTAGACGACTTCACAATACACGGAGGAATAGAAAAATAATGTCCAAGTTCTACCCCTTTGCTGATCAACGATTTCCGTCCGGAGAAGCAGTGCTGTATGACCGGAATTTCCTGGTTCTTGACCTCTTCTTCCAATATCTGCATACATTCCTCTTCTGCTTTTCTGGAATGGATGACTAAAGGCTTCTTGACTTTGATAGCAAAGCGGATGATCTTGCGAAAGTTTTCAGCTTGTTGTTGATACGTTTTTTCTTTATCGGCCCAGTGGAAATCCATGCCCACTTCGCCGATGCAGTGCACTACAGCTTTATTCTTTTCAATGAATTTGAATTCTTCGTTTAGATTGATTGCGCCTTTATGATGCGGCAATCCTACACCATCCGGCTGGATTCCAAGAGCGTCTATAGGGTATATTCCTAGACTGGCTTTGATTAGCTTTGGATGTTTTTTTGCTAAAGCAAGAACTTCCCTATTTGCTTCAGGATTGACGCCCGAAACAACGATCGCTTTCAAGCCCGCTTTCTCTGCGCGCTTAATAACAGCATCGAGCTTGTCTTTGAAATAAGCATGGTTCAGATGGCAGTGCACGTCAATGAGATTCATAACTTATGTGTATTGTGAGGTGATATAAACTTTTCTCTACTGCTGATCTTTATGATATCATACTCCTTAAAGGGATGATAACCTCCAGAAATACCAAAAGCAGAAGCTACTTTTTCTAAAAACCTATGCCATACTGTACTTTTTGAAGCCATGGCAATATAAGAGTCTTTTTATTTATAAAGTTTACTACTGAATAAGTGTAACAACTACTTCAAACCGCCAAACGCCGCTTCCTCAAGCAAGTCATCTAAAACACGGTTTAAGACTTCCCGTTCTAGTCTCCGTGAGGGTTTCGCTGTCACATTTCTACGGACATGGTCGTAGTCAGCTTTTCGTTGGGGGTGTGAAAGAACTGCGTAGGCTTCAGCGATGACTGTAAGGTGCTGCAATGCATGTCCGCTCTGGTCTAAGCTATGTAAAAAAACCTGTTGCCGATAGGTTCTCTCAATCTCTTCTGGTGATGCGGTATCGTGAATTCCTAGAAGGGCATAAAGGTCTGCCACAATCAATCAACTCTCACCAGATACTCCAGCGTCAGTGCACGTGCCGGAATGACCGCTGCTCCCTGAACAGTGAACTTATCCAGCAAATCGGCATGAAAATTAAAGTAATGTTTTTCCCGTTCCCGGCCAGAGAAGACCTGGTAGCGTATGCTGACCGATTCCCCAGGCCTGCCATGAAAATGTTCCCGGGCAAATTTAGCAGCTTCGGCCGGCATTACCGGTTCCAGATGGTATCTGATCCCATAGACATGCCCATGGATGTAAATTCCATCTAACAACGACTTTTCCGTAATTGCTCCAATGAGCACACAAGCAGCTTCCCGAGTGACTGGCAGGTCTGTTTTCTGCTTTCTTCCGGCGAGAAAGTTACCTATTGTTCGCAGAACCATTGCTAAAAGATACTATAGAGGTTTTTAATATTTTTGTTTTTATATGTTAAAAGGACAGATAGCTCCGCACTTTTATGAGATCTTGTTATTTTAAAATTTATTCAAGAATACAAATGCTTGAACTGTAAAGAATTCCAGTATGCTTTAATAATCTTCTTTCCAATTCTTCCGTAGCCTGCTTATCGGATGCATAGTGTCCTGCTCCAAAATTATCAATAACAACATCAGCTATTCCTTGAAGTTCAGGATATTGCCTAAATGCATCTTCTAAATTGAGATTAATCAACCATATTTTATCTTTGTTTAAGAAAAGTCTACATCTTTCTTGGTAGATTTTAAGTCTTCTTTTAGTTTCTTCCTTCACTGGAAGAGATTCAGCAAAAAGGAGCATCTCAAGCATTAATTTATAATTTGCTGGATCTATAACTATAGGTTTTTGGAGAGGGTTGTTATGAACTACTGAAGGTATAAATTCACCTAATCCAGCTCCAACCTCTACATATAATAACAAAGGATTGATTCTTCTTTCTCCGATTGTATAGTGGTATTCCTTTAGATCGCGCCCAGTTATCAAAAAATTACCGTGGTCTTCTCGGCGTTCTACAGAAAACATAGCAGGAGTATGATCTACCCACTTAGGATAATCTCTAATCTTTAGTGTATACCCTTCTCTTTTAGCTTTTATATTAGTCGTGAACGCTTCTCTCCTTTCAACTTCATATCCCATAGAATAGGCCCACTCTTCATTGTATTATAAATGTTACCCTCAAATTGTGACAAAAGATATTTAAATAAAGGACAATCTGATTATAAACATGGATTCCGTCCGCGCTTGTGGAAGTTAAGAAATTCTTGTTCTTTTAGTAGTTGTTAAGCCATTAACAAATTAAAATTTAATAAAAAAGATAATCACAGCATCACGAGGCAATAACATGAAACTCAACCAAAATCCAAAAGAAAAACATGTACAGTATGCAGTCAGGGAATGTATCACCCTAGAAGGGCATCCGGAAATAAAAGGCTATGATTTTGAACAGCCCTTCAATTTCCAGGAATTCCTAAAAGCCTATTCATTAACTGGTTTTCAGGCCACTCATCTAGCTCAAGGCATAGAAATTATCAAAGCCATGCGCCGGGAGAAGGCAACAATTTTCCTCAGCTTTACCTCCAATCAAGTCAGTTCTGGGAATAGAGAGATCATTAAATATTTAGTGAAGCACAGGAAAGTTGATGTACTAGTCACCTCTGCTGGCGGAGTGGAAGAAGACATTATCAAGTGCCTTAAGCCATTTGTGCTGGGTAATTTTGATGTCTCTGGTCGAATGATGTTTGAGAATGGCGTGAACAGAACCGGAAATATCTTTGTCCCTAATGATCGCTTTGCCTTATTTGATGATTTCATGCAGAAGTTCTTCGAGCGGATCTACAAGATTCAGAAAGAGACCGGAAAAGTATTCTGTCCTAAGGATTTGATCAAGGAATTAGGTATCGAGATCAATGATGAGAATTCCATTCTCTACTGGGCGGCAAAAAATAATATTCCGATCTTCTGTCCGGGATTGATTGATGGTTCTTTAGGAGACCTGATTTACTTCTTCAAGCAAAGCCATCCTGATTTCCTGATTGATGTGACTAAAGAAATGAAAGATATTGTTGATTTAGTATTGAATTCAGAAAAGACCGGCGCAATTGTCTTAGGCGGCGGCATCAGCAAGCATTTCACCCTTAATGCCAATATTTTTAAGGAAGGGCTTGACTATGCCGTGTACGTTAATACAGCACAGGAATATGACGGTTCAGATTCTGGCGCTCGCGTTGAGGAAGCGATCACCTGGGGAAAGATCAAAGTGAATGCGCCTAGTGTGAAAATTCACTGCGATGCAACGATTGTGTTTCCGTTGTTGGTGGCTGGAGCGTTTGTAAATGCTGAAGAAACTGCGTGATTTTGTTACGGGAGAACCAAGAAAAAGACAGCTAATTGCTACACTTGACGATTTTCTAGCTTCTGCACAAGATAATTCTTTAACAGATGAACAAGCAAAGAAAAATTTAGAGGAAGGTGTAATTGAGCTTCTCGAATATGGGCGACATTCCTCTAACGGCCTTCTGATTACTGATGATGGTTATTTTCTAACTGCCAAGCATTGCCTTGAAAAACCAGTTCCAGGAGCAGTTAGATCCTATGATGGAAAGATATACAAGTTAGAGAGATGGTCATTATCGCTTCCAAAATATTTTGGAGTGTTTGATGTCGCTATTGGAAAAGCAGTCATACCAGAAAAACAAAACAGTAAGAAATATCGCATATGTTCGCTTGGCAAATTTATTTCCCCTTTTACTACTATTCCTTTTAAGAGAGATATTGTACGTCTTAGTAGATTGAATCAAGAATTAATTTTTCACCATCAGAAAGTGCTGGATGTAATCACATTAAAGGGATATAATCATCTCCCGGTCGCAATTAGGTATCAAGGATATGGTGCTACTGATGAACTACAACCTGGTGAATCTGGTGGGATACTTGCAACTACAGATGCAAGAATCTTGGGTATCCATACGAGCAAACAGAAAAAATTAGATTGCAATGATTATGCTTGTAATTTTGGGATTAGTATAGATGTGGGGTTGTGGCTTATTTCTCACTACAAAGGTATGCTAGAATCACGCTTATAATCCCCCCAGACCCAGAAAATTTATAAAGAATTTGCAGTTGATACCTCTACAACTAGAAAAGGTGGTCATTTATGCCAATCATAAAAATAAACATACATAAGTTGAACGCAGAACGAAGCCTAAAAGCCAAGGGCGGGCAAGTGAAGATTAATAATAATGTTTCTATCAAGGATGTTGAAGATATGTCCTTTGCCCTGGAAGGCAAGAAAGGGCTAAAATTCACTTTTGATTTTACCTGCAATTACGAGCCCGATTTGGGAAAGATAGAAGTGGAAGGCCAAGTATTATTTGTCGACGAAACCGCAACAATTGAAAACGTTAAAAAAGCCTGGGAGAAGGGCAAGAAGATCCCTATGGATGTGATGGAGCAGATTGTCAACGGCGCTCTGCACAAGGGTAATATCCAAGCCATCAAGATCAGCGAGGATGTTAGTCTACCCAGTCCTTTACCCTTGCCGAAAGTCCGGCCTGGATCAGGGAAAGAAGAGAAGGAGTAAAAAGGGTTTTTCTTAGCATTTTTAGGACCTTTATGAAGCATAATCTTTATAAAGTAATAAAGCAAAAAATCTCTAGGGGTAGGGGTACCGATCAGTTATAAGACCACTAACAATGCCAGAGGAAATCAAACTGAAAGTAATGGAAGCTGTACAGGATGATGTCAATAAGGGCATCGTCAAGATAGATTCCAATTTCATGAAACAGATTGAAGTCAATCCAGGCGATATTGTCGAAGTTAAGGGAGAACGAGCAACCGCAGCTATCGTTGACCGTGCTTATCCTGGCGACATCGGCTTGAATATCATCCGCATGGATGGGAATATCAGGAAAAACAGCCGTACTTCTATTGGTGAGATGGTCACGGTACGAAAAGCGGAAGTGAAACCGGCTGTGAAAGTGTCCATTGCTCCGGTCAATAAGGGCGTGATGGTCAAAGCCTCTCCAGAACTGTTTAAACAAGGCTTACTGGGAAAGGCACTGATCAAGGGCGACATCGTTTCCTTAGGAGGACCGCGACGAAGGTCAGCATTCAGAGGAAATGATATTAATGACATCTTCTCTATGATGGAATCACATTTTGCCGGCTATGGCTTTGGTTCATTGAAGTTTATTGTTGTTGACACCCTGCCGCGCAAGGAAACGGTTGTCGTAACGCCAGAAACAGAAGTTGAATTTAATCCCAAGGCTATCGAGCTGAAAGAAGAAAGCATCAGTTTAGGGATCAACTATGAAGATATCGGCGGCCTAAGTGAGGAAATCAATAAAGTGAGGGAGATGATCGAGCTGCCGCTGAAACATCCGGAGATTTTTGAAAAGCTGGGCATTGAACCTCCTAAAGGAGTGCTGCTGCACGGCCCGCCGGGAACAGGAAAAACCCTATTAGCAAAAGCAGTTGCCTCTGAAACAAATGCACATTTTATCTTAATCAACGGTCCGGAAGTGATCTCCAAATTTTATGGCGAATCGGAGGCTAACCTGCGCAAGAAATTTGAAGAAGCAGAGCAGAATGCACCATCCATCATCTTCTTTGACGAGATTGATGCCATCGCCACAAAACGGGAAGAAACCAGAGGCGATGTTGAGAAACGTGTCGTAGCACAATTACTAGGCCTGATGGACGGCTTGAAAAGCAGGGGCAAGGTGATTGTCATCGCCGCTACCAACATACCTAATCTTCTTGATGCAGCCTTACGGCGGCCAGGACGTTTTGACCGGGAAATTGAGATCGGCGTTCCCGACAAGAATGGAAGATTGGATATTTTGAAAATCCATACGCGGAACATGCCTTTGGCAAAAAATGTCAGCCTTAAAGAAACCGCCAAAGTTACCCATGGCTTTGTAGGAGCGGATTTAAATTCATTAGCTAAAGAAGCAGCCATGATCGTCCTGCGGCGGATCTTGCCGCAGTTAAAAGTTGAAGGAGTTGAGGATGGTGAGCCAATCCCAAAAGAGATCCTGGAAAAACTGATGGTGACGCAGAAAGATTTCCTGGAAGCGTTGAAAGTGGTCAGGCCTTCAGCAATGCGTGAAGTCCTTGTTGAAACTCCGGATGTAGCTTGGACAGATATCGGCGGTTTGGAGGACGTGAAAGAAAGGTTAAAGGAAGCAGTGGAATTGCCATTGAAAAGGCCGGAAGTGTTCAAGCGCCTGGGCATCAGGCCGCCGCGGGGAATACTATTGTATGGTCCGCCTGGAACCGGAAAAACGTTATTGGCAAAAGCGGTAGCCAGGGAAAGTGAAGCTAATTTTATCCTCGTCAATGGTCCGAGCTTGTTAAGCAAATGGGTAGGAGAGTCTGAAAAGGCAGTCAGGGAAATTTTCCGCAAAGCCAGACAGACCGCGCCAACAATATTGTTCTTTGATGAGATTGATGCTCTCGTTCCGCGGCGGAATTCCGGGAGCGATGCCAAAGTTAATGAGCGTGTTGTTAACCAGATGCTAACTGAGATGGACGGATTAGAAAGTTTAAATGATGTTGTGATCATCGGTGCAACCAACAGACCTGATATTGTTGATCCAGCATTATTGCGGCAAGGGCGTTTTGATCGCGTTATCTTAACACCAGTTGCTGATGAAGAAGGAAGGAAGAAAATATTTGAGATTTACACCAAGAAAATGCCGGTTGCAGCAGATGTTGATGTGGCTGAATTGGCAGCCAAGACACAGGGCTATGTGGGAGCAGATATTGAAGGAGTCTGCCGGGAAGCTGGCATGATCGCGCTGCGGGAAAATATAGACAGCAGCAAGATTACCATGGAACATTTCATGAAAGCGTTGGAGATTGTCAATCCTTCCGTTGACGAAGAAGTTGAGGAAGTGTATGATAAGCTTAAGGATTATTTCAGTTCAGCCAGAGCTAAGGAAATCAAGATTGAGAAAGCGGCTTATTTTGGGTGATGGCAGCAAACAATTCTAGAGTTTTAGCAGTCCTTGCTTCTTCGTTGTTAGGTTGTGGTTCTGACACAGAAACACACGAACAACCATTGATTGTATGTGTTGATAAAACAAGATACCAGGCAGCAGTTCAGCAATATTATGAAAAATCAAGGGTAGAAGCAGAAGTGCTTCCTCCTGATTGGCCAGCATGGGTGAATGATAATTACGATCGTTTTTGTCGCGCTTTTGATCTTACCGAATATAATTCTCAGGTAAAACAAAAAACAGTATCAGTGGTAGTGTTTTATTACAACAATGTTCCTATCCCTTACAAGAATCCCTGGCCTTCAGAAGAAGAGCATATGGAAGATTTAGAAAAACTATTAGAATTGACCTTTCCAAGCTGGAATTTTGTGGTTGATTTTGGAGGGGAGGAATCGTTAGAGAAAATACAAGCTTATGATACCTCTGTATACCTCAATGCCGGAATCAATTTAGGGGGAGCCGGAAGTATCTTTTTAGATAGGGAAGGAGCGCTTCAACATGAGATGGCGCATGAATTAGGCTTAGAACACCATTATGATGTAATTGAAAATTACGGTAAAGGGATGAATATGGCGCCTGGTGAAACAAGATGCCTGATGGATATCTCTTCTAACCAATTAGGCAGTCCAGATCGGTTTGCCACCGATATTTCCATGCATATCGATAATGGCGCAAAAATCAAGGGACTTAAAAAAGAGATTAATGCTCGCTATCCTGATGAATATTAATAAAAACCTCTCTCTTTATCCGTAATACTTTATCTTCTTGAAGTCAAAGTCGTCGTCTAGGCCTAGTTTTGTAAAATCTACTATGTATACTTTAGTCAAAGTTAAGTTCCGAGCCTATCAAATTCTGTTTTAATATCTAGGCTCAGTAGATTTTACTGGCCAAGACGACTTTGACTTCTCAATGAGAAAAATAGGGGCAGGCCAGCCAAATCTGGCGAAAATTATTTGTTATTATAACAGTAAAGTTGATCTTCTTATCAAAGATTTTCGCACCTTAACTATTTCTGACGAATGGTTTAGCAGATTTGGCAACATTGTAGGCCAAGCCCCTATTTTTCTCTTCAGAAAGCTAAAGTATTACCTTTATCCACAATCTTTTTAACTAAAACCCTTATTTTTGCCTTATGAATGGCATAAAGCATCTTGGCATCATTCTGGACGGCAACCGCAGGTATGCAACAGCAAAAGGCCTGCCGCCCTGGGAAGGGCATAGATTAGGTATAAAGAACGGAAATAAGTTAATCAGCGAGTGGATGGTAGACCTTAATATCAAAGAACTGACATTATATCTGTTCTCGATGCAGAATTTTAACAGGGATCCTAAAGAAGTCAAATTCCTTATGAAATTGTTTAAGGAATGGCTAAAATCTCTTGATTTTAAGGAATTGAAAAAGAAAGGCATTAAAGTTAATTTTATTGGTAGAATCTATTTGTTCTCTAAAGATATACATTCTTCAATGAAAGAGATCATGGAAAAGACTAAGGATAACGAGAATCATATTGTCAATCTGGCCATGGGTTATGGCGGGCAGGAAGAGATTGTTGATGCGGTTAACACTATTTTGAAGGAGGGAAGATTAAAACAAGTTGATGAGAAAGAATTTTCAAAATATCTTTACCTACAGAGTGAACCTGACATCATCATCAGAACTGGTGGAGCCAGAAGAACTTCTAATTTCTTAGTCTGGCAGTCTTGGTATAGTGAATGGTTCTTTACAGAGAAAACCTGGCCGGAATTTACGAAAGAAGATCTGGTTAAAGTGATGGAAGAATATAAAAAAAGAGAACGAAGGTTTGGGAAGTAAGGTATGCATAAAGTAGAACTAAGTATTCACCATAGAACCTGCTGGGGATCAGAAATAAGCAGTAAATTCCCGTATCACCAGTTTTCATCAGTAGATTGCAGATGGATAAAAGACCAAGTTGTCCATATTTTACTAGCACGAGGGGATTCATCACAATTTAAGATGATTATTGGATATCTCAACAAGAGAAAAGATGTGATGAAAGTGGAATTTCTTAGTGAAGATGACCAGAGTATCTATCTTAGGGTTCTAACCAAGAAAGATGAACATACTCCCCAATTTTCCGATTTATTCTTTGAACATCATTGTTTCCCTGTTCTGCCTACTAGATTTGAAGGGAAGTATGAAGTCTGGACGTTGGGAACAGCCGAAAAGAATAATATTACAGATGTATATAATTTACTGAAAAAGAAACATTCTGTAAAAATAGATTACCTTAAAGAAGAAACAATTCAAAATGCTCTTACAAAAAAACAAAGAGAAGTTCTAAATTACGCAAAGCATTTTGGGTATTATGAATGGCCAAGGAAAAAAACAGTTACAGACATTTGTATTATAATAAATATGCCAAAAACAGTTTTTCTCTCGCATCTGAGAAAAGCCGAGAATAAAATTATGTCTGACTTCTTATCCCGATGAAAGTAGACCATGGTCTATAGAAATTTAATATAGATGTCGGTATTTTTCTCTGCCATGGAGTTTAAACCATTTGAAAATAAGCTTGTAGCAGTCTTGAGTAAGAACATAGAGACAGGTAGAGCTATGAATGCTTTGGCTCATATGGCGTTAGGATTAAGCGGAAGTGTTAAAAATAGAGAGGAACTAAGACTACAAGATTATACTGATGCTGACAGAGAAAGACACCCTCAAATTTCAGACATACCATTCATTATTCTTAAAGGAAGCTCTGGTCAGATACGAAACCTACGAAAATCTGCTCTTGAAAATGGTTTGCATTTTACTGATTTTACCAATACTATGATTGGAGAGACGTATGTTCAACAACATCAAAATACCCAGAAAACGAGAGAAGAAGACTTGGAGTATTTTGGAATTTGTTTGTTTGGGAATTGGGGAAAAATTTCTGAACTTACCAAAAAATTTTCGTTATGGAGGTAGAATAACATGGATCCTGACCTTCGACAACTGATAGACAGCCGGGAATATAGGGGATTTACTGGCGAAGCTGCTGTAGAAGAAGCATATCAACGAATTTCTGAAAGATATGACCAACCTAGAAACGAATCTGATTTGATTATGACTCTTATTAATTCTAATGGATTTAAATCCTTGTTTGAGATGTATTTTGCCCTACATCCAGAAGAAGCTCAACAGATTGTGGACGAGCATAATGCCAGATTTACTGGATTACGAGGATGGTTAGAACCGTTTGCATACTTTTGCAATCCAGTTCGTGGTGCAAGATATGAGGCTGCAAGAAGGCAATTAGAAGAGCATAAGGAATAAAAAAAATTACAACTTACTCCCTAACTCAATTGCCGCCTGCCGCATGTCTCTTGCTTCATAGATTCCTCTGCCAACGATGGCATGGAAACGTTGGCCAGCTGCCGCTGCTCCTTTTGAAACCTCCCCGCCTTGAGCTACAAAACCAGGAGAGAAGAAGGAAGGATTTTCTATCCCGCCCTGTTCCTCAATGTAGGATTTGTAGAGAGCAATTCGCTCCGGCTTATTGCCGGGAACGACAAAGTCTTCCACACCCAATTTTGCTGCAATGAGATACATCATCAGAACACCTTCTGGCCTGATAAATCCAGTTTGATCGACCATCCCAAGTTGATGGAAGATTGCACTATAATCAGTCTTGACCGTACCATCTTTGTTCCTTTCATTGCTAAAATCACCATCCAGATAACGGGCATGAGTCATCTCACCACCTACGATAACACCTAATCCTAGTTCTTGGGCAGTTTTGATCCAACTGTATTCAGTTACCGGACCTGATTGAGGAAATAATATTACAGCGTCAATTCCAGATTCCTTCATCTGCTCCAAAATACTGCGAGCGGTGTCTGGGGTGTCTGTTCCCAATTTTTGCCCGTCAAAGATCAGCGGCTTGCCAGTTTCATATCTTGCGACTTCAACGACCGCATCATAACCAGGCCTTCCTGTTAACGCCGGCCCAATCTTATAGCCGCCAATTACATCCAAATCCCCCGTTGCTTTGACAAGCTGTTCAAAAACCTTCAAAGGCACGTCACATGCCGGTATGATACTTCGATCTCGTTCAATTATCTTTCCCATTTTTATTCACCTAAATGTATCGGTTCAACACCATATTGTCTAAATTCAGCTTCAACTTTATCAGCAATATCACGTCCTGGCTGCAATTTCTGATATGCTAGCGGCAATAGATCAAGAGCATTGCTGAGCGATCTATATGGAACATTCATGCGTGCTAGAGCTCTCCGAACACTTAAACCATCATCACGCAGTTCCATGCGATTAGTAAGGCCGATAGCAGCAACGACAGGTACCCCATCATTCCTAAGACGTTCTATTTCATCAATTAAGGAACCTCCAGTGGTAGTGACATCTTCCAGAACAAGAGTTGGTCCTTTAGGCACCCCGCCTATATAATGTCTATCTTCCGGTCTGCCATGATCTTTTGGCTTGCTCCGCCTCAACGTCAGCTTATCGCTTCCAAAATCATATTCTGGTGATCGTTTAGCTAGTTCGACTTTTGTGAAGGCAGCAAGAAACGTCGCTCCGTCAGGAACACCATAAATATACTGTGCTTTGATACCATAGTCACTGATATAATCTGTGATAAAATCTGCAACATGAGTTGCCAGAACGCCAAGCGTAAACACATCAGTAGTAGCTTCCCGCCAATTGACATACCAATTAGACTGCCGTCCTGATTTAAGCGTAACCGGCTCTTCAAAAAAACCAATCACACCTCGATCCAGAACAAAATTGTTAAATCTCTCTTGATTGAATCTTCGCATGTTCAAAACCCCCATTTCCAGCATTCCAACAAGAACTCTTTAATAAATGTTTTGAATTATCCACTTAACCACAACAATCCATATAAATGCCTTTTTGTACTGAAAACAGATGTCTGCAATACACCTTCTCGATGAAGATCTGATCAATAAGATTGCCGCAGGAGAGGTAGTTGAACGCCCGGCTTCAGTAGTAAAAGAGATAGTAGAAAATTCCCTGGATGCCCAGGCGACGAAGATAGATGTAGAAATACAAGATTCCGGCAAGAAGCTGATAAAAGTAAGTG
The DNA here is from genome assembly GCA_035288985.1 of Candidatus Nanoarchaeia archaeon. Taxonomy (GTDB): domain Archaea; phylum Nanobdellota; class Nanobdellia; order Woesearchaeales; family GW2011-AR9; genus DATDYP01. Next base: position 34,892 of record DATDYP010000025.1, read on the forward strand.
ATAACGGCGAAGGGATGAGCAAAGAAGATGTCTTAAAATCCGTCCTCAGGCATGCTACCAGCAAGATCCAGTCCGTGGAAGAATTATTTTCCATCACCACTCTCGGCTTTCGCGGCGAAGCCCTGGCCAGCATCGCAGCCGTATCACAACTTTCTATTACTTCAAAACAGAAAGGAAAACTAGAAGGGTTTACTATGGTACTAGAAAACGGAGGTATCATCAATTCTGGAATCGCTGCAGCAGAAGAAGGTACAACTGTAGAAGTTCGTAATCTCTTTTTCAATACACCAGCAAGAAAAAAATTTCTCAAGACCGATGCCGTGGAGTTGCGGCATATCATTGATGTGGTCATTAACTACGCTCTAGCCAACCCGAAAGTTTCTTTCAAACTAACACACGAAGGGCACACGCTGCTGCATTCGCCTGCTGTTGCTGATGCACGGAGCAATATTGCTTCTATCTACGGGATACAGCTGGCCAAGGAATTGCTGGAAGTGCAGTATCAAGATGAGTTTGTAAAAATTAACGGCTTCATCGCCAAACCGTATCAAGTCAGGAATGATAAAACCCAGCAAGTTCTGTTGGTCAATAAAAGATGGGTCAAAAATAATGACATCACCAAGGCTGTTTACGACGGCTATCATTCCATGTTGTTTGTGAATAAGCATCCTGTTTTTGTCTTGAATCTGGATCTTGATCCGCAGAAGATTGACGTCAATGTCCATCCGCAGAAATCTGAAATCAAGATTGAACAGAAAGAACTGGTGATAAAGGCCGTAACTACGGCTGTTAACCAGACCTTGAGGAAGCATAACCTTATCCCGGTATTGGATGTTGAGTTTGAACAGCAAACCAGTTTTGGCATCCCTGCACAAAAGAAGGTAGAAAAACCTGCCTACAAATATCAGTTTGAAAAAGCCCAGCAGACCATGTTTGTGCGGGAAGAAGCCTTGCCATTGCAGGAAGCAGAGGAAGATAAAGAAGTATATCAGGAGCAGGAACCAGTAATCATCCCGGAACAGGAAGCTGCTGCAGAAAGAACTGAAACATCAGCAATTCCAGCATTAAAAATTCTCGGACAGGTGCACAAGACCTTTTTCGTAGCCGAAACGCCGGGAGGGATGATGTGTATCGATCAGCATGCTGCCCATGAACGGGTCTTGTATGAGCAGTTTATGAAGCAGTACATGAACAAGCAGATTGAGGTCCAGCATCTGCTGCAGGGCGAAATGATGGAATTTTCTCCGGCAGAGAAAATACTAGTAATGGAAAGAAAGGCAGAGCTAGAACGATACGGCTTCAGGCTGGAAGAGTTTGGCGACAATGCTTTTGTCCTTAAGACAGTGCCGTCATTGCTAGGCAGGATACAGCCGGCAGAAATAACCTACGAAATAGTCAACAAGCTGCAGCAGGAGAAAGGTTCATTACAGGAGATACAGGAAGAGATCATCACCAGGATGGCCTGTCGTGCTGCAGTGATGGCTGGAGAAGTTCTAAGCATTTTTCAAATTAATGCCATCTTAGATGATCTGTCGTTGTGCCAACATCCCTATACCTGCCCGCATGGACGCCCGACTATGATCAAGACCTCGTATGAGGAGTTGGAGAAGAAGTTTAAACGGAAGTAAGGCCGTGGGATTAGACAAAAAACTCTTAATTTATTTCTCACCAACCGCATACCCTTTTGGAACTTCTACATCTTCAGTCTTCACCGAATTTAAACCGAGCTGAGTGAAGGAATGCTCCTCGCCAGAACCTTCAACCACATACTTCATCGTTAATCCAGAAAACTTGTCCAGATTGATTGTGGTAGTCCCATAAGCAACGATCATCGTTTTACGCTGTTCGATCAACTCATCCCCTCTGATAACTGCATCGGCAGGAATTCCTTGCGACAAGAGATGCGGCAAATATGGTAGATCCTCAGTAGAATAGGCAATAGGATAAATTTTTAACCTCAAGCCTTCGCAGGCAACACTCAACGATTCACAGACTGCAAACGCTGTCTTTTCTATCGGATCAAGATACACAGTATCATATGATAACATCTTGCTCACTCTCACAGGGGTAGAATATTCCTTCTTGATTTTCCCCTTGTAATAAAATACTAAATATCCACTGGAAGCTATAGAAGTTGTTTTCTTGTAGAAATACCTGTAATTGTCAGCGGTCTTGCTTTTTTCCACCAGTTCTGCTATGGCTGGATCCAGCTTAAGTTGCTCGACAATGATTGGCTTTTCGGTGATTTCACTCGGCAACGGTTCAGGAGGCGATTCCTGAACTGGTACACAGGCTGTAAGCATAAGAATGGATAAGATACATCCAATAATCACCAGCTTCATAGGCAGAAAGAAATACAAAATACTATTTAAAGCTATTCTTCACCCACCGCAAACTATTTTAACCCTTACGTTTTCCAATAAGATATGAAAATCATCCTTGTCGGCCCTCCGGGAAGCGGGAAGGGAACCATCTCCGAACGACTGGAAAAGGACTTTAAGCTGAAACATCTTTCTGCTGGGGAATTGCTGCGGGAAGAGGTAAAAAAAGACACCACCATCGGCAGGGATATCAAAAACCTTATTGAGAAAGGAAACTTAGTTCCCGATCAATTGGTAGTAGAGATCATCAAGCTGGAAGTAAAGGGGAAGGATAATTATATCCTGGACGGCTTCCCTCGATCACTGAAACAGGCCGAGGCAATTGATAATATGAACATTAGCACGGTCATTTATGTTGAGGTTCCGGAGAATGTCATTGTAGAACGCCTCTCCGGACGACGGGTATGCGCAACAGGAGTGCATGGCTACCATCTCAAATACCTCCCTCCCAAAAAACCAGGTGTCTGCGATCATGATGGAACAAAACTTACCATGCGGAAGGACGACGCTCCAGAGATTGTCAAGGAGCGCTTCAGAGTCTACTATAAGACTACCCAGCCGCTGATCAAATATTACAGCCAAAAAGGGCTTCTAGCAACAGTTGACGGTACTCTTGCTCCAGAGCAGGTTTATGCTTCGGTAAAAAAGATTATCTTACTACAGAAAAAAAAATAAGAGAACAAATAAAAAATCGGTGAACGATGACAACTCAAGTGCTTGCAGCAATTGGCTTCCTGCTCTCAGCTTATGCTTTCTACGTCAAGATAAGGGCAGGAAAATCAAAATCATATAAACCATTATGCGATATCAAGAAAAATATCTCCTGCACAAAGGCCTTTACCAGCAAGTATGGAAGCATAGCAGTTCTTCCCAATCCAGTGTATGGGATGGTGTTTTACCTTCTGCTGTTCATAATCCATGAACACCGGGTGCTGTTATACTTAAGCACCGTCGCAATGCTGGGAACGATCTATTTGGCTTACTTATCCTACATCAAACAACAGAATTACTGCCTCGTCTGCAGTGGTATTTATGTAGTCAATATATTACTGTTTCTAGTCAATCTATTCTAAAAACACCAAGCCCAGCATTAAGAGAATACCCATAATTAAGGCAATGATATGCCAGAAAGATTCCTTCCAGCCGCAGTTCTTGTGCAGTTCCGGGATGAGGTTTGCGCCAGCGATGTAGATGAATCCTCCAGCAGCAAAGGGAAGGATAAAATGGATGAATTGTTCGCCTTTCGCTCCCAGAAGTAAACCGACAACAGCGCCGACAATGGCAACAGCTGCAGAAAGAAAATTGAACAGCACAGCTTTGCTTTTAGAGTAGCCAGCATACAACAACACACCAAAATCAGCAATTTCCTGAGGAACTTCATGCAAGATAACAGCAATAGTAGTAGCAATCCCTGCCGGAACACTCACTAAGTAGGCTCCAGCAATGACCAAACCGTCAAGAAAATTGTGCAGCCCGTCACCAGCCAGGTTAAGAATTCCAATATGATGCTTATGCGGTTCATGCAGTAAAGGATAACTATGTTTGTGATGTGGAGTTCCACAATGATGCGCATGGATGAATTTCTCAACAATGAAAAACGCCAGCACGCCGCCAAGAACTGACAAGGCTACCGGTATTCCAAATCCCTGCTCTTCCACCGCTTCTGGAAGGAGATGCAGAAAAGCGCCGCCCAGCAATGTGCCTGCAGAAACACTCACCATGACCAGAAGCATCTTGCTGAGCTTCTGCTTTGTCAGAATCAGAGAGACCACTCCTACTAACGAGACTAAGGAAACGATGATGACGCTTATTATCGCATAGATTGAATTCAGATCCATGCCAGAAGTAAAAAAGACAGTCTTTATAAATATTATTGATTCTCATTATCAATAAAAGGGATTAAATTATAGTTTGCGAATGTTCATGCGCTGGACATCCCACTTGTCCTACCGGACTGAAAGGAATTCCGTCCTCGTACATCATTGCTTCTACAGTGTGCTGGAAACTATGAGCGACCGAAGGATTGTAACGGAAAATAGGAGAATGTGTTACAAGGCGCACATGGGTTTCTGAGTCGTAGCCATTTTTAATGTCTGTCTGGGTAAGCCTCCGAGCTGACAACTCCAGGTCGTATTTGCTGCCCATAACAAGCAAGGAATTAGGTTGATTCTCAAAAACAACATCAAGATTACCATCAAGGCTCTCCTCTATTTTGTCAAAGAGTTTAGGAAAATCATCTTCATGCAAAAGATAACTTGGTCCTGACTGCCTCCGATATAATGTGCTAAGACTCATGGCGCCAAGAGCCATGGGAAAGCCCAGTACTACTCCGACAAGGTGAGTTGCGGCATTTTCCAATGATACAACAGCAGCATTAACATATGCACCTAATCCAGCTTCCACAGCAGTTCCTGAAACTACACAAGATGATTCGTTTATTACAACTGCTGCAAGCATGTCAGTGCCAGCAATCTTTTTATCGGCATTTCTTGCCGCAGTATATACGTGTACAGCGCCATAAATCAGCCCGCTGCTTAAGCCCAGGACAGTTCCAGATATTTGCGGATTTACTTCAACTATTTCTGCCGCTCTTAAGCCTGCTGCTATCAGTTCACCAGAAAATTCTCCAACAGTACAGGCACCATAACATCCTAACTCCATGGAAACATTGCTGCCAAGCTCCCGCTTAAAAGCCTGCCATCTGGTCAATTCCTGGCGTTTTCCATTAAGAGCATCTGCGAGATCATCTAAAGTGCAAGGATGTCGTATCTGATTCATTTTACCACTCACCTTGAATAACATTTATAAAGATTATTGAGAATTCTTATCAATTAGATGAAACGAGAGACCAAGCAGAAACAGATAATTCTGGGGGAAATAACAGCGCTTAGTTCCTTCTTTAACGCAGAAGAATTACATCAAAAGGTTTCCCAGAATAATCCAAAAATAGGAATCGCCACCGTCTATCGTTTTCTGAACGATTTGGCAGCCAAAGGAGAAATCCATTCCTTCCTCTGCGACAGAAGGACAATCTATTCCAACAGCAAAAAGAACCACTGCCACTTCACCTGCGAGAGATGCGGGGAGCGGAAGCACATTGATATCAGAAAACTAGACTTTCTAGATAAGCAGGTGGATGGAGAGGTTTGTCATTTCCAGATTGATGTGACGGGAGTTTGTAAGAAGTGTAGGTGAGGGGTTATAAAATAGATTCTATTTGTGTTAATTTTACCCAACCATCCTTTTTACGACCATCGTCGCATAACTCCCTTTTCCTAAAGTAAAACTAATCTTCACTTTTTTCTTTCCGAGATTCAATTCATCGTTTGTTTTCCTTCCGATCCTCATCTCTTTCACCGCAACAAAAACATTCCGCAATTCCCCTTCTAAACTTAATTCTGGAATCTGCTTGATCACAAAATCAGAATGAGCAAGCTGTTCTTCTTTAAGTATTGTATTTATGATCTCCTGAACATCTTTTTCAAAATCAGATTTGCCAAAACCGAGTAAAGGAATCTTCAAATCCTGAAACCGTTCCGCGTCAGTCACAAAGATAAAATCCCCTTCAGAATAAGGAACAATTTTCAAAACTTTCCCTTTTTTATTCAAATATTCTGCAACAGTCTTATTCCACAGATAACTCTGATAAGCATTGACATACATCCGTAATAGCCGGAGAGGCAGCTTCTTCAAGGCACCGACATAATCTTTAGGCTTTTCCTCTAAATATCTCTTAACCTTAAAATCATCGATCAAAGAAGTGGCCTGGGCAAAGTCTTTCTTTACTAAATTCCTTCCGATCAGTACATTATGTTTAGAAAACCGTTGTTCGTCAAAATAATTTTCCACCAGAGAAGTTTTCTCAATCGTTTCATCTTCAATATTTCTGATAGTGATCTCAAAATGATTCCCTTCCAAGTCTCCCAATGATATCGGTTTATTCCCGTAACCAAGAAAATCTACTGAAACATTGGGTATATCTACCTGTTCCACTCGTTCTTTCTTTACCCCAGCGACAGAAATAACCTGCTTGGTTACCGCTTGTTTATCCTTGCTGCCGGCAAAGCCGATATCTTTTTCTTTCACCCCTAACCTTCGCGCCAGCTCCTTGACTGCATCGAGAGTATTTCTTCCTCTCTTGGTAAGCCAGAAATAAGAATACCTTCCTTGCGGAGAAGTTTCCACTGCCGGAAGCTCGGTGACAACAAAATCTTCAGGAAGCTGTTTGAGTTGGTATGCCATTATTCCAGTTGTAATTTCGTACTCTTCCTTCTAAAAGAGCGGTGTCGTCAAATGCGGCTTCATAACCTTGCCGCTGCGGCAAAAATCCCATGATCGGTTCTATATGAGCTTGGTTTAGACGCCGTAGCCTGGTTTTTTCACCGAATTGAACAAGCAGTAAAGTTCTGTTCAGCAGCTTCATATACAAGCCTACAGCCTGCTGCGAAACTACTGGAAAAGGCAGAAAGGTAAGCGGGTTTTTATTGCCTCCTTTCAGCTTCGCTTCTGCAATAGCATAAGCAGCAGCTATTTCATGAGCTTCAATGTATTCGATCAAGCTTGGTTCAGGACTGTTTTCTCTGGTATAACGCAATCCCCGGAATACTTTGCTTTCTACACCTAACTCCTTGCTGGCAAAACTATAAGGGATAAGATATTCTGAAATTGATGTTGGAAAATACACCTGAATACTCTGGATTTTAAAACGATGCCTAGCATGATGCTCCCTTCTGGAAGGAGTGCTGACTAAATAGGAGCCGCCTTCAGCACGAACCCTGCGTGCGTTGTCATATGTCCCTTCTACTTTTATATCAGCACCTGGAAGTGTAGGTCCATAAGCAAGAATACGAGCTGCTTCCAAAAGCTCTACCAAAGGGACACGCCGAGTAACCCGATCCTGGCCTTGTAGCGGCCTGAAAGAGTATCCGCACAAGTAAGGATTGATTTTTAGCTGCGGATTGGTGAGGGCTTCCCTAAACAGATCTAATGGTCTTTTTCCAAAAAGAGAACTTCTACTCAAAGTGAGGGTCTCACCATGCTTCAAGAATTTAGCAGTCCAGAAGCGAGGATAAAAAACAGTTTCAGGTATGACTGCATATTGATGGGGTTGTAACCCTTCTAATCCGGCGATGATTCTTCTTTCTAACAAAAGAGGTTCTTTCCCTTCCCTAATCTCCGCAGGTGTCGGTCTTGCAAAAAACTGTTTCTTCTCATCCATGGTTATACTGCAGAATATAGGTCTGCTTTTAAAATTTCACTTCCAAATAAACAACTTTTGCATCTTCCGGATTGTCAAAAAAGACCATATTTTTACAGTTCCTGAAAAAAGAAAATGCCCGGCCTTGATTTTCTTTTATTTTTTGTTCATCAACCCTAACCGCATTAAAGCCCTTCCCTTTCTGTTCAATACCTAGCACAAAGCCAGCTTTCCCTAACCACAGATGAAATTTATGTGGGGCTTTAAATTCAGAATGATTCAGGCTGTTTGATCCGGCTTCGTTGAGGAAATAAGCCACTTCATCTTCCTTATTTTGTTCCAGCCAATTATAAAGATCATATTTATTGGACAGAATAACGCCATATTCTTCATTCAGAAGATCCACAATTGCCCACTTGGCATTACCGTATCTAGCAATAACCTCATCAGAAATTAAATGCGAGCGCGGCTCTTCTGGTTCATATATTGGTAACTCCTGATAACTAGAACAGTCAATATTTCCCAATGCCTGCTGAAGGGTTTTGCTGAAATGAAGCACCATAAAATTAAGATTCCTTTATTTCTTTTAAAAACTTGCCCAGAAGAAAGATTATTAAACAAATAATATTTACTCTTGAGTATGAAAAAAGAGTTAGGGCTTTTGTTATGTTTAATAATGGTACTGGGATGCTCTGAACAGCAATCTTTTGATACAGTCACCCCAGAACAACCAGCAAATTCTTTGTCTGAAGAGACTAATGATGATCTCCGCTTTATCGTTGCCAATCCGCTAGAACTTTCCCAGATCCAAAGGATGTCCACGTTTCGGAGTTGTATCGGCCATGATTATAGTGGCTTAAATACTGACGGAGAAAAGGAAACCTTGCGCTCCATGAAACATTACCTTGAACCACTTCCCTCCTTAATCGGCATAGATCAAATTAAGATTTTCGCGCCCTTTGAGGGGAAAGTTGTCGAAATTCTGGATGGACCGCCGGGCAAAGCAATATATATCTCTGCCAAGGCCGCTCCCAGCTGGAAATTTATTTTCTTCCATGCTGATATTATGCCTGGACTACAAGAAGGGGCTACTGTTAAAGCGGGTCAATTACTCGGCCATGCTTCTCCAGGGATCTCAGCTAATTTTGATATCGGTTTAAAACAGTTTAGCTGGAAGGGCCAGGTTTTCGATTCGCCATTTATGCACATGGCTAATTCAATTTTAGAGGAGTACGCTGCAAACGGCATTACCCCAGAAAATATTATTTTCTCCAAAGAAGCGAGGGATGCTGAACCCTGTCCGGTTGAAGGAACTAAGAATGGTGATGCGCTCTTTACCGGTTATAGAGATCAAGATTTTGTAGCGCTCTATGAACGCTAAATAGCAACAATTATAAATTCATAAAAAGTACTACAGCTATGAAGAAGGTGATTTATATTGTGGTAGGAATCATCATTTTTTCATAGGCTGTGAACACTAACTTTATATATTCTCATTAATTGATAAAGAGAGTGAGAGATGTTAAAGAAAAAGAGGCGATAGGAAGAAACATCTGGAAATTTGGGTTATATAATTTTATAGATCACATTAGAATGATCTGGATGATTAAAACTCTTTTTCTTCTATGGTTGGGATTTAATTTCAGCAACATAAGTATATATGAATCTATTTTAGCTTTTGTAATCTTCTTGTTTGAAGTCCCCTTAGGGGCTTTAGCAGATTTTATAGGTAAAAGAAAAGCACTCATTATTTCTGCAGTTCTGCATGGTCTTGGGTTTATGTTAATGGGAATAATGAATGCCCCTTTGCATTATTATTTTATTGCCATAATCATGGGCTTAGCGTTCTCTTTCTTTTCTGGTTCTGATGTTGCCTTACTTTATGATTCATTAAAAAGAGTAAATCGAGAGAAAGAGTATAAGAGAATAAGGGGAAGAATTAATGCAATTGGGCATGTTGGCTTAGTAATTGGTGTTTTTGTAGGACCGGCCCTCTATTTAATGAATCCAAAACTGGGTTTTCTTTCTAATGGAGCAATATACTTTTTAGGAGCAATAGTTCTAATGACCATGAAGGAACCATATCAATGCCCCCATAAATTTACAATTAAGAAACATTGGCAACAAACAATTGATGGCTTAACATTTTCTTTCAAACATATTCAAGTAAGGTGGGTGATCTTTTACTTTTTTCTGGGACATATTATCTACGAATTGGTTTTTACATTTTTTCAGCAACCAGTATTAACAAATGTAGGGATAGCCGTTGAGTTTTTTGGGATATTTTTTGCGAGCATGATTGGGATAAGAGCAATAGGTGCTTATTTTGCAGATTACATTGAAAAATTTCTACAAGAAAATATTACATTACTATTTGTTCTGTTAAGTCATGTTGCTATCTTGTGGTTCTTAGCAAGTGGGAACTTATTTGTAGTTGTCCCCTTCATCGGCCTGTTGTATTTCATTTATGGTTTTGAAGATGTGATACTAGAAGATTACATTAATGCGCATATCTCTTCAAATAAACGGGCCACCGTCCTCTCTGTCCAAAGTATGTTTCATAATGCAATGATGATATTTATCTTCGTTGTCGTAGGTAAAGCTATTGATATTTTTTCAATGGGAACAACTTTACGATATGCTTCAATGCTGCTGCTATTATTCACTTTTATTCTGTTTATGTATAAGAGAGGGTTAACTATAAAGAATAAGCTCCAAGCTTAGTTTAATTCTAATACTCTGAAAATCAAAAACTGAAAATAATAACAATTATAAACTCATAAAAACTACTAACCCTATGAAAAAAGTGATAGTATTTCTTTTATTCTTAGTTTTGATTATGGTAGGTTGCGTTCAACAACCAGAAGAAACTAAATCGGATAACCAACCAGTAACTGAAGAAGCAATACCTGAACCTGCTGAAGATTCTTTAACAGATGATGCAGAAGGATATGACCCAGAGAAAGAACTATCTGTAGAAGAACGGCACTGGAAGAGAGTATTTGCTAAAGCATTTGAAACAGCTGAATGTCCTGAGCCTCGTGATCCGAGTAGTTTGCCAGAGGGGTATTATAAGGGTCCAATGATAGATACACATATCCATCTACAAAACTTACCGGGCGGTGCGCCAGGATTCCCTGATGATTACTATACGGGAGATAATTTAGGAATAAAGCGCAGCATGGATGAATGGGTTTGTATGATCAATGTTGAAGGCACTAAACAAGTGTGGGGTTTCTTTCCAGTTGCTGAGCCTATAGTGCAAGAATCTGTAGACGTAGTTAAGATGACTTTAGAAAAATATCCTAATCTTTTTGTCCCTTTTATCAATCCGCCAGGCCAGGTTGAAGCTACAGTCGCTGCAGAAGAACTGGAGATGATGTTAAATTTGGAACACGGATTATTCAAAGGTTATGGTGAAATAGGTTTATATGGAAATCCTAATTCTCCGCCACTTTCACCAACTTCTACAATATTGATGGGAATTTATCCAGTAATCGAGAAGCATAAATTAGTTGTCTATTTCCATCTTGGCGAGGGTCAAAAAGAATCATATCAGGATGTTGCTAGAGCAAATCCAAATATTACTTTTGTTTTCCATGGGGGTAATTTGTTTGATATCAGTAAGACTCAAGCAGGTATATCGCATGATGAAAAAGTTTTAGTGCTTATAGAAGAATTACTTTACAATAATCCAAATATTTATTATACGGTGAATGAACTTTATGGAGGGGATTGGTTATTAGAGCCAGGCAGAAGCAAAGAGAAATTTTTAGAAAATTTTGCGGATTATGAAGCTTTACTTGAGATCGATCTTCCCATGTGGAAATGGTTTATTGAAAGACATCCGGATCAAGTGTTATGGGGCACAGATAGGGGAGGTCCAGCTATTTGGGATAAAGATCCTGAGGTTGCATTGACTTTGAATAATTATACCCGTGTATTTATTGACAGGCTTGATCCTGCTGTTCAGGAAAATTTTGCCTATAAGAATGCAGAAAGAATAGTGGGAAAAATACAATAACATGAAAATAATGATAGTTCTATTTTTGCTCGGAGTAATTTTTTTAAGCAGCTGCTCTATTAGTGAACAGATCCAGGAAAACAAAGAAATAATTGAGAATATTGATATTGAGCCTAAAGAGGAGGCAGTTGTCCAGAAACCTGCTGAACTAGAAAATGAATCTCAAATCATTCTTGAACCTGAACAGCCAGAAATAATTCTTTCTCCTGAAGAACAACTCTGGCGAAAAAGAATAGAAAAAGCCCTAGCACCAACTCCTTGTCCAGATATTGTTAAATTAGAATACCCTGCCTCTTATTACCACGGCCCCTTAATTGATACACATCTACATATTCCTTCAATACCTGATTGGTCAGCTGAAGAGGAAGAAGATTTGCCAACCGATCAGGCACCAGAAGGCAGGTTCGGTGGTCCACAAGCACTTCTGGGCTGGAATGTAAAAATGAGTGAGATTGCCTGTACCTTACAACGTGAAGGTACGCACAACAATTTTGCCTTCTTCCCTGCTTACGAAGGAGAAATCTCTCTCTATCAGCTTGAGATCTGGAAGAGAACTATGCAAGAATATCCAGATCAGTTTACTCCTTTCATCATGTCTTCCGGAAATGATGATGATCCTAATGGCTTCCCAACTGTTGATGCTGATACTCTGAAAGAAATGCTGGCTGTTTACCCTGGTTTGTTTGACGGCTACGGTGAAATAGGTTTGTACGCTCGTGAAAATGGCGGATCTCCAGAACTTCCTCCTGATTCCAAGAGACTTTTAGAGATTTATCCCCTTATCAAAGAAAACAACTTAGTTATCTACTTCCATCTTGGCGACGGCCATAAAGATAATTTTGAAAAAGTCTTGAAACAATATCCAGATATTACCTTCATCTGGCATGGAGACCAACTCACTGTAGATGAGGTTAAGAACATACTCAGTAAATATCCTAATGCTTACTACGGAATCGATGAATTTTTTGGCGGGGAAAGAGAGATTTTTGAACTTTATGTAGGGAAAAGTAAAGAAGAGTATCTGAAAGCAGCCAATACCAAGTTTGATAAGATTATCCAGCAAGCGATAAGTCACTGGAAATCCCTAATTGAACAGTATCCTGATCAAGTTATTTGGGGTACTGATCGCGGCGATGCAGTGTGGAATTACGACCAGGATGTAGGGCAAATGCAGGTGAAAATTGCAAGAGCTTTTATCGGAAAGCTTGATCCTGTAGTGCAAGAAAAGTTTGCCTATAAGAATGCAGAACGATTATTAAAAGAATAGAGCAAGATTTTTAAAACAGAATAAGAATTATCTTCTATGCAATACCAAGTCATTTCCTTTTACAAATATGTAGCAGTACAAAACCCTGAAGAATTACGAGATTCACTTAGAAAATACTGCCAAGACCAGCAAATTCTAGGAAGGATCCTGGTTGGAAAAGAAGGCATCAATGGAGCCGTTTCCGGAAAAAAAGAACAAATACAACTATTCAAACAATTTCTTAAAGGAAATTCTCTATTTACCGGGATGACGTTCCGAGAACAGGACTATCATCAAAATACTTATCACAAATTAGTTATTCGGGTAAGAGATGAAATCTGCGCCTTCGGAGCAGAGGTCAATGTAGCCAAGAACAAAGGACAGCATCTTTCACCGCAGAAACTCAAAGGATGGTATGAACAGAACAAAGATTTTGTGATTGTTGATGCGCGAAATGAGCATGAGTTTGAAGTTGGCAGATTCAAGAATGCAGTTAATCTTAATATTAAGAATTTTAGAGAATTTCCTGCAACGGTACAAAAATTAGAGGCAATAAAAAACAAAAAGATAGTTCTCTACTGCACAGGCGGCATCCGCTGCGAGAAAGCCTCTGCTTACTTGAAAGAGCAAGGATTTCCTGAAGTGTATCAAGTGGAAGGCGGGATTATAAATTATGTTAATCAATACCCAAACACTTTCTGGGAAGGCGGTTTGTTCGTCTTTGATGACCGCTTAGTTTCTGATGTAGCAAGCCCGATTACGTTCTGCAAACATTGCCAGAAAGACTGTGAACAGTACGTAAACTGCCACAATCTAGACTGCGATAAACTTACAATAATGTGTGGTGAATGCCAACATAGGATGAATAACACCTGTTCTGAAGAATGTAAGACTGCACCTAGACAAAGAAAAATCAGAAACACAAAAGAAGATAGGAAAGTAATAGGTGTCGTGGAAAACTATTATCCTAAATCTAAAGTAGCATTGATTAAAACTATTGAGCCTATTCTTCTCAACACCAACATTTCTTTTTATGGAAAAACGACAGAAAACGTCTTTGAGAGAATAACTGAAATGAGGGATGATAGTGGCAATGAAATTACTATGGCGGAAGCAGAACAATATATAACTATCCCTATCAAAGAAAAAATTAGAAAGAATGATAAAGTTCTTGTAGAGGCGAGGATATGAAGAAAAGGCTCATTGGATTAGCAGCCCTGCTCGCTGCTTGTTCACCACAGAAAGAAATCCTAACCCCGCCAGTAATACCAGAAATAAAATTAGAAGAAAGAACGGCACCTGAAGTTGATCCAGAACCTCTGGAAGAGAAGGAGAAAGTATCACCTCACAACGAATACCGCAACTTAGGAGAACAATGCGGCCAAATCCAGCTGGAAAGAGGGACGTATCCAGTAAAGAAGGAGGGCTGGGATGCCATATATACGGTACAGACTTGGGATTCTGGAAAAAATTGCTACCTTGCTCTATCAAACCCAGAGCTTTCGGTTGAAATGAGGGATGACGACTGTGATAATACGATCGATCGCATAGGCGTAGAAGAATACCCCCTCGTAGAATACCGTATCGGTCTTCGCGGAGACCGCATCGACCTTAGTCTTGACCGTGCTGCATTATCGAGGCTTGGTTACACAAAGCCTTTTGACAAGATCCTTGAAGAAGCGCAGCAATTTGCCTGTCCGGAAAACAAAAGACACTTAGAAGAATATCTTTTGAAAAGAGTCCTAGAAATTGGGAATAAATAAAAATAAGAAAATAACTCCTTACCTACGGCAAAAAGCTCAATCCGCCTACAATCGCTCCCATCAACAGCAAGTTCACCAAATCATAGGCTGTATTAAGAAAGTATAAATTCCAGGACTTACCCTCCCAGAAAACGCTGCCTAAAGATTTAGTAGCTACAAAGCCTAGCCAGATCAAAGCTCCAACAAGTGCACCACCCAAAGCATTCCATAAAACTGGGGTTGCTCCGGTAATGTCTACAAAATCTTTAACTAGAAAAGCTAAAACAGCCGCTGTCACCAGTGAAGCCACAAAACTCATCGAATACGTTTTAGCCATGCCTTTCTGCTTGGCTTTCTCCATATCCTTCTCAGTAAACTTCATCAAAGCCATCCATTTCTTGCCAAATAAAGGCCCATACCACAAAAAGCCCAAGGCATGGGATACCACAGCTGCAATTAAAACTTCCAAGTATACCATCTTTTATCACGCTCCAGATATTTTTGATGATAGAGGAAGAGAAGTGTTATAAGTCTTTCTCTACCAGCCTTCTCTTAGAAAGATTTATAAGTCTGCTTTTTATCACCACTAGAAAATGACGGAAGATTCTCAAGAGGCCATAGGACTCGGGACTCGCTTCTCTGACGAGTACAGAAAACACTATAGTAAGATCTACTCCCAGCTGATGCGAAAAACCGGAAACAAGACTGTGGCTGAAGATTTAACCCAAGAAACATTCAGGAAGGCATTTGAAAGTCTTAACACCTTCAGAGAGGGAGCTAGTTTTGGCACCTGGCTCTATGGCATAGCCCATAATGTTGCTCTCGATTATTTCCGAGACAGAAGGATGCAATCAGCATTTTATAATGGAGCTATGGAAGGTCTGCGGCAAAAAGACGGTCATCACAGAAGTTCTGATGAAAAAAGTCAACGCTGGTTCCTGGGCGGGCTGGAGCAGGTTCTTGCCGTTGTCAGCAGCACTCCTGAACAGGATGCAATAACCTGCGAGGAAGTTGCTGAAGCACGGAAATATATCATGACAGCTCTTTCTGAAAAGCTGCGACATGCATACTCACTGCATCTTCAAGGATATACTGATCGGGAAATTGCAGAACAGCTTGGAATGAAAGAACAGGCAGTAACGACACGAATCAGCAGGGCACGACAGCAACTTCGCAACTACCACCAGGAGCAGTCAGCATGAAACAAACCATCATCGCACGTCTTCAACAACTTGAACAGAAATCGATCAAAAGAGGCATACCTATCCTTGGCTCGCAAAAAGGCGCCTGGCTATTGCAGCAAGTGCAAAAACTGAAACCAAAACGTATTCTGGAATTAGGAACTGCTAACGGCTATAGTGGCTGCATTCTAGGCAGTGAAGGAGCTGACCTAACAACCGTTGAAATTGATGACAAGATCGCTGAAGAAGCAGTTGTGAATTTTGCTGCCTTTGATATCAAAGCGAACATCATCCTTGGCGATGGCGTGGAAATCGTAGGTGATCTGGCCAGGCAAAAAAAAGAGTATTATGATCTCATTTTTATTGACTTCTCAAAAAAGAATTATATCAAAGTCCTGGAACAGTGCATCAAACTGGTTCGACAAGACGGCTTGATCATCGCTGACAATATCAGTTTTGAAAACTGCCAAGATTTCAAAGAAGCAGTGCTTGCACATCCAAAGCTGGAAACAGAAATCATCAGCATCAAAGACGGGCTGAGCTGCAGCCGAAAGAGAGAGGTATGAATAAGAATACAATAAGCATGCTGGTTTTTCTTGCAGGATGCGCAGAAACACCCCTTCCTACCCCACCAACACCGGAAGTCATCATTCCTGAACGTATTGTCACTAATAAAGATTTAAAGCAGGAACCTACAGACGTTCTTGCACAACAGATCTTCCATGATCTTGAGCATTTGACAACAGGTGACGAAGCGGGAGTACGACTGATCAAACATTATAATGTTGATACAGAAAAGTGGGAAGAAAAACCAGTCTATCAACTGCAAAGATCAGCGGTGAAGCTCCCTTCTTATCACTCAGATATCATCGTTTCAGTAAGGGATGTTTATCACGACGGAACAACAGACTTAGAAATCAGAAGAGTTGCTAAAAAGGAGATCAGAGTCTACCGCGATCTTCCGCCATTCGGCACCCTGGATTCATATGAAGAATGCCGCCGAAGACCGTATCATGTCGTGGTTTGTGTCGGCCAATCCTGTTCGGGAAGTGATAAAACAGAATACTTCGCCTGCAACGGCAAGGAAATCAGCCCAAAAGTGAAAGAAGCCTTCAACACCCTGGTTGCCCGCGTCCATAACAGCCTGAATGAAGCAACTCCTCTGGATAAGCAGGATTATCATTACATGGAACTGGAGTTTATCTTAGAAAGGAGTGAGGCGGTAATTAATCTTGCTGGAACCAAGAGTCCGTATAAGTGACTGGATCGTAGACATCAGGAATAAAGACAAAAATTGGGCTGTTAAAGATATTGATAATAGACTTCAAAGAATTTTCGATACGTTTCTTTTGCTTTTTCTATTCCGAATCTTAGTAAAGGGATATAACGATCTGTGTCTGCTGATTGTAAGGCTTTGATATATTTATTACGATGAGTATTCCTGATAATGATAGGATAATATCCTTTTCTGATCAAGATGTGATTTAAGAGCATTCTACCCACTCTTCCATTTCCATCTGCAAAAGGATGAATCTGCTCAAATTTATGATGAAACCTAAATGCCAATTCTAAAGGATAAACCTTATTTTCCGTTTCCCAGTACCATTTTAAAAGATTCTTAATCTCCCGAGAAACATTCTCTGGAGCAGTTAATGTAATAGCTCTGCCTAAAATAATATTCGGCAATTTTTTATAGCCAACGCGCTCATCAACGTTTTTCATAAGCTTCTTATGCAGTTCAATAATAAATTCTTCCGTTATTTCCTTCTTCGAGTCAAATAACTTTGAAAAAATTTCATAAGAATTTTTGGCATCATAAACTTCTCTCAGATCAGCAGAAGCGACTATTTTATTCTCAAAAACAATTTCAGAAAAGTTCTTTAGAGTGAGGGAATTGCCCTCCAAGGCGTTTGATTCAAACACGAAATTAGCCACGAATCTTTTTTTAACGTCTTCCCAATCTTTTTTATTCAATGCTCTTCGAATTTCTTTATATTTTAGGTTCATTTCTTCGATCTTTTTTATTTCTTCAATAGTAAGGGGGAAGTCCAAAGAATACTTTTTTTTAGCGTCTGCTACTAAAAAGGAAACAATTTTTTTATCTAGTTCTAAGGCAAATTTTTTCTTTTCTTTCTCAATTTGTTCTGGAGATATTCCTGATTTTTTCCCCAAGAACTTGCTGATTTTGTGCACTTTCTTTCCGATCCGGATAGATTTATCTAAGTAAAGGTAAACCTCTCCCTTTGCCTTTCGTTTCTGGATAAAGACCATACCAGCAGTTATACCTACATATATTTAAATCCTTCGTTTATTGTAGGTATAACCAGGTGCTGCAAGACTTATACTAAAGGATTGAAATTTTCGAACAAAATTTCCCTCCTTTATATATACAAAGGGCTTAAATTTTCTTCGAAAATTTATGTCCTTTGGTATATTACAAAAATGTCATACCTACTACATTAATGCAACACTTTTCTTTTTCCATCTGCAATAAACACCATAATACACCGGCTCTGTAGAAAGCCTTAAAAAAGTCGCCTTGGCCGCTCGGTTCGTGCTTCTAAATAAGTATCTTCTCGCAGGAAGCACCAATAATATCTGCAAGCAGTGGATGCTCTCACTTCGCCTTAAGGCCCAGGCGGCGACTTTTTCTACAGAGCCTAATACACCACAATCTTTAAATATAATTCTGCATTTCACATCCAAATGGTCCACAGCAGCAGGAAGAACTGGACTGCTTTTCTCTACTATTTTTATTAGTTTTGGGTTCGTCAGACATTACGGATCCTGAAAAAAGGAAATAGAGAAAAAGCTATACTGAAACAGCGAGGATGAAAATGAGACAGGAAGCCAAACTTGCAAAAACCATACCAACAGGAAAGGAATACTGGCTTGTAGCCAGGGAAAGCAGGGACGAGTTCAGAAACAACTTAGACACGGTCTCATTCACGATCGGCAATGTAACCGTATCACAGCACAGACCGCTGATCATTGCCGGGCCTTGTGCAGTACATTCACGAGAACAGACTCTTGCCATTGCCCAACACGTTAAAGAAGCTGGCGCAGACATGCTGCGCGGAGGAGCCTATAAGCCCAGAACATCTCCTTATGCTTTCCAAGGCTTAGAAGAAGAGGGACTGAAAATACTTGCGGAAGCACGGGAGCTAACCGGACTACCTATCGTTACAGAAGTTATGGACCCGCGTTTAGTCGAGTTAGTCGGCCAGTACACCGATGTGCTGCAGATCGGCGCGCGAAACATGCAGAATTTTCCACTCCTGCGGGAAGTAGGAAAATATGCCGCACAACATCAAAAGGGAATATTGCTAAAAACAGGATTGATGCCTAAGCTAAAGGAAGTCCTCTGCGCAGCAGAATATCTCGCTCATGAAGGGGCAGAAAAAATCATCATCTGTGAACGAGGCATTTCCCTAACTACTGGCGATACGAGAAACACGCCCCACCCCAGTTTTGTACGCGAACTGCGGCAGGCGACCTTCCTTCCTGTCATCGGTGATCCCAGCCATTCTACGGGAGATCGGGAATTGGTGGAACATACTTCAGACATGTATCTGGCAGCCAAAGCAAATGGACTGTTAATTGACGTCATCCGCGATGATGAGCCTGATGTCATTAACGGGCATCCGGTCTGTGACTATAAACAGGGATTGCCTGCCAGCCGGTTTAAAGCATACCTCAACTCGCTCAGGAAAGAGAAATAAAATGAGTCTAGAAAAAATCAGAACAGAACTTGATGCGATAGATAAGTCAATCCTGGAATTGCT
Organism: Candidatus Nanoarchaeia archaeon; assembly: GCA_035288985.1. Lineage (GTDB taxonomy): Archaea > Nanobdellota > Nanobdellia > Woesearchaeales > GW2011-AR9 > DATDYP01. The sequence continues at coordinate 54,448 of DATDYP010000025.1, forward strand.
GGCAAAACGCTTTTCTTTCTGCAAAGACGTCAGCGATTACAAAAAAAAGAACAAGCTTAAAGTGAAAGATTCTACAAGAGAGGAGGAGATCATCAACGACAGGATCAAAATCTTCTCCGAGCTAGGATATGATGAACCAGAGTTTATTACTGCATTATTTACCTTAATTTTAGAAAAGTCACGGGAAAAGATCGCAACCTACTCCTCGGAATCAGAACCAGAACGTAAGGGAAAGAAAAAAACAATCTCCATCATCGGAGGAGGGGGAAAGATGGGCTCTTTATTTGCAGAAGAGTTCAGGAAACACGGGCATACTGTGCTTATCTCCAACAAAGAAAAGACCAATTCGGTTGAACTGGCACAGAAAGGCGATCTTGTTATTGTTACAGTTCCTTTGGAGAAGACAGAAAAAGTTCTAACAGAGATCATCCCGCATCTCCGAAAAGAAGCCTTGCTGACTGATTTTACATCAATAAAAGAACGACCTTTAGAGATTATGAAAACGGCTGCATCAAATGTGGTGGGAGGACATCCCTTGTTCGGTCCAACGACAAGCTTTGAAGATAAATGTTTCATCCTCTGTCCTGGGAAAGGTGATTTTAGCTGGTATAAACAATTGCTGCAATCCCTAAACCTTACTGTCATCGAACTCTCTGCTGAAGAGCACGACAAAACCATGGCCGTGATCCAAAGCTTAACTCATTTCTCCAATCTTGCCTTAGCCTCTACGCTGCAGAAGCTTGGATTTAAAAAAACGTTTTCCACACCCACCTATGCATTAAAAATGGAATCTATCCAAAAAATGTTCTCCCAGGATGCAGAGCTGTTCGCAGAGATCCAGTTTGCAAATGCACATTCGCAAGAAACTATCATCAGCTACCTTGCTGCGGTGCACGAACTGCATCAATGCCTCCTCTCAGGCAACAAAGAGGAGTTTGAACGTCTCTTCGAAAGCACAAAACAGCATCTACAAAAAAAGTAACCAGACCAAGATGATCAAGACCATCGCCATCCTCGGGCCAGAATACAGTTTCTCCCATCTAGCAGGCCTGAAACTATTTCCGGAAGGGAAATTTTTGTTCTGTAACAGGATAGAAGACATCTTCAAGACCATAACGAGAGCAGATACAACTGCAGATGAAACACTTGGGATGGTCCCTTTAGAAAATATGCTGCAGGGAACGGTGCGGGAAACGCTGATGTCCCTGCTAAACTATCAAGTCAAGATCCACAAAAGCTGCAGTGTTCCTATCCATCATTGCCTGGCTGCTAAAAGTGTGGGATTTACAACTATTGCTTCACATGCACAGGCGCTGGCACAATGCGCGCGCTTTCTGGAAGGAAAGAAAACTGTCGAACAGGTCAGTACCTCAAAAGCGATGCAGGCAGCAACAGAAGACAATACCCTGGCTGCCATCGGCTCCAGAGAAGCAGCACAATATTACGGACTAACAGTGCTGCAGGACAATATCGAAGACAATCATGATAATGTGACACGATTTGTGGTCATTTCTGCTGAACCATGCCCGGATAAGGGTGCAAGAACCAGCCTGATGGTGCATCCTAAAGAAGACCGTCCTGGACTATTGTTCACGATCCTAGCGCCCTTTGCGACACAGGGAATTAACTTAACCAAGATCGAGTCCCTGCCTTCAGGAAAAAAACTTGGTGAGTATATTTTTTATATTGAGATCGCTGGAAATAGTAGTGAGCTAAAAGTGAAATCGGCTATTGATTTTCTCAAAAACAGCGCGGAAGTCTATTCTTTTGGGTCGTATGATGTGGTGGAGATGTGAGCAAAACATTCTTCATAAAAACTCAAAAAACCGTACGTATTTAGTTAGTAGGCCAAGGGTGAATTTTGCTAAGCTTTAGTGACAGGAACAGAAGTGAAAATTATCGATAACAAATCTGTTTACCAACTATTTATCATCAAATTTTCACCAAAATTCACGGCCAACTAAATACGTACAAAAAGCCACAATATTTATATTGTCCTGCCCCTTTAGTAGCTCTATAATGCCTGTGCTTTCTGATCTGAAGAAGAGCCTGGAAAAAATCTGCCTTGCCGGGCTGGTCAGCCTTACTTCCTGCACGCCAGGAGAATTTAAAGTCGTCCGGCTCAATAATGCTCCTACTTATGATGAAGTGACTTCTCAAGAAGATATCAGGGAAGTTCCATTTGCATACTGGAATGCAGCCGATCTTAGAGGCGATACGCCAAATCTGTTTGAGTTTATTTCAGCAGCAACATCCCAGCAGCGCGCAGATTCTGTAGGAACATATTTCAGAGAACAGGGTCTTGGCATCATCGGCTTGGGGGAAGTGGATTACGACGATACCGCCAAGACCGGGTTTCGGGATCAGGCTATAGATATAGCAGCAGCCATGAATTCTCCCTATGATTATGTAGTTGTAGATCAGTACATGGTCTCGCGTCTCTTCCCCTGGACAACCGGCAATGGCATGGTCTTACAATATCCAGCTAAAGTTGTCCATCGGCATCTTTTTGGAGAGGATGAGCCGTTCGATAGCAGGCTGGGGCACCTCTTCAAGGATTTTATTCACGTTAAAATAAAAGTAGGAAAACGGGAGCTGGATGTAATTCTATCCCACCTTGATGATGAAGACAACTTGACCTTCTCAAGAAGGAGGGACGAACTTGAAAAAATATTGGCGTATGCTGCAAAGGTAAAGCAGGAGAATGAACATGCCTACATTGCCTTCATGGCCGATGCTAATGCAGTACAGGACAGCAGCGAGATGAGGAGAGTGTTGACCCACGGCCTGTTCCATCCTCCCGAAAGAAACTATGGAATTCCAACCCACCGCTCCCACAACCCGACAATGGGGATAAGCCATGTTTTTGTCACGCAGAACATGGAGATACAGGATTACGACAGGTTCTGCCCTCAAGATAACAAAGGAGAATACATTTCTGATCATTGCGGCGTGAAGGGAGTATTTGTGTTTAAAGATTAATCAGGACAGTAGTCATCAAGACGCAGTCACACAATAATTAAATACTACCTTCTTCTGAAAGGACGGCGTATGTCACGCGCCCAAATTATGAAGGATTATTTCAAGCAGAACTTCTTCTACGATCTTAAAGCAGGTTTCATTACGGCAGTTGTTGCTCTTCCTTTAGCTTTAGCTTTTGCCATAGCTTCCGGCGTTCCTCCAGTTATGGGGTTGTATACTGCCGTGGTGGCGGGAATTTTAGCCTCGCTCCTGGGCGGATCAGTTTTTTCCATCACCGGCCCGACAGGAGCGATGGTAGTGCTTATCCTTAGCACGGTTTCCAAATTTGGGCTTGAAGGATTGTTACTGGCCGGCTTCTTTGCAGGAGTATTCCAAATCATTTTTGGCTTGATGAAAGTAGGAAAAGTAGTCAAGTATTTGCCTCTGCCCCTTATTTCCGGATTCACTGCCGGGATTGGCGCGATTATCTTCATTGGACAGATTGGAAATTTTCTGGGTGTTTCATTAGAGCCGAAAGAGCATGTCTGGGAGACGCTGGGGCAGATTTTCCTCCATCTCCCCGATCTAAAAGCAGCTGCGGTGGTTGTAACTTTAGGAACAGTCTTATTGCTGGTATTCCTGCCCAAACTTCTGGCGAAAAGCAGATACACCAGAAACATTCCTGCTTCCATTGTTGCCTTAGTTCTGTTTACAGTCGCAGCCGCAGTTTTGGCCTTAAATGTGCCTATCGTTGGAGAGATCCCGCAAGGCCTGCCATCGCTAAGTGTTCCAAATTTTTCATGGGAATTGATCAAAAATATACTTCCTGCCTCAGTTACCATCGCTTTATTGGGAGCCATTGAAGCCTTGCTCTGCGCAGTGGTATGCGATGGCATGACCTCTACCAAGCATAACAGTAACCGAGAATTGGTATCCCAAGGAGTTGTAAATGTGATTATGCCTTTCTTTGGCGGCATGGCCGCTACTGCAGCAATTGCCAGGAGCGCGGTTAATATCCGGGAAGGGGCAAAGACACGATATGCAGGAGTATTTCACGGCTTATTTTTGATGAGCACCCTTTTATTTCTCGGCCCTTTGGCAGAAGAAATTCCCAGAGCTTTTTTAGCCGGTGTGTTGATGGTAGTTTCCGTGAAGATGATCGACATTCAGGAATTTAAGACCATCCTTCGATTAAGTAAACTGGATGCCATGGTCTTCTTGGTTACGTTTGGCTTAACCGTAGTGACGGATTTAGTGGTTGCCGTGCAGGTCGGCATGGTCTTGGCAATTTTGTTGTTATTTATCCGCCTTACAGAAGGTATCGAGATAAGCCACATGGAGCAATATCCCAAGACAAACCAGATCAACCAGCTCATAAATAATAATCCTTTATTGAAAGAAAAAGTGAGCGTCTATACAATCAACGGCCCCTTCTTCTTTGGTGCCATGAATGTTTTTGAGCATAAGTTGAATGAACATCTCCAGATTAAGAAGTCTGTGATCATTTTACGCATGAAATACGTGCCCTTCATTGACAGCACCGGAGTGGTACGGCTAGCCAGTTTTATCAGGAAGCTGGAAAAGCAAGGGAGCACAGTTCTATTGAGCAACCTCCATGAGAATGTAAAAAAGGTCTTACTCAAAGACCGAGAATTCCAAGCGCTAATGAAAGGAGAACATAAGAAACAATTCCGCCTGTTTGAGAACACGCCTGAAGCCTTGGAGTATGTGGAAAAGGAATTGTTGACAGAAGAGAAGAAGTGAGATAACTTTTCTACTCAACACTAAAATGTGCCACATTTGCGGCGATGAGCCTGGCATGATGCGCGACCGTTTCTAAACTATGTAGCAAAGTATAATCAACAAATATGCCTTGCGGATTGTTCTTTAGGTCATCAGCAATTTTGGTGACAGCAGGTAATACATCAAGAGCATATCTCTTATAACGTGGAATTTGCTGCGGAGTACCGATGAGGAAATTCTCTGCAAATTCAGACACTATATATCTAAATGATCCCTCATCTCCAGGATGCCCGTGACAATCTGCGCTTACGGCATAATCTATAGCAAAATTCCAGAGCTTCTCGAAGTAAGGCATCTCCGGCACCCAGCTGGCGGCATCGCAGACCACTTCACCGCCTAGATTGTATATTTTTATTTCTGCCGGCGTAGGGTAATGCCGATTCAGTTTTTCTATATCAGCATTAACATGGAAAGCCATATCGGAATATTTTTCAACTCCTCTCTCCCGCAGCTGAGCTAGAAAGACGGCAAGGAGGTAAAGGTTTCGTTCCGTGGTTAAATAATGTTGTAGTCCACTTCCTTGTATTCTCATTTTATTGCCAGACTTGTACACTAAGTGTTCTACTAAATTTTTATTAGACTTGCCAAACCTTTTCAGATCAGTATCCAGTTTTCTTCCGTATGAACAGAATTCAATCTCTTTATTGCGGATCAATTCTTCAAGTGAAGGGTCTGCCGGCATAGTGGTAGGAAAAGAAAAGAAGTATTTAAAGTTACGGCTTATACCGTTCCATCGTCCTTGGGAAAGGAATCGCATCTTTGACCGTTTCCAAGCCGCAGATCCAGGCAATCAATCGTTCTACACCCAGGCCAAAGCCGCCGTGTGGAACACTGCCATATCTTCGAGTATCTAAGTAAAATTCATATTGCGAGGGATCTTCTCCTTGTGCAAGCAAACGTTTCTTAATCTTCTCCAGATCATGCTCACGATGCGAGCCGCCGACAATTTCTCCATATCCCTCTGGAGCCAGCACATCACAGCCCTGCACTGTTTTCGGATTCTTAGGATCTTCAGTCATGTAAAATGCCTTGACCACCTTAGGGTAATGGGTAACTATGACCGGCACGTCATATAATTTAGTCAATTTCTCTTCTTCGATCGTGCGCAAGTCTTTTCCCCATTGCACTTTCATCTTGCATTTCTGATCTAAGATTTTAAGAGCGTCATCATAGGTCATGCGCACAAATGGTTTTTTCATGACCGGCTCCAGCTTTTTCAGATCACGCTGCAATACTTCCAGCTCTGCCTGATGCTTTTCGAGAACTTTTCGTACGACATGCTTAATCAGGCCTTCGGCATGATCCTGAATGTCCTTAAAGTCAGCCCAAGCCATTTCCATCTCCGCATGCCAGTACTCTGTCAGATGCCGGGAGGTTTTGCTTTTCTCGGCTCGAAAGCTAGGTGAAATAGTATAAATCTTCTCCAAGGCAAAAATGGCTGGTTCGGCATACAACTGCCAGGTTTGTCCTAAAAAGACATCCTTCTTGCCGAAGTAATCGACACTGAATAATTCAGCTCCACCTTCGCACTGCACGGCCTGAAAAATAGGGGAGTGATATTCATAAAACCCTTGCCCGCGGAAATAGTCATGAATAGCATTGAAGACTGTACTGCGAATTTTAAGGATGGCAATCATTCTCTGGCTGCGCAGCCATAAATGCCTGTTGTCAGCCAGAAATTCGATGGACTGATCTTTTCCGATGGGATAGTTCTCGCTTACTCCAACAATAGTGTAAGACTCAACCTGAATTTCATACCCTGTTGGTGCACGTTCATCTTTCTTTATCTGTCCGCTGATTTCCAGAGAGGCTTCAACCTGTAAATGATCAATTTCTTCCCACATCTTTCCGAATTTCTCGCGTTCAAAAATGCATTGGATGGTGCTGCTGGAATCACGCAAGACGATGAACTTGAACTTATTACTGCCCCGTTGGCGGTGGATCCAGCCTCTAACTGAAACCTTGCCGGAACCTTTGTTCATCGCTTCTAGGATGGACAGATATTGAGCCATAACCAACGTAAATAACGGGAAGATATAAAAATGTTTTTGTCTTTCTGTCTTTTATGGAAGAAACTGAGAGCCCACAGTTAGAATGGATGACTCTATTTTCTTGCAATCTTACCGAAATAAGGGAATTTTACCAGTCTTTGCTAGGTGTAGAGTTTACGGAAGAGCAGCATGATCGTACTCCAGTCCATTATTCTTACCAAGCTGCTGGTTTGCTGATAGAATTATATCCTCTCCACAACAAAGCTAGTAAACAAGACGCGCCTGGCTCAACCAACACTTCAGAGGCAGGATCAGTTATGGCTCTTGGTTTTTCAGTCTCTGACTTGGAAGGAGTTGTAAAAAGGATGGATAGTTATGTAATTGCCCCAATCACGCAACGACCTTACGGTCGGGTCGCTTTCCTGAAAGACCCTGATGGGAGAAAGATCACTCTTCGTGAAAGGATAAAAGAGCAAAAATAGAGTCCAAACTCAAATTTTCTGAACCGCTTCTTTATGGACTGCCACTGCTCTTCCTGAAGGATCGGCCATCCCTTGGAAAGCTTTGCTCCAGCGATAGGCAGTAGGGGTAGAGCAAGCGATGGACGGACCATACTCAACCGTCAGAGCTGCTTCTGCACTCGGAAAGAATTCTTCAAAAATACTTCTGTAGAGATACCCTTCTTTAGTTGCTGGCGGCTGTACAGGGAATCGCTCCGCTGCTTTCACCATCATCTCATCTGAGATTTTTTCCTGAGCATATGCTTTCAGAGAGTCTATCCAGCTATAGCCAACACCATCAGAGAACTGTTCTTTCTGACGCCAAAGCACTGACTCTGGCAAGAATCCTTCAAAGGCTTTGCGAAGAACATATTT
>DATDYP010000026.1:0-18360 GCA_035288985.1 Candidatus Nanoarchaeia archaeon
TATGATGGATTAAACCGTGTTCTTTCCAAAAATTCAACGTCAGGGAATGTTACGTATGGTTATGACAAAGACTTCTACGGAACTTTAGCAAACATAACCTCAAACAATATCCAAATTACGTATGAATACGATGATAAACAAAGACTTATCAAAGAAATTAGAACAATCGACAACTTCCAGTTTGTGAAAGAATACATCTATGATTCTATGGACAGAGTTGTTTCGGTGCAAGTTGTGGAACAGGATATTGATTATATTTACAACAAGCAAAGCAGGGTTAAGAATATTCCAAATTATATGAGTGCTGCAGATTACAACGCCTTCGGCTCTATCACCAACCGAACCTACGCCAACAATCTCATCCAGAAATTTGAGTATGCCAATGCCACCAACAGAATAACCAGCATAGAAATACCTACTGTTCAGAATTTAACCTACACCTACGACAGTGTCGGCAATATTCTATTGATCAATGATATAGTCAACAGCCGATTACATAACCTCACCTACGACAGTTTAGACCGCCTAAAAACAGCGAAAGTCGGCCCTGACCGGTTTGTCTATTCCTACGATTCCTTGGGCAGAATCTTAAAGATCGTCAAAAACAACGAATCAAAGAAGTTTGTGTACAACAGCACTCACGCCCACGCACCATCTAAGGTAATAACTGGCTCGTCAGGAGTTGACGTGTATCATATCTCAGAACTGAACAGTGGCACAAAAAACAGGACATTTGAATTCTTCTTAGAAAATGACAGGAATGAAAGCACATCAGGAATCAACTGGTCAATAGACTTCGGCAGTGAACAAGCCGCTTCCAATTTACCATTCTCTCTGAACAGCAACGTCATGGTGATTGTGCAGAACAATTACACTGACGGCGGCGATCACGGATTCACGGTCACTGCACAATCACCCAACACAACAGATAAAGAAGTTAATGCCATCAAGTTTGGCGTGAGAGCAAATCAGCTGAATCTGCTGCTGCGGAACGCATCCCAGAGCATCTTCGAATTTGAAGTCAAGAACGACTTGACCGAACAGGTGCGAGATGTCAGCTGGAACTGCTCCGAAGGCCTACTCAGCATCTACAAATTCAACTTAACCGGCAACCAAAGCTTGTATGATTACATGCACGTCAACTTTACCAGCCCTGGCAAGAAGAATTTCACCTGTACTACGTCGTCAGTTGATGGAACAGAAAGCAAGAGCATTGAGCTGGACATAAAAGGATTAGAAGTTGAGAACTACGACGTTTTGAAACAAAATGGTTCCAAGCAGATTATCTCCTTCAATGCCAAAAACTACTACTGGAATCTGAATCCTAACATCAGCATCGATACCGGCGAAGAAGTCTTTTCCAAGAACGTTACATTAGATAAAGATGCCTTTGTGATGGTCTTTTCAGAAGTCAATTATAACAGCGATGGCAAGAAGGCATATGCCATCACGCTTGATGGCGGAGCAAATGCCACTACTAATTATGCCAGCACATTTGCGCTGGAAGGAGCGACGATCGAGAATTATACACGAACTTCGACCGGAACAGTGCAGAACTATGTCTTTTACATTAAAAATAACTGGTTTGCCGGCGATGTGACCTGGACGTTAAATGATCCGGTCTTGACAAATACTACTTCCATGGCCCATAACCAAACTGTACGATTTTCGGTATCGCATAATTACATCACACAAGGACCGAAACATATCTTACTGACAGCGCAGGTTAGCACGTTTATTGATACCGTTACGGACTACTTTGAAGTTAGGCCGTTGGAAGTAAGTGCGGTCAATACGCTCTCTGAATCACAGGCACAAACGGTGAATGAGTTAGTAGTGAAGAACAATTTGAATCATACCTTATTCTTTAACTGGCAGTTCCAAACAGGACAGGAGAATTTGACATCGACATTGTTAAATTCAACAAATGGAACAGTGCTAGTATATGTTGCTTCTAATTATTCCACTGCTGGCGTGTTCAGGACGACTGCGATTGTGAATTCATCATCGTATACTGACAATCAAACTGGGGTGGTAGTGACATGATGATGAAAGAATATTCGGAAACGGCTGGCAGACACCCTCTCGGCTGTTCCTTTTCATAAAAATGAATAAATCAAAACTAAACGGAATTGGACTTTTCATGGCTTTACTAATCATCATGCTGCCAGTTTGTGTTGCTGATGAATTACAGTTAACCTATGATGCCAATGGTAATTTATTAAGTGAAGATGGATTCACAAGAACCTATAATTCCCTGAATCAACTAACACAAATACAAAATTCGACAGGCAGTTTGTTAGAAGAATTTGTCTATCATCCGACTGAGGAACGCATCTATAAAAAAATAGTGTACGATTCTGCCGGCGGGGTGAAGGAAACAATTACCTACTTTACTGCTGATTTTGTACGAATTTCTAACAGTTCAGGAACTTTTGACACGACGTACGTCATGCATGAAGGGCAGAAGGTTGTGGAAGTGAGGTATGATGGTGCTAAACAGTTCATGCATGACGATCATTTAGGTTCAACGGGAGCGATTACGGATTCTGTAGGAACTGTTGTGGAGCAGACGACGTATAGTCCGTTTGGAGAGATTGTTTCCGGCGGTGAATTGTCGAGGTTTGACTACGAGGGTAAGGAATATGATTCTGTTGTTGGTGATTATGATTTCAATTTTAGGAAGTATTGCGTGAAGTTTGGAATTTTCTGTCAGCCCGATACTCTTATCCAGAACGTGTATGATCCCCAATCGTTAAATAGATACATGTTTGAGAGGGGGAATCCGTATAATAGAGTTGATCCTACTGGACATTATGGTCAATTTTTGTATTACATCTTTAGAGCTATTAACTTTGTTTGGCAAAGAATATCACAGAGCTTACCAGCTAATCTTCCTCGTTATATTTGGCAACTATTCTTTAAAGAAGAAGACGATGCCAAAAAAGATGATGAGAAACTAGAAGAACCCGCAGAACAAACTCCGCCTGAACCGGCGTCTCAAGGCGAAGACAGAGAAACAAGTCAAAAGAATGGAAAACAGAGTAACAATCCCTTTAATATGCCAATCTCTAATGCGTTGTTAAGAAATTTACCAGTAAACAAGCAGAATCTATTGGTTCAAAACATGGTAAGAAATCGATGGAACATTCAACTTAATGAAAAACAGGCTGAAACTATTCGGAGAGATAGTACTGGTCGCGGAGGAGGTTCAGTACGCCTTGCTGATGGTACTATATTAACAACCGTTCCAGGGTACGCAGGTATTGTGAAGATAACTCCTGTGAAGAGTCAAGGTCGAACTAAAGGTAAGACGAAAACGTAAAGCTAAGTTATCTATAATGTATCTAAACTTATTCTTAGTTTTTTACCGGCTTCATTGGGACACTGTAACTTTATCGGCAGGTATTGCGTAATAGCCGATTGGCTGAGTCTCACAGTCCAGTCACTCCGTTCGTGACTTGCCTATCAGCAAGAGTTGATTGAGACGACCTGAGCCGAATAAAATGAGGCGAAGTTGAGAAGCCGGCGAGACCCCGCAATACCATTCGCCGATAAGTTAACAGTGTCTTCATTGGGCTTTTATGAAACCCTCTCGTTCGCACCCTCTGGAGTAGTATAATCACCAGGTATATCATCTATCTTTCTGATAGAGAGGGCATGGCTTGTCTTGCGAATAGTATAGTGCTCACTGGCCAATTGGTGAGGGTTTCATATTAGCCTCTTCATTGGAAAGATTTATATAATTATTTACGATCTTACAATAGATGATAAAGAAAAAACCTTGGCTTGCTGCTGTTTTGAATTTGATTCCCGGTTTGGGTTATATCTATAATGGAAAAAGGCAATTGTTTGGCGGTCTTTTGTTAGTAGCCATAGTAATTATCATTGCTGATGGTTTTTATTTAGCATATACTAATTCTCTACCGGAAAGTAAGATAACTTTGTCATCTGTATCAGGTTTACTTATCACTGTGGCTTTTATGTATGATGCATATAAAGAAGCTAAGCACTTGAACCAGAGATGATATAATGGTTGAAGATTTAATCAGTGACGCAGCAGAAGTTGTGGTTTTGGCAACTGCAGAAGTTGCTGGTGCTGTTGTTGAAGAAAAAGTGATTAGCAAGGTTTCTAGGAGAAAAATCGTTCTTTTTCTCATCACATTTTTGTTGGCATTAATTGCTGTTGGGGTATATCTGCTACGTTGATTTTGTACGAATTTCTAACAGTTCCGGAACATTTGACACGACGTACATCATGCACGAAGGTCAGAAGGTTGTGGAAGTGAAGTATGATGGCGCTAAGCAGTTCATGCACGACGATCATCTGGGAAGTACTGGAGCGATTACGGATTCTGTAGGAACTGTTGTAGAGCAGACGACATATTCGCCGTTTGGTGAGATTGTGAGTGGTGGGGAAATGTCGAGGTTTGATTATACCGGTAAAGAATATGATTCTCTGGTAAGAGATTACGATTTCAATGCACGGAAATATAAAGCAGAATGGGGATTATTTCTACAGCCCGACCGGAATCTTCCTGTAATATACGATCCCCAACAGCTTAACCGTTATAGTTATGCTAGGAATAATCCTTATAATTATGTAGACCCAACAGGAAAAGCAGCTATTTGGATACATTATCAAGATACCTATCAATCTTATAGAGCAGCAGGATTTTCAGATGCTGAAGCTCGCCAAGTTGCTGCTGGTGCTGTTGAACCGGATTTATATAGGGTTGTAAATCAGGGAGGATTTTTAGGACTATTGGCTAAGGGGGCTGCTGCCCACTACAATCTTGATCTTGAAATGAACCACATGGATGATGCAGAACAATTCTACCACAGTTCTGATATTGAGGAAGGTGGCCCCTTAGGTGGAGTTTCTCCGCAAGAGCATATTAAGATACTATTAAAGGAATATGGGGAAGCAGTAGAAAAAGGAGATTTAGAAGCGATGGGTAATCTAGAGCATGCTTTAGGTCATGATATTGGTAGTGGGAAGACCCCTGGTTATCATACTGGTTCTGGTAGTTACAACCAAGCTCAAGGATTTCACGTTTTAAATGATGTCTTTGGACTTACAACAAACAGAGTGGCACTACAAAGAGAACAACTTGCGAGAGCCCAAGGTGCATATTCTCAACGTGAAGCAAAAAACCTTGCATCTGGAAAAACCGTAACCAAAAGGAATACTAAATCATTTTGGATGGGGAATACTTTAGTAAAACTTACAAAAGTAAAATAGTAAGAATTAAAAAGTCTAAGATTTTATTATTCATATGGTAGGAAAAGGTAAATTAAGTTGGTCTGACTTTAAACCAGGAACTATTCTGTGGGCTAAAGCGATAGTAATTATTGGTTTTGTTGTAGGTTTATCTTATTTACTATCTAAATTATCATTCTTGTTAGGTATCCTTTTTTATCTTTATATATTTGTTTTTGCAAGTCCTGGCGCATTCTTCCAAGTAGCATTATCTCTAAGCGAATACAGCTCAATTATATTAGCGATGCTAATCTTTCCTGTATATTTCTTAATATTCATGAACTATTTTTATCTATATTTCAAAAAGAAAAAGACAGTTTGGTGGTTGACAACGCTGTTTGTTATTACGACAATTATTTATATTCTTGGAATAATAATCGGCTGGTTAACTTTCCTTGTTTGGCACCCATAAGTTATAAGTTTATGATACATAAGTTACGATGCTAATGGGAATTTAATCTCAGGAGACGGGTATACAAGAACGTATAATTCTCTAAATCAGCTAACGAGAATAGAAAATTCAACAGGAAGTTTGTTAGAAGAATTTGTATACCATCCAACTGAAGAGAGAATTTATAAAAAAGTAGTGTATGATTCTGCCGGCGCGGTGAAGGAGACAATTACCTATTTCACTGCTGATTTTGTACGAATTTCTAACAGTTCTGGAACATTTGACACGACGTACATCATGCACGAAGGGCAGAAAGTTGCTGAAGTGAGGTATGATGGTGCTAAACAGTTTATGCACGACGATCATTTGGGAAGTACTGGAGCGATTACGGATAGTTCTGGTTTGGTTGTAGAGCAGACTACTTACAGTCCGTTTGGGGAAATCGTTGGAGGAGGTGCGGTTTCACGTTATGATTACGAGGGTAAGGAGTATGATTCTCTCGTGGGCGATTATGATTTTAATTTTAGGAAGTATTGTGTGAAGTTTGGAATTTTCTGTCAGCCTGATACGTTGATACAGAATGTGTATGATCCGCAGTCTTTAAATCGTTATATGTTTGAGAGGGGGAATCCGTATAAGAATGTGGATCCTACCGGGCATTGTATTTGGGACCTTTGCAGTCTTGAAACTGCAGCAATTGTTTATGTTGTTCTAGAAACTGCTGCAGATGTCGTTAGTTTATCAATAAGTATAATAGATGTAGTCGATGATCCTCACAATCAAGATAATAGAATAGCGTTATATCTTGATATTTTAGATACATTATCAGGACCAATCAGTAACCCAGGTCTATCAGGTTCGATGTACAGATATTGGAAGGCCTTGGAAGAAACAAAAAAAGGAGTATCTAAAGCAAGATTCATCGAAGGCGCTAGAGAGGACCTTGATGAGAAAGAAGATAAAGGAGACGTGTCTGAAGATGGGCTTAAAAGTTATTCTACTAAAAAAAGAATTGATGATTTTAAACCTCAACAACAAGAAGCTGGTGTTAAAAATAAAGAAACTGAACAGGCCACAGGGGGCTCTAGTGGTAAATCTGGACGTGGCGGTTTTGGACCAGAAAACGCATTGTATCGTTTTTGGAATAAAGTTAGAACTTATTTTAAGAGTCCAAGTAAATCGTCAAGTTCTAGTTCATCAAGCTCTAGCAGTCAAAATAATAATTAGAAGGAGCTTGTTAACCTAGAAAGCTATTTAAATATGGTTATATTTATCTTTAATATAAAATGAGTATTCAACAAACTACTATTGGAGCAGTTATTCTAGTAATAGGTGTTGGTTTTATTATATTAAATAAATATTTTGTTTCATATTTATTGCATTTGAACAAATTATTTTTTAAAATGCTTGGAGTTAGAGTTAATATCCAATCTAAACTATACCATAAGTACTACTGTGCAGTTATTTATCTAGTTGGAATTTTATTAATTTACGCAGGGTATGTTATATTTGTTAGTTGATGGAACATAGTCAAGCCACTGCAAGTTTCTGAGTTGAATACATTATCTGAAGGTCAAAGTCAAACGGTCAATGAATTAATTGTAAGGAATAATTTGAATCATACCTTGTTCTTCAACTGGCAGTTCCAAACCGGGCAGGAGAATTTGACATCTACTTTGCTTAATTCAACGAATGGTACAACGTTGATTTACATTGCAACTAATTACTCCAATGCAGGAGTATTCAGGACAACTGCGATAGTGAATTCAAGCTTGTATAATGACAATCAGACCGGGGTGGTAGTCAGTGGATAAGGCAAGACATTTACGGGGAATAGGACTTTTCCTCATCACCCTCGTAGTTTTACTCCCCGTGTGTTTTGCAGACGAATTACAGTTAACATACGATGCCAATGGGAATTTGATCTCTGGAGATGGTTATACTCGCACTTACAACTCTCTAAATCAGTTAACAAGAATAGAGAATTCAACAGGTTCATTATTGGAAGAGTTTGTGTATCATCCGACTGAGGAGAGAATCTACAAGAAGCTTGTTTATAATTCTGCTGGAGAAGTAAAAGAAACAATTATCTATTTCACTGACACTTTTGTTCGTGTTGTAAACAGTTCCGGAACATTTGACACGACATACATCATGCACGAAGGGCAGAAGATTGCTGAAGTAAAATACGATGGCTCTAAACAGTTTATGCACGATGACCATCTGGGAAGTACGGGAGCGATTACGGATAGTTCTGGTTTGGTTGTAGAACAGACTACTTACAGTCCGTTTGGGGAGATTGTTTCCGGCGGTGAAATGTCAAGGTTTGACTACGAGGGCAAGGAGTTTGATTCTGTTGTCGGAGATTATGATTTCAATTTTAGGAAGTATTGTGTCAAGTGGGGGATATTCTGTCAGCCAGATACGTTGATTCAGAATGTGTATGATCCGCAAAGTTTGAATAGGTATATGTTCGAGAGAGGGAATCCGTATAAGAATGTGGATGAGGATGGGCATGTTGGGGTACTTGCTGCATTAGGTGTATTGGCAGTTGGAGCGGTTGTTCTTGCTTTTTCAATCGTCTTTCTAGCCTCAGAATTGGCAAAACCATTGGCAGCTGCTTCTATTAGTAAGGACATCAGAGATGAGAATGAATATAATCAATTATACAAGGAGGCTAAACAACAAAATCCAACCCTCGAAGAGCCGTATGTAAAGACGGTTACTGGTACTGAAAGAAGATACACTGTTGAAGAATTGCAAAAGATGAAAGGAGGAAGTAGCCAGCCGCAATTTGTCAATATTCCAGGTCATTCAAATCCTTATACAACAATAATGGAACAAGCTAATAAGCAAGAAGCAGTTGTTTCACAACAAACTCAAACAACTAGAACTTCTGCAAAAAGAGGTTCAGTTTTTGGAAGTAATAACAAAGCAGCAATACAAGACCTTGTTAACGCTTCGAATCCTAAAAATGCTGGAGAAAAAACAGCTGGGCAGATTATAAGAGAATGGAGAGAACGACAAAGAAATAAATAATGGTTTAAGAATAAACTTTATAAAATAGTAAAAAATAAGCACAGTAAGATGCAAAATATACTTGATTGGTTAAAAAAACACAAGAGCGGTCTTAAGTCCAACATCGTAGGTCTACTTTTGAGTTTTAGTATCTTGTTTATTGCTGGAAAAATTGTAGAATCGCTATTCATACAGGGTCAATTTTTAAATTTGTTTGGACTTAGTTCTTTAAGTGTTCAAATGAATTTCTGTTTGCACATTACAATGATATTATTTTCCGTTTCAGGGATCTTGTTCGGATTTGTTGTTGACCTAGCTATTTTACGAAAAGAATTCCCAAGGTCAGCAAGATTACTGTTCTGGATGTTTTTGTTAGTGGCAATATTAGTCAAGGTTATTGGTCATTATAATAGCTTAAACTCAATTGGAGCCATGGATGTTAACCTTTTTAGAGAAATACGATTTTTAATATGTTATTAGGTTTTTTATGGCACGTAAAGTCTACATCTCCAAAACCACCCTCGTCTGTGTTGCTGACGAATTACAGTTAACCTACGATGCCAATGGAAATTTATTGTCTGGAGACGGGTATACTCGCACTTACAACTCCCTAAATCAGCTAACAAGAATAGAAAATTCAACAGGAAGTTTACTGGAAACATTTGTCTATCATCCGACTGAGGAACGCATCTATAAAAAAGTAGTGTACGATTCTGCCGGCGGGGTGAAGGAGACAATTACGTATTTCACTGCTGATTTTGTAAGAGTAGTAAATTCTTCAGGGACATTCGATTCAACATACGTCGTGCACGAAGGGCAGAAAATAGCTGAAGTGAGATATTATGGGAAGTATAGCAGAAGCCCTACTCTTCCATGAAATCATCCAATGCAGCAGGCATCTCCTCACCGCTTTTCAGCAATCCTTTCCGCTGCATGAATTCCCGTGCAACGATATAGAATACCAAGCCGATGGACTTTTTCCCTTTATTATTGCAGGGAACAACAAGATCAAGATTGTTTGACTGGTTGTTGGTGTCGCACAGGGCGATGATGGGCAAGCCTATTTTCAGAGCATCCATAACCGTGTTCTTATCCGTCCAGGGGTCGCAGACCAGCACAATTTTAGGTTCTGAGAATGTTTCCAGATTTGTATTAGTCAGGATTCCGGGAGGATATCGTCCGGTGATGACTGGTATGCCAGTAAGCTGGCGTAATTTCTTCAATCCCTTCCAGCCATTTTCCCGCCTGCTGACGATGAGAATTTCATTTGGCTCATACTGGCAAAGGAGATTTATGGCTGCGCGCAGCCGCTCGTCAATTTTCTTGAGATTAAGAACACTTAATCCGTCAGGCCTGGTTTTGTAGATAAAATCAGCCATATATTTGGTCTTGAATTTAGTTCCGATATGGATTCCTGACTTAAGATATTCATTCGATTCGATCAATAGATTCTCTTCTTGTTGTTCTGTCATTTTAGTCTCTCCTCGGTTCAAATTTTTTTGCTTCAGTGATTGTCTTTTCTAATTCCTGAAACTGAGTATTTCGTCTAACTTCTCTGGAATATTGGGGTAATACTCTACCTACACATAACTACACAAACCAGCTGCACCAGCGAGCAAGGATTTTGCATTTACGCCGTCTGAATGAGCTGTTACTGCACCATAAACGCCTGCTAGTATGCCTGCATATTCTAGAAAAGCTCCCAGAATAAAATCAGGTTGGACTGGTCCAGTAGTGTATCTTTTGTTTTCCGTCATTTTCAATTCTTAAAGCAGCAAACAAGAATAAGTATGACTTAACTCTTGTCTGCGCTATTTTTTGCCTCACGCAGCCCTGCTTGTCAACTCTGAGACAAGCGTTGGCTTTAGGACTCTTATTTGGAGGTTATTTATAAAGATTTTGCAAGATTTTATTCGCTAAAAATATGGTCATATTTCTTATGCATATATCTACGATAAATAGCTCCTCCAGCGAAAGCTAGAGCATATAATCCTCCACCATTAACAGATGCAACCTCAACGACATTTCTGACAATTTCAAAAAAGCCTTCGCCATCATAAAGGGTTATAGTGGCACCCAACCCCAGCACTGCGCCGCCAACCAATCCTACAATGCCGCTATGATTCCTAAGATTACGAAGCCTATCATCTAAATCCTCTTCTAACAATGCTCTTGCTTCTCTTAATTGTTTGTCTTTAACAACAGGCGCTTCTCCCATATTAGTTTAATTACCAACTTCATATTAAAAACTTTCCTGTTGTCATCACTAAAAAATGGTCTAAACGCAAAGATATATAAAAGAACGATTGTTTTAGAATCTATGGCTGTGAAATACAAGCACAAATGTACTAAGTGCAACCAGAATTATGTTACCGTAACCTCGCGCCAGCGTTTTATCATCTGCTATGACTGCCAGAAAAAGGAGCTGGAAGGTGAAATAACCGATCCGGCCATGAAAAAATTATTTACCATCCCTGAAAAGTACTATGAGGAAAATACGTTCTTGCGCAGCATCAAGATCAGTTACTTGCGCTTTGAGAAACTGTCAGAGAAACAGATTGAGATGTTCGCAAAAGTAGTGCAAAAGATGAACCAGGAGAGCAAATAAACAACTAAGAACCTTACTTCTGCTCTTCCACCACGCCTTTCTGGACGATGCTGAACATCGCTTCCTTTCCTTCAGGCAGGCTGCGATGTTTGCGCAGGATCAGGCCCCGGCAATTTCTCAACTTTTTCAACTCAATCAGGCATTTAGATCCGTATTTCAATAGATCACCGCCTACCATCTTGACCTCTTCCCTGTTATCGAAATCGGCATAGACCTGATTGGTGATCAGTACAGGAATCTTATGATGCCGTGCAATTTCCACTAGATAGGCAATCTGCCGTCCCAGCGCTGAATTGACTTCATAAATCTCGTCGCTCTTTCCAAGCTCCAGGCGGTAGAGCATGGCAATGGAATCAACCACGATCAGGCCGATATTTTCTGTTACCATCCCTCTTAAAGTTTCAAACAATTGCTTCTGTTCAGCGAAGGTTAGAGGGTTAAAGAAGAGCATTTGTTCCAGTACAGCCTGGTAATCATTGCTGATCTGTTTGATCCGTTCAACAGCAATCCCTCCTTCGGTATCCACAAACAGCACTTTTTTCCCAGCTTCTGCAACGCACACAGCTGCAAGAAGGCATAGATTTGTTTTCCCTGATCCTGACGGCCCGAAAATAGTCGTAATGATGTCGCAGTCATATCCGCCTTCTAGTAGAGCATCAAGGAACGCCGCGCCAGTCGAAATTTTCATAATAGTCTCGAAGATGAAATTCTTATAAAGTTTTCGAGCCCCAAGAAGCGAATGCAGCAGGTTCAGCCTGCAACTATAGCAAATAACTTTAATTTTCGTAATTTTAGTTGAGGACAATAATTCCGCATATAATCTCTCCTCAACTAAAGTTTGGAAGACATAGATTCTTATGCAATAATTATGTCTTCCATTATTTTACGAAAAGCTTTACTAAAGTTATTTGCTTACAAGAAATGAAGAAACTACTTCATTTCTGTACCAAAAATTGCTTATCAATTTTCGTGTATTAGGAAATCACTTCATTTTTTACCGATTATTAAAGTGATTTCCTATAGAAACATTTCATCAGTCGGCTTCCGGGTTCCACAGCGTTTTTGGCGGCGAAACTTGCAGGATCTTTGTCGCCCAGATTCTTTTTGAATCATAAATGCCTTCTATCACTAAGGATGCATCGCTGTCAGCCGTAGCAATGCTCTCACAAGAGGCATCATCAAGAAACTGGCGTATCTCTATCTGGTCAAATGTCTGAACATAAGAATCCCTCTCGCTGCAACTTTTAGGGTCGGAAGGGACGAAGAGCGCATTCTGGATTTCAAATGCAGAGATATTCCCTTCTAAGCCGTCGTAATTTACTCCTGCTCTGCAGCCAAGGCTTTCCGCAAACAGGCCATATCCGATAACAGGTTTCGTCACTGAATTTAGCGCCTCATCACTGCATCCTGCCAGCGCTCCTAGGAGAAGTCCTAGAGAAGGCATGCTTCTATAATCCATTATTATACTAAAAGAAAACAGAATTAATAAACATTGCTGTCTGTAACACTTCGGGGAAGAGGTCTTCCAAAATGGAGAAAAAAGCAGATTTTATAAAACAAGGAACTATTTCTTAGACAAAAGAGATGAAATACAAGACGCAGGCCATACTGATAGGGCTGTTTATGATAACGGTAGCCGTACGGTTATTGCTGGCCTTTTCCATACCCGAATTCACCTACGATTCTTATTTCCACCTCCGCCAGGTTGAGCATATCCGTGAAACAGGACTGCCGCTCTACCATGATCTGCTTTCCTACGGCGGACGGGATTTCCGCTTCCTGCCTTTCTTTCATTATTTCATGGCCTTTTTCAGCTTATTTTTGCCTCTTTCATTAGTTGCAAAAATCATTCCTAACATCCTGGTCGCTTCTCTGACCATCACATCTTATCTGATCAGCAAAAAAATAACCAAGAATGAGACTGCTTCCCTGCTTTCGGCGATGATTGCCGGCTTTTTACCAGTATTGTTTTCTACTAACTCTTTTACAGTTGACACTCTTTCCCTCCCGCTGACCTTTTTTGTGATCTACTCCTTTTTCAGGATCAAAGAACAGAACTATTTGTATGCCTACATAATTTCTTTCCTAATACTTTCAGTGACAAGTTCTTCTGCCTTCTTTGTCATTATCGGGTTTGCCATCTATGCCCTTCTTTCAGCGCTGGAAGGCAAGAAGATGCCCAGATCAGAAATAGAGGTGATGATCTTTTCGCTGTTTTTTTTCCTCTGGGTTCAGTTCATGTTTTTCAAAAATTCCCTGCTCCAGGAAGGAATATCATTCATCTGGGGCAATACGCCCTCACGAATAATCTCTGCCTATTTTCCCAGTGTTTCCATCGCTCAGGCCTTATTGCTGGTAAGCATCATCCCTTTTATGGCTGGTGTTTTGGTAGCTTATAGGTCTTTATTTGAACTGAAGGGACAAAAGTCCTTCCTGCTGATCAGTTTTGTTATTTCAACTACCCTGCTGACCTGGCTGCGGCTGATCAAGTTCCGGCAATCATTGGCCTTCTTTGCGGTCATCCTGGCGATTCTCTTTGCCTTATTTTATCTTGATCTGGAAAGATATTACAAAAAGACGCGGCTAGCCCGCTATCAGAGATACGTCCTGCCAAGTCTTGTTGTCCTGCTCCTTATCTCCACCGCCATTCCGGCTATCAACGCTTCTCTCCGTCAGGATGTGCCGACTGTCGAAGAAGTAGAAGCGTTCAAATGGCTGCGGGATAATACTCCTGCAAACGCGACTGTCCTTGCAACCTTACATGAAGGGCATCTTGTCGCTTATTATGGACAGCGCAAGAACCTCATGGATGACCAATTCATTCTCATCAGCGATGTCGATAAGAGGTTTAGTGATCTTAGTGTGTTATTCACAACCCATTTCCAGACGCAGGCTATCAGTCTTGCAGATCAATACGGCCTTCGCTACTTAGTACTGACTCCGTCTGCAAAAGAGAACTATGACCTTCCCAGGCTGCACTACATTTCCAGCGCCTGTTTTGATCTTATTTACAAAAACGAAACCAAGATCTACAGAACAAAATGCGAACTGGCAGGAGCGGAATGAAAATGCAGATCAAGCAAAACGTCCTGGATGCAACTTTCTCGCATTTCATCAAGCATCAGAAGAAATATCTGGTCTTACTTGCAGTATTAATACTGCTGCTGCATTTTGCAGCAAATTATCTTGCCGGCAAGCCGCTGTTGAGCGGAGCGGAAAGTTACTATCACCTTTACTCCGCGCGGGAATGGATAGACTTTAATCCCCTATCAGCAGTCCTCTCGCTGTTTCCTGATTCAGTAGTATTCCTGCTGCCGTTACTTCTGGCGGTTATCTCGATCCTGCTGCTTTTAGCGATAGCGCAGAAGATCGGCTTGACCGAAAGAGTGGCCTTCTTTTTCACTCTCTTCCTTATTTTATCGCCGACCTTCCTCTTTGCCTTCACCACTCTGTCTTCCTATTCCTTCTTTTTGTTCCTTGTGCTGTTAGGATTTTTTCTTCTCATGCAGGAACAAAAGATCCTGCGCTACCTTTCATTGCTTCCCTTCATTCTGGCGGCGGGCTTCGACATTTTCAGCACAGCCTTCCTGCTGGTGCTGCTGTTGATATATCGGTCTGTAACTCATGATAAAAAAGATCCTGTTTCACTGGCCGGGATAGGCACGACCGCAGTGCTTTTTGTCGCCACTCTCATCCTGAAATTCCCCCTCCTGCTGGGGCCCTTCCACCGCCAGCAACTCGTCTCAGACCTCGTTTCAGATTTCGGAGGACTCAGCGGCATCAGCGCCTTCATACTTCTTCTGGCAATAATTGGCATGCTCTCGACGTGGAAGAAAAAGAATTTCTATCACCTCTACTTGTTGCTGCCTCTCATCATCCCTGCTTATATATTTAACACGAATATTATTTTTTATCTCTCCCTGATCATTGTTGTATTTGCTGCAATCAGTTTTGTTCAGATGTTTGAACGGCGCTGGAATCTTATTTCTTTGAAACATTTCACGATGATCATCCTTCTGTTAGGGGTTATTTTCTCAACAATAACCTACCTTGACCGGTTCTCTAATTATGGGCCCTCGCACGATGACAAGGATGCCTTGATCTGGATCAAGGAACACACGCCAGTGAATTCGGTGGTCCTATCTGCTCCTGAGAACAGCTACGTCATCCGCTATTTTGCTGAGCGGGAGCCCTTGCGCGTCTTTGAGAAAGGAACGTACACAGAGAAGACTGAGCTTGCTGAGGCGGTCTTTTCTTCGTTATATATCCAGGATCTTTTCCCCACGCTGGAAGAGAATAAAGTCAGGTTTTTGTTCATCACCAAAGAAATGAAGCAGGGTCTTCCTTCAGACCAGGGCTTCCTGTTCCTCCTTAAAAACGAAAGGTTTAAATTGCTCTACGCCTCCGGAGATTCAGAGGTCTGGGCTTTTAAGCAGGAAAACAAATAGAAGCACAGCGTGGTTATAAATAGCTGAATAGCTGGTATGATAAGACGGTGGCTCTGATGATCGTAACATTCCTTGATATTGTCCTTTTCAGCACTTATTTTATCTTACTATTCCTCTCTATCTTCTGGCTGCTGGTCTTATTCTCCTCTAAAGAAGAAAAGAAAGAAAAAACGCTGAACCGGAAACCTTTCTTCACCACGATCGTCCCTGCATATAATGAAGAGAAGTCAATCCAGGGAACCTTGCAATCGTTGGTGGATTTGGAGTACCCTGAAGAAAAGAAGGAGATCATTGTTGTCAATGACGGTTCGACGGATAGGACCAGGAAGCTTGTGGAGCAGTTTATCCGTGAAAATCCATCTAAGAATATCATGCTGGTCAACCAGGAGAATAAAGGGAAGGGCAATGCCATGAATGCCGGCCTCAAGATTGCGAAAGGGGAATATTTTGCCTGTCTTGATGCAGATTCTTTTATTGCCAGCAATGCCCTGAAAGAGATGCTGCCTGTTTTTGAAAGTGATGAAAACATCGCTGCTGTCTGCCCGCTTCTGAAAGTTAAGAAGCCGGAC
This sequence comes from Candidatus Nanoarchaeia archaeon, assembly GCA_035288985.1. GTDB lineage: Archaea > Nanobdellota > Nanobdellia > Woesearchaeales > GW2011-AR9 > DATDYP01. The sequence goes on from DATDYP010000026.1 coordinate 16,298, forward strand.
AGCATGCTGCAGAAAGTCCAATGGTGTGAATATATCATCAACATGTTCTATAAGTTTCTCAATTCCAAACTGGACTGCATCCACGTTACGCCAGGACCGTTCAGCGTCTATAAGACCAACGTCGTTAAAGATATCGGCGGCTTTAGTGAAAAGACCATTACTGAAGATTTGGAGATTGCCATCCGGCTGCAGAAGCACCATTACAGGATCGTGCAGATTTTTGATACGATCGTGGAAACAACCGCCCCTACAACCTGGAAGAAACTATTCTGGCAGCGGACAAGATGGTATAAAGGTTCAGTTGATAACACTTTTCAATATAAACAGCTTATCTTTAACAAGAAGTACGGTGACTTTGGCATCGTGCGCATGCCTACAATTATCGCTTCCGGCGTCATCGCAATCATTCTGACAGGAACTTTGCTGCAATCCCTTCTCTCAAAATTGTACCACTTTTTGATGTATCTGAACGACATCAACTTTGACCTTATCACGCTGATCAGGAAGTTCTCTATAAACTTTAATTTCCTGAGCCTGCCCTTCTCGAGAATATTCATCGCTGCAACCCTGATCGGGATCAGTTTTTTCATCATGATTTATTCCTACAAGCTGGTGAAAGAAAAAATCACCAACCACGGCAGGACCTGGACCTCCATGATCACATATCTCTCTATCTACGGTCTGTTTATCACCTTCGTCTGGATCTATATCGGCTTCATGTTTGTCTCCAGGAAGAAGAATGCCTGGTTTTAACCCATCTCTCCAATCATTAGTCCTGTCCTGAATCTAACAGTTAATTATATAAATAAAGCTAAGCCTCGACCTGTAAATGGCAGTTAAGCGTGAGATCAGCGTTAAGAAATACCTATTAGCCTTTGTATTAACCTTGCTTGTTTTCTCAGGAGGAATATTGGCAGGCATTGTCCTTGAAAATGCACGCCTGGATGATGCGGAAGACATCACCCTGAAAGAGAAAGTGGCCCTGCGCAGCCTGCAGCTGCAGCAAGCGCATATCGATTCCGGCATTGCAGACTGCAATTCCCTGCACACTATCCTTGACAATAATATCAACCAGCTGACGCGGAGCATGGCGGTAGTTATCGATTACGAAAAGAGATCACTGTTCAATCAAAAAAAGTTCAATCTCCTGCTGCAGGATTATTTCCTGACCGAAATACAATTTTACTTCTTATCAAAAGAGATCGATAAGAAATGCCAGCAGGACAGTGTTAAGATCCTTTATTTCTACGATCAGAACAAGGACGAAACGCAGGGTGATATCCTCAGCTACCTTAAAAAGAAGTTTGGCAGCAGGATACTCGTTTTTTCCCTTGATTCAGAGTTCACCCAGGAACCGCTGATCCATATCCTGTTGACTTCTTATAATATCAGTACATTTCCTGCAGTAGTGATCGACGAAAAAGTTTACCAAGGGCATCGGGATGTCCGTGAAGTGATGTCTATTTTATGTGAGGAATTTGTAAAAATAGGTGTTGAGCTTCCTGAAGAGTGCAAAATAGTTCAGAAATCAGGCTCGTAACCCATTGTTGTTCTAAAGAAATCGCAGACTGGGCCGGTAAGTATTCTAGAATGCTTGAGATGATGCGGGTCGAGATTGTCGCTCCCTAGCCTGAGCATGGCATCAGCGACCTGCGCATACCAATCCATCTGCCGCTTAATGGATTTTTGAACAGCTGGATCAATCTTTCCCAGATCAGTAAGTTGCACATCCGCCAGCCGCGCTTCCCTCTCCAGGAAAGCACGGTATAAAACATGAAGTCTGTCACCATCGTCGTGAACGTAATGGAGCTTCATTTCATCAGCGATCTCGCGATAGTCAGTCGGCTTTGCCTCCCGAACTTTGTCTGCAACCGTCATACATTATTTTTTAGTGGTCAGTTTATAAATATTTTGCGAGGAAAGGCTCTGTAGAAAAAGTCGCCGCCTGGGCCTTAAGGCGAGGTGAGAACATCTACTGCACACAAAGTGACAACGATCACTTTGGTGCACCAATAAAGTCGTTGCTTTATTGTGTGCTTGCAGATATTATTGGTGCTTCCTGC
>DATDYP010000027.1:0-11775 GCA_035288985.1 Candidatus Nanoarchaeia archaeon
GGCGCTCAAGTAGGAGCATGGAATTATGCACAAGATCTGGCTGGAGGCCAAGCAGGACTAGTTAATTATGTTAAGGAAGAGTTAGATGGTTTACAGCTCGGCGCTCTTAATATCGCTGGCGATGATTTCAACGGCGTTCAAGTAGGTTTAGTCTGTTACGCTGGAAATGGAAACTATCTTCAGTTAGGTCTGCTAACATTCCGCGGCGGAGAAAGAGATTGGTACAAGAAATTCTCGCCTGTTATCGGCTTTAGCAGCAACGGGAAAAAAGAAGAAGCTAAAACAGAAGCTGAACCGCCAAAAGAACCACCAGGATCAACTAAGCATGGAACTGACTTGTAATCTTATTTCTTCTTTTTCAATTCATCCTTAATAGAGGATAAGTCTTTCACATTCTGAACAAAAGTAGGAATAACATCCTTAAACACCCTTCCCACCGCTTTTAATTCCGTTCCTACATCCTGCATCCTGGTGTCGTAATCTTCTAATTTTCCCAGGACACCTTGATGAAGAACCTGGAAATCTTCCTTCAGCTTCTCCAGATCAGAACTCATCTTGCTTTGTTTTTCTTCGATCTTCTCCTTCCAGTCAACAATCTTCTTGACTTCAGAGATCAGATCGTCCCACTTCTCGTCGATCATTGCTTCAGTAATCTCTTCAATCCTTTCGTAGATATTTCCCATTTCCGGACTTTCCTGTGGAGACGGTCGTGGAGGAAGCATTGCTGCAGCACTCATTGGCGGAGCGGAAGTTGGCATTGTCCCAGTGTCAGCCCGTGAAAGTGCCTGCATGATCTGGTCATGAGAATACCCTTTTCTGGAAAGCTCGTCCATAATAATCGCATCTGTCAATCCTTCTTCCCGCAATTGCAGCACATCTGCAACGGGAGGAGCTTTTTTTTGATCAAATAAAGCCATATCTATATCACCTGTTTTGAAGGAGGTTAAGGTTTATTCCTTTTTATTCTTTTCCTTTTTTATGAGAATGCGTCGTTGTTTCATGCGTATGATGTATATGCTTATTTACTGCTTCATGCTGATGCGCTTCAAGCGCCTTGGCCAGGTCATCCTGAGTCACAAAATGCAGCGGATTCCAGAACTCAATATACTTTTTGATGGTCATAACCTCTTCAATTCCTGCCGTCTGTTTCAACTCTTTGATGATCAAGTCCATTTTTTGCACCGTCTTTTCCTGCTGGTGCTTCATCTCCATCAGATCGTCATTGAGCGTCTTCATGTTTTTTCGCAGGCTTTCATTCTTTTTGATAAGATCATTCTTAAGGATGTCTACTTCTCTCATGAGCGTATTCATTTTGCTTTCCAGTCCTTTTACCCAGACATAGAGCTTGGCATTTGTAAACTCGCTCGGCGCTTGAACTCCTGCCGGTTTTTGTGTCCCAAAATCCATAAAATATATCCAATGAAAAGATTATAATAAACTTATGTGAGTATCCTAGAGTGGTGTTTTAGCTTACTCAATTCTGCAGGGACTAGATTACAGAAAATATAATAAACCCTTCCTTACATTAATAGACTCAAAGATGGTGATGGATAATATTAAGAGCTGTTTTGATTTTGAAACCTTCCACGAAGGGGAAAATAAGATACTGCGAATCTCCTGCGAGAAATGTTCTTTTCCCCCGTCGATTGAATACAGCGAGGTCTGCATGTCCAAGGTTGTTGATCTCCTGCTGCAAGTTACTGGCGTCAATATCATTATCCTTACCCAGCAGCGGGAGTATGAGTATGATTACAGCCAGACTTCACTGCTACTGGAATTAGCATCATTGTATAAGCGCCTGAACCAGGAGGACCGCTTTACGTATTCCCATATCGTTGTTGATCCCTTGCATGAGCGCTACATCAGGTCGAGCTATGCACAGTTCCAAAGTATTTTGTCCAAGAAATTGAAAGATGATCCCTTGGCTGCATATGTCGAACTCAAACGGCTGGAAACGAGGGAAAAGATAAAGGTCCAGCAGATCATTGATGCACGGCAGCTGGTTTCCCAGCGGAAGTTTATTGCCATCATGGACGAGGTAATTAAAGCTGTTGAAGGGACTGCATTAATTACTATGCTGATGCCGTATACTGGGGATTATAAAGTTGGCGAGCGGCAGATTTACGGGAACGTCTTTCATCCCACCACCAGACCTGATTTCATGTACACTAGATTAATTACTGATTTTCCGGAAGGAAATCTTGTGGAAAGTTATGATTTCCCTGCCGGCATGGATACGTGCTCGGTGAACATCTTTTCGTTTGATGAGGATATAAAAACTCTATACCATCTTACCCCGGCTGAGTTTACCTTCACCGAGGAAGAATATTCTTTGCTTGATGATGCCAAGAGGATCATGTCCGAGCATAAACCTACTCGAAAAGAGTTCGTCGATCCAGAACGGATGAGGGAGGTGTTTTTCAACATCGGCAAGGATCTGTTGACTGATCTGGTGAGAAATAAAAATCTCAAATTAAAAGAAGAAAAAATTGAGCAATTATCACAAGCGCTTCTTCGCCATACTGTTGGCTTTGGTCTGATAGAGTTATTGCTTTCTGATCCTAAAGTACAAGACGTGAACATCAATTCACCCAGCGGGGAACTGCCTATCTTTATCGTGCATCAAGACCATGGGGATTGCTACACGAATATCTACCCGACAGGATTGGAAGTGGACAGCTGGGCCACCAAATTGCGGTTAATTTCTGGCCGTCCATTAGATGAAGCAGATCCGATTCTCGATACGGAACTGCGGGTGAAAGGATTTACATCAAGGGTTTCAGCCATTACTGCTCCTCTAAGTCCGAATGGGCTGCTTTTTTCCTTTCGGCGGCATCGCGATTATCCCTGGACCTTTCCACTCTACCTCCAGCCGAAGATACGATACTTAGATGCCATCGCAGCAGGACTGCTCAGTTTTATCATTGACCATAATGCAACTATTTTAATAGCAGGAACACGATCCAGCGGCAAAAGCAGCCTGTTAGGAAGTTTTTTGGTGGAAATCCAGCGCCGCGCGCGGATCATTACGATTGAAGATACCTTTGAATTGCCCCAGGAATCATTGCGAAAGTTAGGTTACAATGTTGATTCACTTAAAGTTGCTTCAGCCTTAGCCTCAAAGGAGGGATCTGAAGTTGATCCTTCCATCGGGATACGGTCAACCTTACGCTTGGGTGATTCAGCCATTTTTGTCGGTGAAGTGCGAAGCAAGGAAGCTATCGCCCTGTTTGAAGCAATGCGTGTTGGCGCAGCTGCCAATGTGGTTGCCGGAACCATTCATGCAGATTCCCCCTACGGTGTCTATGACCGGGTTGTGAATGATATCGGCGTCCCTAAAACCTCGTTCAAGGCTATTGATATCATTGTAGTTACAAATCCGGTCATTTCCGGCCTGAAAAAATACAAGAGAGTGCTGCGGATAACGGAGGTGCGGAAGGAATGGGATGACGATCCTCTCAAAGAAGGTGCCTTTGTCGATTTGATGGTCTATAACCCTAAGACCGATCAGCTGGAGATTACCGACGATCTGATCAATGGCAATTCTGATGTTTTAAAACGGATGGCTGGGCGGGTGAAGGAATTTGCCGGCGACTGGGATGCTGTTTGGAGAAACATTGAGCTGCGTGCAAATTGCAAGCAGGCTATTGTTGATGCTTTCTCCAAGCTCAATGACGATACGCTCCTTGAAGCCGGGTTTGTGATTAAAGCGAACGACATGTTTCATCTGATTTCTGACAGAGTTAAGGAAAAAGTCGGGCATATGGACAGCACCATGATCTTGTTTGAGTTCAAGGAATGGCTGCGCAGGGAAGTGCAGAAAAATAGATGATTCTGTTTATAATAATGGGAAAAACTATTCTGGTTGTTCTCAAGAAATATTTACCGTTCTTTTGATGCACGCCACCACGGCGGCAAGACGGATTTCTCACTCCGTTCGAAATCCTGCATGCCACCCCGTATGGGACAACCCCCGTCATGCCTTGCGCCGTGGCGTGCGGTGAGGGAGGGGTGGCTCCCTTCGGGAAACCCGAACAGGGCAAATGCGATACAAAGTGAGCATTTGACCGCATGAAAATAAACAACGATTTATTTTCAGCGCAGAAATACGGTAGTTTCCGTATTTCTTGCGTCGCACCGCCACTGGCGCAAAAATTCTGGAAATAATGTTTTGTAGAAAGTCTTTTATAGTCCCTTCTTAAAAATGCTGATTATGAGATACAGGATAATCACCCATGGTGGATGCACGAGCATGGACGGGTTTGCCAGCGCGTTCATCTTTAAGAAATATCTGGCTCCGCTGCTGGGAATCGAGATCTCTGAAATCCGCGGGGTAAATCCTGTTGATGTAGAGTTAGGGACGTTTAAATTTAGCAAAGGGGATATTGTGCTGGACTTGCCGATGCCCAAGGAAAAGATATTTTTCTGGTGCGATCATCACTTGTCGGCCAAGCCGAAAGGTGATGTGCCAGAGAACTATTACTGGAAAGAAGTTCCCAGCTGCACCGGGTATCTGATAGATATCGCTGTTGAAATGGGCTTGAAGCCTGGCAAGGAGCTTCTTGAGTTTAAAGAAGCTCTGGATATCATGGATGGGGCCTTGTACAGCAAAGAACAAATCAAGAAGGTATACTACCCTCGAAAAAGTTATGAGGACTTGTCAATGTTAGAAAAAGTCCACGTCATCAGTGCAATGTTCCATACTGGTGATTATTTTTTGAATTTGGAGGTTTTTCAAACTCTACTCTCTGATCTGAGCACAACGCCTGTTGATGGTGCAGTCTGGAAATTACAGCCGCTGATGTATTTTAAAGCCATGTTGAAGGGCTATGAAGCATGGCGGAAAGATGTCGATGAAATTATGTATCTGGATCCAGAAAGCAAATGCGTCGTCGTTGACCAGCGGAAAAAGTTTTTAAATGGAAGGAAGGATAGATTTTATCCGCACATGAAATTCCCGGAATCTGCCTATAATTTATTTCTTAAATCGGTTGGTGTGGAATCCTACCTTGGAATTGGCTCCAACATCTTTCATAAAGACCGATGTAAAGTTAATCTTGGCGAATTGTGTAAGACTGTCGGCGTTAAATTCGGCAAAGGTTCTGGCGGCGGGCATTATGCTGTGGGCGGGGCAACCATCGAAACTGCTAAAGGTGATGAGGCGATTACGTTTATTTTGGAGACCCTGAGAAGCAAAGCTTCTGGGGCGCAAAAGTGATAGTTTTCACTTTTTGCGAGTTGAAGGAGAAAAGGCAGTAAAATATTTAAATTAAGCTTCATTTTAGTAAAATATGGAAACAGTGACTATATCCAAGGGAGAGTACGATTATCTTAAGCGTTTAGAAGAAGTAGCACAGGAAGAATTACTTCTAAGTATCAAACGTGGACTAAAGGACGCTGCTCAAGGAAAAATACGGGAACGTTAAAGTATTTTTTTTAATGAGATCCTTATAGATATTAAGTTCTTGTTTTATTTTATCTATAGTCTCTTGTTGGGCTTTCTTATCGCTTATGGTAACTAACAAGACGGTATCAATGTCTTCGTATATAAGAAAGTAGACTCGATATTTTCCCAATTTCTTTTCTCGGAAAAAAGGATATCCTAATGGTTTTCCAACCTGCCATGTTTCTTTAAGTTGTTTGATAATATTTTTAATCTGTTCTTGATAATCTGTGGGCATTAATCTTTCCAAAGTATCGAATTCTTTTGTAGAAACTACTCGAACCATTGAGTTGCTCTTTTTAGGAAGTAGTTATAAGGATTTGTGAGGTGAAGAAGATAGAAGTTATTTTTCTCTCCTTACTTATAACACACATCACAGCCCTTCAAGTCTCCTTCTACTTGGGCATGCAATTGGCATAATACTTTAGAATGTTTGATATGTTCGCTAATCTTCTGGATCTGATGAAATGCCGAGGCCTGGTCAGTAATTTCAGCTGCCGCTTTCTTGATGAACTCTTTCAATTCTGCCGGAAAGCTAATTTCCTTGCCCCTCTTTTCTGTCGTATATTGAGAAACTGCTGCTTCAGTGATATTCAGCAATTTGGCAATATCTTTCTGCGATTTTCCTTTCTCTTTGAGAGCTACCACTAATTCTTTCCTGATAGCTGGCAGTATATACCAAACTTCAATTTCTTGAGGATGTTGCGCAGGTACTTTCATGATAGCTATAATATGTCGAGAAGTTAAAAAGCTATTGGAGAAATAGAGAAAAAAAAGAAAAAATTAAAAAATCCTAATTCAGCAGTTCAGCATCTACTAATCCATAGCCAAACAGATCATCTTTACCTATTGCTCCTAAATCATCAGCAGTACTTTGCAATAATGCTCTAACTTCTGCATTACTGAGCAACGGATTTGCTTCCCATGCAAGTGCAACAACTCCCGACACATGCGGCGTAGCCATGCTGGTTCCGCTTAAAGTGGCGTAACTGCCATCTTTATAGGTGGAAAGAACACTTACTCCTGGAGCAGCTAATTCCACTTCTGGTCCTACGTTGCTGAAAGATGCCAGATTATCACTACTGTCAGTGGCAGAAACGGCTACAACAGAGTCGTAGGCAGCCGGATATGAAACAGCTCCACCATAATCATTGCCGGCAGCTGCTACTAACAACACGCCATTCGCGTAAGCAGCATCAACAGCATCATGCATCGCCTGTACATCCGCGCTAGTACCTAAACTCATGGACACAACTTTCGCGCCGCTTTGCACACAGTAATCAATTCCTGCAATGACGTCGCTGAGGTATCCAGATCCTTGTCGGTTCAATACTTTGGCTGCTAACAATGATGCGCCTGGCGCGACTCCTACTACGCCAATAGCATTATCAACTGCGGCAACTGTTCCGGCAACATGTGTTCCATGTCCATTGTCGTCATCCCATTTAGTTGGGTCTACAGTCAGGCCTTTTGCGACAAAGTTTCTGCCGCCAGCAATATTTGCCTGCAGATCAGGATGATCTTTGTCAATCCCTGTATCAACAACACATACTTTTACTCCGGTTCCGGTATGGTTTGAAAGATCAGCATCAACTCGATCAACTCCCCAGGGCAGAGTCTGCGCCGGCTGCGAAGGAGCAGGCTTTCCTTTTCCAGAAGCATGAGCTACTGCATCAAATTCAACACCTACAACATTCGGGTTCATCAACAAACCGTTTAATGCGGTAGCTGGAACTTCCACAGCTAAAACATTTTCAAGCAGTGTATAACTGTGCAGAACTTTTCCGCCAGCAAGATGCACCGCACCTACATCTGGTTTTCCTTTAAATTCTAAAAATACCCGTACTTTCTCTGGCTGGTTTCCTGCTGCTGTTGCCAGTGCGGAAAATACCAGAAGAGAAATCATCATTACAACAATTATTTTTCTCATGTTTTTTGCCTCCTACTTATTGTGAGGTGCAAGGAGTGCGACTGGTTTAAATAGTTTGTTGTCTGGCAGCATAATTGTGCTATCCAGTTTTAACTAGACAATCTATCTTTATTGATATCTAGTCTTAGAAAACAATAATAATAACGGCTCGACGGCCAGTCCTCACTTCGTTCGTCCTATCCTGCTCGGCATCCCGTATGGAGCAACCCCTGCCTCGCCGAGCGTTATTATTGTTTTCTTTTCATTAGATTCTTATGAAAATGTCTAGCAGTTTCGGGATAACACCGTCTGGCAGCATAATACACTTGATAAGTAATGATAAAAAATTAAACAGAAAAATCGAGCATGAATGGAGTCTGAAATATCAATTTGGTCAGACAACCCCTAATCATTTCCATAAAATTTCTCTTTATAGAAACGAATCAGCTGTTCAACTTCCGGGATACAGCTCTTATTGCCAATGCCTACTTTTGTTTTCTTTTGCACCGCTTCAAGTGTTACTGCTCCTTCCAGCACCGCTTCTTCAATATCATGGTCGGTAACTTTAGCGATGTGGTCGATCATCCTGACTTTCTCGGTTTCAACTTTTTCCTTTTGCCCGGTCTTTTCGTAATGATCATTGATCGCAGCCCTGAGAGCTTTGTCGCCAAGAACGGAGCAGTGGAATTTCCGCGTCGGCAGATCCCCCAATCGTTTCACGATATCCATCGGCTTGAGTTTCATTGCCTCTTCAACTTTCATCCCTTCATTTTCAGAGATCATCACTGACATCATGCTGGTAGATGCGATCGCGCTGGCACAGCCGAACGTTTGCCATTTGCAATCCTGTATCCTGTCGTCTTTAACCTTGATCCAGATTTTCATCATGTCCCCGCATGCCGGACTGCCGACCATGCCCATGCCATCATACTGGTATCCTTCAGCTTCTTCATTAGTTTTGAATAAATTTCGCGGGTTGAAAAAATGGTCTTTGACGATGTCTGTGTAAAACCAGGCTTTGCTGCCTGCAGAAACATCACCCAACGTTTCGCTTTGTTCGATCTTAATTGTTTCACTCATTGCATTGCACCTCTTCTAGTGTTAAGTTTACTGGAGAAATCTTCCGTAGCGATTCAACGATCCCCGGCAGGACTTCCAAAAGTTTATTGATATGCTCTTCCGTGGTTCTTTTGCCAAGCGTAAATCGCAATGTTCCATGGGCAACTTCATACGGCAATCCCATGGCTAAGATGACATGGCTTGGATCAAGTGATAAGGATGTGCATGCACTTCCAGATGATGTACAGATACCATGCTCGTTTAGGTATAACATCATTGCTTCCCCTTCCACGTCAAGGATGGCGATATTGGCATTATTGGCCAGGCGTTCAGTAGGATGCCCGTTGAGCATTATTTTTGGAACTTTCTCTTTGATTCCGTCGATGAGTTTCGTGCGCAGTTTCAGTAATCGTTCATTTTCCTGTTCTCGTTCAGCCTGCGCTAATTCTAGTGCCATCGCAAAACCGATGATACTTGGCACATTCTCTGTGCCGCTGCGCATCCTGTTTTCCTGCCCGCCGCCATGGATGAGGGGATGGATCTTAACCCCCTGCCGGACATATAACAAGCCTACTCCTTTCGGACCGTAGATCTTACTGCCGTTGAGCGTAAGCAAATCCACGCCCAGGTTTTGCACGTTGATATCTAAACTCCCTCCGGCCTGGCAGGCATCAGTGTGGAAGTAAACTTTATGCTGTTTTGCAATTTCAGCCAGCTCTTGTATTTTCTGGATCGTGCCCATTTCGTTGTTTGCATACATAATACTGATTAAAATAGTGTCATTCCGTATGGCTCGCTTCAATGTTTCTGGATTTACCTGCCCATATTTATCAACATCTAAGTACGTAACTTCAAAACCTTCCTGTTTTTCCAGATATTGGCAGGTTTCCAGCACGGCTTCATGTTCAATTTTAGAAGTGATGATATGTTTGCCTTTAGCTTTGTTGGCTCGTGCTATCCCTTGAATCGCCATGTTGATGCTTTCGGTTCCGCTGCCGGTGAAGATGATTTCCTGCTCTTTTGCGGCGTTGAGTAATTTCATAATTTTCTGTCGCGCTTCTGCCAGCGCTTCCTTAGCTCGCAGGCCGATAGTATGGAAACTGCCGGGATTGCCGAATTCCTCAGCGTAATATCTACTCATCGCTTGCAGTACTTCTTCCCGCACATAGGTGGTTGCGGCGTGGTCAAGGTATATTTCTTCCATGGTAGTTAACAATCGTTAATTTATTTATAAATGTTTTGTAATTCTATCCTATCGGGCAGTTTGTGTAAGTCCATCGTCTAAAATGCTGGCAGGCAAGGGAAGACATCAAAGCTGCGTTTAAGAAGCTGAAGTGATGTTAGGTATTTCAGGTTTACAGTTATTTTTCTACAATTATCCTTATGTTCTTTACAAATGTGGTAGCATTCTGTATTGATTGTTGTGCTGGTTCAACATTTGCTTGAGGAAGAGTGTGATAGGTAAAATTTCCTCGTTTCCATTTCTCATTTTTGAAAATTTGAAGAAGTTCGTCTGCTCTTACGAGTATCTTCTGGTAAATTTTTAATAACTCTGTGTCGAGTAGTCCTGAATCTACAAATTCTTCTTTGAATACTTCGTACGTTTTCTTATGGACATCAGGCATTTCCGTCTTTATTCCTTTCGTAAGCAAGATCGCTTTTACGGCAAAGAATATTGCATAATAGGAATGAGATATTACTGCGCTATAGAAAGTCATTTCTTCTTCGATTTGGAATTCTACTTTCTTCTCACGGTTATTAGAGATTGCAAATAACAGCTTGGCTGCGCTAAGTTCGTTGAAGGAGCGGCGCAAGTAAATTTTAACCGTCGAATCCATGTCGTATCGCCTCCAATACTATTGAATAGTATTCTTTTCCACCGCTTATTATTAAATTGTTTCGTGCAATTTCCTTCCCGTAGTTTTCTTCTTTGTTAGTAAGCATTTCATAAAATTGTGCTTGAGTGAATACATAAGGGTGGAATTCTGGGGCCATTAGTTCAGCTTCTAATTTTATTTGACTTATTATTGCCGTAGGATTTTGTCTGTCATCACAGATGATTACGATGTCCACATCCGAGGTCTCTTTTTGTTTTCCCTTAGCGTAACTTCCTGTAATGATAAATATAAAAAAAGCCGTTTTTAGTTTATCGAGTATTTTTTGTATATTTTTCCAAGGAATATCTTTCTGAATTGTTGAAGAGTGTTCCGCAATAAAGCCTACTGTGTTTAGGGCAAAGACAGAATTATTGAGAGAATATGCTATGCTATTGCCTATTCTCTTATCTCTGAGGATTTTTTTTTCAACTAAGCGTTTAAGGGAAACATGGACATAATTATCTGACTTGTTATGGGACAATCTCTTCACTTCCCGGAAGGTCAATTCTCGCCACGGTTCTCTGGCAAATGGTTCTAAGATGGTGTATTCTTTAGTTATCATTCTAATTTTATGGAATGTTTATTCCAAAATAGTGGAATATATAAACTTTTCTACAGAGTTTCTCTAATTTTCAAGAAGTTTAAGCAAAAGTTTATATAATGTTTGATTATATTCTATTATAAAACATAATGGTGATAAAAATGACACAGGCAATCATTAACTTAGGAGAATATGAAGATAGGGTTTTAACCATCGTTAAAGGGAAATATGGTTTCAAAAATAAATCTGAAGCTATCAATTTTGTGATTGATAAATTTGAAGAAGAATTTCTTGAACCTGCATTAAAACCAGAATTTGTACATAAAATGATGGTTATGGAGAAGTCTGGTAAGTTTAAGAGTTACAAATCTATCTCTGATCTGCGAAAGGATACTGGTAGCTTTCTGGACAAGCCTAAAAAATCGCAACATATATAAAGAAAAAAGCTCTCCTTTTTGCAAAGAAGTGATATTGATGTCCATAAGAGCTATTATACGGTTCGTTCTGATAAGTGATATTTCTCTAAACGGTGATCGATGGCTATGAAACCTGCTCCTAAAATAATTCGAAAACTGCCTTCAAGCCAAAAAACAACTCCTGTTCCTCCGCAGCATTCAGTAGGCAAACCTCTCATCATCGCTATCATTACCATTGCTGCGGTCATCGGTTTAGTCTTGCTGCTGCTTAATACGGATAGGTTGGCTGGGAAAGCGACTTTTACAGAAGTTACAACAGTTCAGAAAGATACAACGCCTGCTTGTGCGCCTGTTCCTGCTGGCTTAATTGCTTGGTGGCAGGGTGAAAATAACGCAAATGAGATCGGCGGTCATCACGGAACGCTGGTGGGAGGCGTTACCTTTGGCACGGGCAAGGTGGGCAAAGCGTTTTCTCTTAATTCTGCATTGAAGCAGTATGTTACTGCTGATTCTGTTTCTGAGTTAATGAC
>DATDYP010000028.1:0-27970 GCA_035288985.1 Candidatus Nanoarchaeia archaeon
TAAAGGAATCTTTGTCAACTGGTGGGTTACTGGCAAGGGTGGAAAGATTTCCAAAAGCAAGGGCGGAGCTGAACCTATTCCTGAAGCTATTCAAAAATATGGTGTTGATGCGATGAGATTTTACTATGCTCACATCGGCTCACCCCATGTAGATGTGGTCTGGACGGAAGATATTGTTCTCAATTATAAAAATGCCCTGGAACGTATCTATACCCTAGTCCAAGAGTTGCGGAAAGCAGACGGCGCACGAAAAACTATTGACAGCTGGCTGCAGTCAAGGATCAATCGGCATCTGGTGAAGATAAACAAGGATCTGGAATCCTACAACTTACGGGAATTAGCATCAACAGCCTATTACAACATCTATGAAGATCTTAAATGGTATCTCCGGCGGGGAGGAGAAAATAAAAAGTGCATTTCAGCCGTACTCTCGATTTGGACGCGGCTGATGAACCCTATTACGCCGCATCTCAGTGAGGAACTTAATCTGTCAACAGAGCTGATGTCAGCATCGTCCTGGCCTGAAGCAGATCAGAACAAAATCAGCCTGGAAGCAGATGCTTCTGAAGAGCTCATTAAAACAACGATGGAAGGAATACGGAATGTGCTGAAGCTGACTAAACTCGATAAGGCGCGGAAATGCACGCTCTTCGTAGCCGAGCCATGGCTGTACGACTTGTTCAGGATCCTCTCCAAGGAAATAAACGTAACCAGAAGTGTCGGCGAAATCATGCGCAGAGTCCTTGAAGAAGAGCAGATGAAACTGAAGGGTAAGGAAGTAAGCAGAATCGTCCAAGCAGTTGTCAAAGATGTCTCTAAGCTGCCTGCATTTGTAACCACCCCGGAAGAGGAAGTAAAGGTATTGCGGGAAGGCAGGAATTTTCTGGAGAAGGAGTTCCAATGCGAAATTAAACTTGTTCCTGCACATGAATCAGAACACGAGAAAGCAAGAGCCGCCATGCCAGGAAAACCTGGAATCTTGGTGGAATGAACTATGTCAGCTTTTCTTAAAAAAGTAGCCAAAATTGGTAAGATTATCTGGCTCCTTCTAGGTGCTTTCATATTTCTGTGGATAGGATACTTGATCTATAAATTGTATACTATCAGCAGCCCGGGATTAGTGTTGCTAGTGGCATTTCTTCTGATGATGGGCCTAGCTCTTGCAGGCATCTATATTTTCATTACCATCACTGGAAAAATAATTAGCTTTGGTATAAAAAGAAAGAAGCAAAAATGAAACACACTCAATTACGCAGCAAGGATGCTCTGCCTAGAAAACCAGGAATCTTGGTGGAGTGAGGGATAAGAATTAAAATGACCACACTTACAGATATATTAACTAAATTGATTCCAGAACATTACGAACTGGATGATATTAAAATCAAGCCTGATAGTGATATTTTTGATCAAATAGATTTGTATACAACCGCATCGTTTCATAGCGTTGTAAATGCTGAAAACTACCAAGGAGTGAATGTGATTGTGCCAGTATCTTCAATTGACGATGATGATTGGGTAGATACTGAAGGAAATCCCATACCTGGGCAAGAAATAAGAGAATCAACCACAATAATCAATGGAGGAGAACTTGCCGGATTAAGACAGTTAGAATCTGGATTAGTAGTACCAGAATGGATTGCGAAAGAAGCAGGACTTCCTCACAGGATATATTTCCCTCCAGAAAGAATGTATACAACACCGGGCGCAATGACTATTGCAGACAGTCGATATTTTTAACCCATCACTTTATGAAACGAATCCAATTACGCAGCAAGGACGCCAATGAAGAGTTGAAACAATACAATATTGTTCTTTCCAAAAAAGATCATGTTGAGTTGCTTGAAGACAGATATAAATTCATTCTCATCAACAAAAAACCAGCATTTTTTTACCACGGCAATCGAGCCGTTCCTAATCTTAAATTCCTGCAAGAAAATAATGTCCTTAAAAAAATTACGATCGACATGGGTGCAGTGAAATTCATTGTCAACGGCGCAGATGTGATGCGTCCAGGAATAAAGGAAATTGAAGATGGGATAAAAAAGGATGATGTTATTGTCATTATTGACGAAAAAAATAAGAAACCGCTGGCAGTAGGTATCGCTCTTTTTAGCACAGCAGAGATCAAAGCAATGGGTTCTGGGAAAGTTATCAAGAACATCCATTATGTCGGGGATGAAGTTTGGAAGTTTGCCTAAGCTTGTCAAAGGCACATAGTAGTCTGCTAAAGCGAAATGTATAAAAATTACTCTTGACTATAGCTAGGCAAAGATGGAGCGGTTTGTGGTTGGTGTTGATATAGGCAGCACGGGAAGCACGCTGGGCCTTTTTCTTTCTGACAGTACTACGCAAGGTGACAGACAGAACTACAATACTCCTTTGAGGACAGCAACTGTCACCGTATCGGAATATTCTGGTTCTTTTGATCGCTTCATGGACACATTAGCAGAAAAGATACAGCAATCAATTGGTTCCGATCCAGTCGAGGCTATCGGCGTTGCTAGTACTGGTATTTATAATCATGAAGGAGGCTGCGTGAAAGCATCAACCGTGCCGATGCTGGAAGGGAATAACCTTCCTCTAGCGTTAGAAGACCGGTTAAATATCCCAGTAGCGGTAGGAAACGATGCCGATGCCGGCGGCTTAGGCGTAGCTGAAGTAGTTGGAAGCGAGTTTCTTTATTTAGTGATGGGGGGCGGCTTAGGAGGAGCCTGGATCTCTGAAGGAACAATCAACTACGCGTCCAGGGACTGTCATAACATCCACCCCACCTCTGAACCAGGACATGTCGTGAGCTTTCCGATAGAAATGCTGAAAAAAGTGCTGAGCTCCCGCAATGGAGATTACGCCATTCTCGAAGAAAACTTACGTCAAGCCTATCCTTCAGACAGGATTTTTGACGCTTCTGGAACTGGCATCAGAGCAGGTAGATTAGTATCGGGACATGGACTTTTCAGATTATTCAGATCAGTAGCCAGAGGGCAATACGCCGACATCGATGACCCTGTCAGCGCCGGGGAGAAAATCACAGAATTGCGAAAGCTTCAAGTTGCAGAAGCTACTGATGCCTATGACATCTTCAGCCGTCTTCTGGCCCATGTTGCCGACGAAGTTGCTAAAACTACTTCCCTGCAAAACAGAACTGAACCGCTGCCGATCTATATTGGAGGAAAACCGGCACAGGCTTTTCATTATTTTGCGCCTGCGGCACAGGGTTTTTTAACTGCTTTGTATGGAACAGATGTACGCTTGTGCAGGACGCCCTATAACGACGGCAGGAATGCCAACCTGATTGGCGCTGCGGTGCTGGCCAGAAGATTGATGTTGTAAGTATTCTAAAATTATATAAACCATATCATCCTTTCATAAGTATGATCATCAACAAAGCCAGTAACAAGATCATTTCAGAAAAAGAACTCGCTTGCAAGTCATTCTGTTCTCAAGCCAGAGGTTTAATGTTCAGAAGAAAGCAAAATCTGGTCATGACGTTCAACCAGGAGAAAAAAGTGTCCTTGCATATGTTCTTTGTCTTCCATCCCATAGATGTTTTGCTTCTTAATAAGAATAAAGAAATTGTTGAAATTAAAAGAAACTTTAAGCCATTTACGTTTTGGAGTTCTAAAGAAAAAGGGAAGTATGTGGTGGAGTTAGGACTGAAAGGAGAGTACGAAGTTGGTCAAGTCTTAGAATTTACTCCAAATGTTTAAATACTTTATGGCTTCCCACGCGGTATTGAAGTTTTTAGGAGAGAACCTGCTTCCATGAAACTAGACCTGCCATTTTATCAAAATAATAGTGAAGGCACACAATGTGCTCAGGTTGCTGCTAAAATCGTTCTAGAATATTTTCTTGGTAAGATTTTCACTTTGGAAGAATTAGACCAGATGTCAGGCAGAAGAGGTCAAGATTATACGTGGACAACACAAATTGTGGCTGCTCTCTTTGACTTAGGATTGGATTTGAAATATTACTCCTCTGACCAACTAGAACCTTATTTAGAAGGAGAAAGCTACATCAGAAGAAGATTTTCAGAAGATAATGCTGGAGCATTCCTGCAAGTAACGGACATGGAACCGTTTCTAAAGTCAGTTAAATATGTCTTAGTAAACAATTTATGGGAGCCTATAAGTTTAACGTTAGAAGATATAGTTAGTCATCTTAACAATGGACACGTTCCAATTTCTGCTGTTGATTTGAATAAATTATATGAAAGAGAAGGCCCATTTGACGGTCATGCAATAGTTTTGACTGGTTATGATGATGACAACATCTTTTATCACGAAAGTGGCCCTGAATTCGTAGAGCCGCATAAGAAAGTTTCAAAGAGTAGGTTTAATTTGGCAGCATCACTTGGTACAAATGAAGGAGAAACCGTGGTGATCTACGGAAAGAGAAAAACTCTTATCGGCTAATTAGGACTACGATAAAGAATTTTTCAACACATAGCCCTGCAATCGCGCTTCTAACTCAAAACCATAATCATAGCCGAAATGACCATGCCACTGGTACAGGGATGCTTCCATCCGAAAATGGGTTGCTCTAAGCATTTCTGTTTCCTGTACTGCTTTGCTCCAGAGCTTATCAAAAGCAGCAGTAATAAAGTGATAGCCGTCTAAATAAGGACATTGGCCTGAAGCATATAGGTTTGTACCTCCAAGAGATTGTAGTTCTGATTCCTTAAACATCTGTCCTTCTGACATCGTTAAGTCCACAGAATAAAACCAATCGAAAAAAGGCTGTTCCCCTCTCTCTAAAAGGACCGGTAATATCGTAGAGTCAGCTAACGTCGCTAAAGAAACGCCATTGTCTCTTATCGAAATCAGTTGAGGTATATGTAACATTGTAAATTATTTTTAATTATTCAAGGTACTAGTTTAGGGGCACGCCCGCAGTCGAACCAATCAAGCCTTGCCAGTGAATCCTCATAGCTTCTCGGGTTTGCGCCCCTCTGAACATGGAGATTGAAGCTTAAGGCTGCTTTCTTCCGAATCTGACCTGTTTCACGCCAAATCCATCCCAGAGGACAAACCGTCGGCAAAGACAATGAGGACTGACAAACCAAGAGTGACCCTTCCTTGGGCTTCGGCTCCGTGTGAAGTCCGTTCACGGTAACAGCGCAGGACTAGCGCGCCAGCCTAGCTATCCCTCAAGAGTTTAAATATGATAATTTTATATAAAGATTTGGGTTTGAAAGAGGTTCCAGAAAAACTTTGTACGCGTAATCTTTTTAAAGGAATTGAATTATTTACTATATAATGACAACTAATACTCCGCCGACTAATGCTTCAGTATCTCTTGTAGTGGTAGAAAATGGCACAGTAGTTCAAAAGCCGCTGGGAAGGATTATAGAATTAGAAACAGAGGAGAGTTATACAGTTCTTGCCTGGATGCGCGAAGACGCACCCCCTCTGGCATTGTTGGATTCAGCTAGCGAAGGCTTGAGAATCGAAGATTTAGTGGAACAATTCATAGAAGCAAATTTCCTGATTAGGGGTGTTTTCCAGACACTAATTAAGAAATACAGCCCGACACAACAATTGGCACCTAATGTAGCCTTTGCCAGTGGCGAGGCTTATGACAAGGTTAAACTGAAAATAAAAAAGGAAAAGAAAGGAGATAAAGAGGTCATTCCGGTTGCTCATTATATTCCTGCCACGCTGACTTACACCTGCTCACTGCCAGCCATAGCACGTTCAGGGTATCATCCCACTTTCCACGAACAATTCCATCACTATCATTGGATTCTGAATCCAGAAGATTATAAAGCTGCTGACGACACTATGAGAGAAGAAATGCCAGTTTTCGGACAGCAGTTATTTGGAATACATCGGAGATATCATCCAAATACACCACATGGAAGGGCGCAGGAAATATTGCGAAGATTGGCACAGACACAGTTCCAGGGATGGTCCTTTGAACGAAAATGGGAATTTCTGAAAGAGCACAGGAAGCACGAGCCGTTGCTAGACTCCTGTGAGATTGTAGTTGACCGTTATGAAATTGCAGAATTGGTGTATGAAGGGATAGAGATATGACGCATGCACAGTTTCCCTTCGAAAACAAGATAATGCTAAACATCTTCTGAACAAACTGCACCCATCCAAACATTTTTAAAGAACCCATCAGATTCCAGAAAGGTATGGTTGAATTAATTATTACAGAGAAACCAAGTTCAGCGCAGAAAGTAGCAGTTGCTTTAGCAGACACAAAACCGGTCCAGAAGAAAAGCAAGCAAAGCTCCTATTTTGAATTGAAACACCAGGGCAAGGACATCATTGTTACCTCTGCGGTCGGACATTTGTACGGGTTAGTGGAAGACAAGAAGAAAGGATGGGGTTACCCTGTCTTTGAAATCAGATGGGAAGAATCATACAAGAGCTCTAAAGATCTCAAATATGGCAAGGACTATGTAGATACAATTGCCCTACTGGCGAAAAAAGCGGATGAGTATACCATCGCCTGCGATTATGATGTAGAAGGAGAAGTGATAGGCTTAAATGTAATCCGCTTTGCCTGCAAGAAGAAAGATGCCAACCGGATGAAGTTCTCAACCCTGACAAAAGAGGATTTAGTGGAAGCATATGAACACAAAATAAAACATCTGGACTGGGGGCAGGCTAATGCTGGGGAAACCAGACATAAACTAGACTGGTTTTATGGCATCAATCTTTCACGGGCCCTGACCGGCTCAGTCAAAGCGGCAGGATCATTCAAAGTCATGTCTATTGGAAGAGTACAGGGGCCGGCATTAAAACTTCTGGTTGACCGGGAAAAAGAAATTCAAGCATTTAAACCTGAACCATTCTGGCGTTTGTCCTTCCAGGGAAAATACAAGACCTCACCAATAGAAGCCTGGCACAAAGATGATAAAATATTTGAACAAGAAAAAGTAAAAATCATCCTGGCAAAGATAAAAAACGCGACTGAAGCAAGTATTTCAGAGATCACAACAACTGTACGAAACCAGGCTCCGCCAACGCCATTTAACCTCACTGATCTGCAATCAGAATCTTACGCTTTATTCAAGATCACGCCGAAAGAAACCTTAGCCTTAGCGCAAAACTTATACCTGGCAGGTGTCACATCTTATCCCAGAACCTCTTCACAGCAATTGGACCCAAAACTAGGATTCAGAAAAATCCTTTCAGATCTCGCAAAACAGCCGATGTATCAAATGCTAGCGCAGCAGCTGTTGAAAGAAAAAGAGCTCAAGCCGAACAACGGCAAGAAAACCGATCCTGCGCATCCGGCAATCTACCCCACTGGACAAGCCTCTGGAAATCTAAAGCAGCGAGAACAGAAAATATACGACTTGATTGTCAAGCGCTTCATGGCTACTTTTGCCCAGCCGGCAGTACGGGAAACGATGACGGTCCAGTTTGACGTGAAAGGAGAGGAATTTATCACCAAAGGAAGCAGGACCATCCAAGAGAATTGGCATGTGTTCTACAAACCGTACCTAAAAGTAGAAGAGATTACTCTACCGGCAATGAAAAAGGGCGAGAAAGTAGCAATCACAAAGATCGAAAAACATGATGAAGAAACCCAACCGCCAGCAAGATACAACCAGTCATCAATTATCAAAGAACTGGAAAAACGCAATCTCGGAACAAAAGCGACCAGAGCAGATATTCTTGATACTTTATTCCGCCGCGGGTACGCTGAGGGCGTGAAGATCACTACCACTAAATTAGGGATGGAAACGGAAGCGATCTTAGAAAAATATGCTCCAACTATTGTCGATGAAAAATTAACTGCTGATTTTGAACAAGATATGGATAAAATCCGCGAAGGAACAGAAAAACCAGACACGGTTTTAGAAAAAGCAAAAAAATTCCTTACTTCCCTACTTACTGATTTCAAGAAAAAAGAAAAAGCAATCGGGCAGGAAATTATCCTTTCCATCCGCGAAACTTCTGATGCTGCTAATTATATGGGAATCTGTCCAAATTGCAAAGAAGGGAAATTGATGGTCCGAAGAGGAAAATTCGGCCGCTTCATTGGTTGTGACAAATATCCCGATTGTAAAACTATTTTCAATGTACCTAAAGCTGGAATGCTCAAATATACTGGTACTGATGAAAAAACCAACACTCCAAGAGTAGAAGTTGGATCTGGCCGAAGTAAACAAATTGTTACCTTACAGCAAGCCAATCAAGAAGATAAAACTAAAACAGAAAATCAACCTAAGAAATATCCTGAAGAAGGGATGACTTGCCCAACCTGCAAGGAAGGAAAAATGGTGTTGCGGAAAAGTTTTTATGGTGAGTTCTTAGGTTGTAATGGATATCCTAAATGCCAGACCATGATGAAGATCAGCAAAGAAGGGAAGGTTGATGTTGAGAAACCGGTGGTGAAGAATGTTGGAGTAAAGAAGACTGAAGTTAAAAGTGGGGATAAGAAAGTAGAGAAGAAAAAAATACCGAAGAGAGAAAAGCCAGGCTATAATTAGATATATTTTTTCTTTAACGCCTCAAACCATTTATCTAATCTTTCAATATGAGCTCTAACAACACAGTCTCCGCTACGGTCTAATACGAATCCTAATCCGTTTTCTAAGAGAGGTACTCTACTACGATTGAGAGTTGCATCTTCCTCGCGAAGAATTAATTGTCCTCCAAAAGTGAAAAAAGGAGAATACTGGAAGATAAAGTTAGCCGTGTTAATTTGATACCCGTTATCGCGTAAATCGTTAGGGAGTGATTTCTGAAATTCTTTAAGAGCAGGTTTGAATCTAACATCGATGCGGTGAATTTTCAAGTCAGCACCTAGGAGAGAAACAAGATCAGTGCAATACTCAATACCTGGAGGAATTTTAGAATCATCAACATTGGCTCCAATTAAATTGTTATCGAAAAAGAAATCAGCATCAGGCCAGTCATTATCTGGAAGTGTAATAGTAAACAATCCTTTTCTTTTGTGCCATAATTTGGTTTCCTTATCATTGAGCCATAGTCTGGAGTATGGAATAACTCTGTTTTCAGAACAATCAACAATGTATCTTTCAACATCATGTTCGCAAAAAGGTGGCTTTATTCCTTCTGCCAGAAAGGAAACTTCACTGCTACGCTCTTCATGAGAAAATGCTGGGATAGTCTGTAAGGCTTCGTAAAATAATTCTTGAGAATTGATTGGTATGTGTGTGTATATTTTCATTGTATAGCCCTCCCTATCGCCTTATTCTAAGGTACTATTAAGTCATGGATTGAATTAAACCTTCGCCTTACTTTTAATACAACTAAGTCCTACTTTCTGGAAAATCTTATAAATAGGGGAGCAACAGAAAGCTAAATGGTATTAAATCACGATATCAAAAGAAAGCTACTTGAACTTATAGCACAATCTCCTCGTTCAATACAAGAATTGGCTGTTGAATTAAACAAGAACTGGCGAACAATTGATAATTATATTACAAAGCTGGTAGAAGAAGGTCTAATTAGCATAAAAGAATTCAAGAAAGGTTCACGAGTTGCATTTAAGATTGTATATCTCCAACCTGAAATCAATTATCAAATCACCAATGTGCAGAAAAAAATATTGAGACAGATTGAATCTGGTAAGAGAAGCCAGGATTTTAGCCCATTAAACATAATCCAATACATCCCTGAAACAGAAGTAAAGTCCTATTTTAAGTCCGCTGGACTCCCAACCAATAAAGTTACAGAAGATTTGTCATTATTTCTTAATCAAGCTACCACCAGTCTGCAAATGTTTTCAGGAGATTTATCTTGGGTTGATTTGAAGTCTGGCAAAAGTTCAATATTAGATGTAATGGAAGGACTAGCAAAAGATAAAGTAACTATCAAGATTATAGCACGAGTTGATAAGAGCACCCAAAAGAGGATAGAAAAACTTTTGAATATCAATTACAAGTTAGGTTATGATGCTATTGAAATACGCCACGACGAGCACCCTCTCAGATGTTTTATTGTAGATGGGAAGATTGTCAGATTAAAAGAACCAGCTTTTTCGTCTGTAAAAGGAGAGTTAAAAAAAATGGGCACCTATTTTTACCAAGTTCATGAAGATTCCTGGACAAACTGGTTTGAGCGTATGTTTTGGAGTTCTTTTAGATCGAGTATTCCTGCTAATAAAAGACTGGAAGTATTGGATAGAATCGAAGAGCTGAAAGCATAAATATTTCTTCCATACGTAGCAAAATGCCTTTAGAGATCGCCACTGTCCCGTTTAACACTCTTCAGATAATGATATTTCGTCCCGGGAATTCGGCCTTCAACACTTCTAATAAACAAAAACAACTTTGACATCACATGATCTAATTGTTGAGATAAATCATTAAACTCTTTTACGGTGAGGAAGCCTAAGTCTTTAGATAACACTAACAAAACTTCAATCTCCTTTCCTGAACCAAAACTGTAATTCAGAAATTGAAGAAACTCCTTTTTACTGCGGCGCGAAGACCCTTCAGCAATATTAAGAGGTATGGAAACAACTGCCCGCCTCAACTGAGAGGTAAGATTTCTCGACTCAGATTCAGGAAACTTTTCTGTAGCCTTGTAAACATTTAGAACAAATTGGTGGGCTAAATCATAAACGTGTAATTTTCTATAATCAAGTGGCATAGACTCATCCAAAAGCACTCATTAATATTATTTGTGGTTCAACAGTTAGTGAGCTGGTTCAAAACAGCAATAACGGCGCTCTCGCTATTTCTCAGTTATAAAAAAGAAAAAAGGACGAAAATTAATTCGCCCTAATTTGTAAATTTACCTAAATAAATAGGTAAAATAATGAAAACCATATGTAGACCAACACAAATTTGTGGACGTTAGTAAGCGCATGCTGAATACCTCGTTGCCTTGGTACGTACACATCGCTTCTATCAAACCGCTGTTCTTGCGGAGTCCTAAGGTGTCTATTTTCAAGGGGCGCTTCGTGCTTAGATGCATTCAGCACTTATCGCGTATAGCGTAGCTGCCCGGCGTACCTTGTCAGATAACCGGTCGACCAGTGGCTACGAACCTCCGTTCCTCTCGTACTAAAAGATCCTTCCTCTCAGACACCCTACATTCCCAGTAGATATCAAACAAACTGCCTCACAGCGTTCTGAACCCAGCTCACGATCCCTTTTAATGGGTGAACACCCCCACCCTTGGCAGCTTCTGCACCACCAGGATAGGAAGAGCCGACATCGAAGTAGCAAACCGCGCCGTCGATATGAACTCTCGGGCGCGACAACTCAGTTATCCCCGGAGTAACTTTTCAGTCATTCCCAACCCTCATTAAGAAGGTATGGGAGTTCGCTAGGCCACACTTTCGTGTTTGAGTATCTTTATGTTCGAAATTCAATCAGGCAGACTTATGCCCTTGCACTCTACTCCGGATTTCTAAACCGGATGAGTCTACCATTGGGCGCTATCGATACATTTTCGACAGCGTGCCACCCCAGCCAAACTGTCCACCAACCGGTGTCCCTCTTGCGAGGTAAGTGGCACAATCTTTGAAAAGTGGTGTTGCATTATTGCCTAAACCATAAACTGACGTCCATGGCCTCAAACAGCTCCCACTTACGCTATATAACAAAAATCGTGTCACAGCGACAGGCTACAGTAAAGTTTCACGGGGTCTTCGCTTCCCACTGGAAATCCCTGGCCTTTGCACCAGGAAAGAGAGTTCGGGAGACTCTAGTTCGGGACAGTGGCGATCTCGTTATACCATTCATGCAGGCCGTCATTCAAACGGCAAGGCATTTCGCTCATTTTGTTACGAATTCTTTTTTAAGAATCGGACCAGACATTTCTGCTGATCTCACAACATCGCTGTTGTGTTCGGACTGTATCTTCGAACTTTTGGTTCGTTTGGCATTCAGTCTCTGAGGATTTTTCTCAATGAGAAATCTTTCCTGCTGATTGTCTCCACTTGTGAATTTTGAGAGGCCGTTTCCTTGTCACCAAAGAAATATTCTATCACAAGATACTGAGATGTTCCAGCATATGGCCAAATTTTTATCCCATTTTTTTCTTGAATGGTATCTGTTTAACATGGGACTTAAGGCAACGTTACTCACCTTAAGAGAGTTATAGTTACTCCCGCCGTTTACCAGCTCTTCACCCCGTTGAAACGAAGCTTAAAGTACTGGCACTGGGCAGATATCACCTTCTATACACAGCTTTACAACGTAGCAGAAGGTTAAGTTTTTGTTAAACAGTCGGACCACCTTTGTTACTGAGCCCTGAAATCGCACTCATGCGAATACGATTTCAGGGATCCCTTATACCGAAGGTACGGGACTAATTTGCCGAATTCCCTGAACTAGATTAAACTCACACATCTTAGGCTTCTCACCTAGGGGCACCTGTGCCGGTTCTGGGTACGGTTGCTTTAGATTTGTCCTTGTTCCTTTTTCACGGACTCCGGAAATCAGCCAAACAGACCATAGGCCTGCTTTTCTAAGGTTTAATCACGTTCTCATCATTACGATACTCCCGTGACATATCCTTATTAGCACATCAGACAAGATGTGTTGGCTTATTCTAAAGTGTCAGAAACAAGGCTTGCGTCGCCGCGTATACTAAAACAGTAGCGGAATATTAACCGCTTTCCCTTTCTCTTAACTCAGATAAGAGATCGATTAGGACCGACTAACCCTTGGCTGACGAACATTGCCAAGGAACCCTTGCCCTTACGATGACAGGGATTCTCACCCTGCTAAGATCCTACTACCACCAGGATATTCATTTCTATCAGGTCCACATTCACTCACGAAAATGCTTCTACCCTAACAGAACGCCTGCCTACACCTATTCTCATAGTCTATGGTATCGGCGATCAGCTTAGACCCGTCAATCTTCCGGGCTCACGACCTCAACGAGTAAGCTGTTACGCACTTTTTAAAGGGTGGCTGCTTCTAAGCCAACCTCCTCGCTGTCTAAGATCACAAACACCGTTTACCCTTTATCACTTAGCTGATACTTAGGGGCCTTAACCATAGTTTGGGTTGTTCCCCTCTCGGAAATCAAGTTTACCCCAAGATTCCCTGTTTCCTAGAGTCTAAAGCGTTAAAGCATTTGGAGTTGGACAGAAAACCGACAAGTCTCCCCGCCTAAATCTTCTATCCGTAGCTCTACAACCTTAACTGCCTCGTCTAAGACTTGACTAAGGTCAATTTCGGCAGGAACCTGCTATAGCCGAGCTCGATTG
Organism: Candidatus Nanoarchaeia archaeon; assembly: GCA_035288985.1. Taxonomy (GTDB): domain Archaea; phylum Nanobdellota; class Nanobdellia; order Woesearchaeales; family GW2011-AR9; genus DATDYP01. The sequence continues at coordinate 13,162 of DATDYP010000028.1, forward strand.
GCTTTTCACCCCTATTCCCAAGTCAGAAGAACACTTGCACGTAGCACCTCTGCAGGCCTCCACGGAGTTTTACCCCCGCTTCACCTTGCCCAGGAATAGATCGCTCGGTTTCAGGTAGTATCCAAGTGACTCATGGCACTTTCATACCATCTCCCTCGTAAACTGCGGAGTCTTGCTTTCGCTGTGGATTGCCCTTTACGGGTTATCCTTGCCACTAAGATACACTCCCTGGCACGTTATTCAAAACGCACGTCAGAACTCCGAAGAGCCCTGACTTACTAAAACTGCTAGATTTCAGAATCTTTTAACTCCCTGTCAAGGGTTCTTTTCAACGTTCCCTCACGGTACTGATTTTCTATCGGACTCGGAACGTATTTAGTTTTAGAGGTTAATGCCCCCCATATTCCCGCTCCATTTCCGAGGAGCAGTACTCACGATACTTCCTAAGCCTTCTTCCTTACTTTTACGGGACTATCACCCTTTGTCGTGTTCCATTCCAGGAAACTTCAAATCAGAAAAAAGGCTGAAAGGGAAGTCGGTCACACCACATCTCCATTATATTACTATAACGGATTCAGTTTGAACTTAGCCGGTTTCAGTCGCTCTTACTAACGGCATCTCAATTGATTTCTTTTCCTACAGGTACTAAGACGCTTCAATTCCCTGCGTTCCCCGACCTAAAAGGTCTTTACGAGATGTCTCATTCGGAAATCCCTGGTTCAAAGCCTACATTCGACTCGCCAGGGCATATCGTAGCTTGTCACGTCCTTCTTCGGCGTTCCGAACCTAGTCATCCATCTAGCAGCGTACTTTAAGAGTGATACTGTCGTATCACAACCTAAAATGTGTTGATCTACATATGGTTCATTAATATGATTTGTGAAGCCCATAAAGAGCAGTCATATCTAACCAACACCGCCAAGAGTCACTCTTGAAGATGTTTGCCCTTCTCTCAGCAGAGATCAGGAACATTTTCCATTTATGGAAGTGGACCCGTCGGGATTCGAACCCGAGACCTCCTGCTTTCATAGCAAGAATGCTCCGCATTAGCTTGCTGCAAGGCAGGCGCTCTACCGCTGGGCTACGGGCCCATCGAATCTAATTTACTTGTAACCTTTGTTACAGTTGATTTACCTTTTTATTTAACGACGCAAGAAATGAAAAAATATTTCCATTTCACACGGAGAAGAAACCACTTCTCCGGTGCCCAGATAAGATATTTTCTTATCTCGGGCTGCGCAGAAAATAAGTTGGTTTTCTTATTTTCTTGCGATATGAAGTTAAATAAAAAAAAGGAGGTGATCCAGCCGTAGGTTCCCCTACGGCTACCTTGTGACGACTTAACCCACCTCACCGAATCTGGATTCGAAGTAACTTGAAGTTACATCTCACCCAAACCCAACTCGGTTGGTTTGACGGGCGGTGTGTGCAAAGAGCAGGGACATATTCACCGGGCTGTGATGAGGCCCGATTACTAGGGATTCCGTTGTCATGAGGGCGAATTACAGCCCTCAATCCAGACTAAGACAAGGTTTCTGGGGTTAGCTTCACCTTTCGGTGTTGCATCCTATTGTCCTTGCCATTGTTGCGCGCGTGTAGCCCAGCAGATTCGGACCATACAGACGTACCGTTGCCCACACCTTCCTCCTTGTTTCCAAGGCAGTCCCCATAATGTGCCCAGTCATTCTAAAGAACCCGCTGGCAATTATAGGTATGGATCTCGCTCGTTACCTCACTTAAGAGGACACCTTACGGCACGAGCTGACGACCGCCATGCAATACCTCTCGGCTCGTTAGGTAAGACATTTAGTCTGACCTTCATTCTGCCGTCGCTGCTGGTGAGATTCTCTGCGTAGAGTTAGATTAAACCGCACGCCGCACCCCTTGTGGTGCTCTCCCGCCAATTCCTTTAAGTTTCAGCCTTGCGACCGTACTTCCCAGGCGGTGCACTTAATACCTTCGTTTCGACACTGCACATCCATATAGAATATGCAACATCTAGTGCACAGCGTTTACAGCTAGGACTACTCGGGTAATTAGGAACTTTCTTGTCATTAAATTTCGGATGCATACAGTAATTTTTTATCTGCAAAACATATGCATTTTAATCCGTGAGACTTCACGAAGTGAATGTCTCACTTGAGTGGATTTCCGAGGTTTTTTTGCAACTCGAAGAGTTGCGACAAAAAGCTCTATCTAATCCGGTTTGCTCCCCTAGCTTTCGTTCCTCACCGTCGGACCCGTTCTCGTTAGGCGCCTTCGCCACAGGTAGTCCTCCTGAGATTATAGCATTTTACCGCTCCCTCAGGAATACTCCTAACGCCTCCCGGTCCCTAGATTAGCAGTATCTCAAGCACGTCGTTTTGTTAAGCGTAACGATTTCACCCAAGACTTACCAATCCGGCTACGAACGCTTTAGGCCCAATAATTGTGATTGCCACTTGTGGCGCAGGTGTTACCGCGGCGGCTGGCACCCGTCTTACCCACCACTTATTCGCCAAGCTATTTACACTTGGCAAAAGCCCATGCATTGCATGAGCACTAGGAGTTCCCTTATCGCACTTCCGTACATTGTAAAGGTTTCGCGCCTGCTGCACCCCGTAGGGCTAGGGTCAGTGTCTCAGTACCCTTCTCCGGGCTCCCGCTCTCACGGCCCGCACTGATCAAAGGCTTGGTAGTCCTTTACACTACCAACAACCTAATCAGCCGCCAACTCATCCTTGGGCGTTGCCTTTCAGTAAAAGGACATTCCAGTACCCTTTACCCATCTGGTTTTAGTCTCAGTTTCCCAAGGTTATCCCAGACCCAAGGGCAGATTATTGACGTGTTGCTGAGCATTCAGCCTGTGCCTCCGAAGAGGCCCTCTGACTTGCATGGCTTAATCGAACTCCTATAGCAGCAATCTCCCGCAGGATCAACGGGAACTTTTTCTGCATTCGTAAGAACATAGAAAATATTTTACTATCCTTCGTTATCGTAAAGCTTTCACTTATGGAATCGTCTATCGTCCAATGTTAATTGGATCACCTCGTTCACACTCAAGATTAATTGAGCATACATATTGCTTTACCTTGGGATAATGGCTTGTTTATAAATGTTTCTATGAAGCAGACTATTACTATCCCTCGAACAAAATGAGATCAAATTTTCAATTCGACTAAAATAGTTGCCACATCCTGCAAATAAGGTAAATACAACATCAAAAATAAGTTTATAAAGTTACGACGCTCCAAGATTTAAATGGAACTGCTGGAGGTAGGAATACGATTTGTACTCACGCTTATTTTATCCTTACTGTTCGGGCTGGAACGGCAATACTCGCACAAGCCCATCGGGTTTGGAACCTACACGTTCGTCGCTATCGGCTCATGCAGTTTAGCGATAATTGCGGTTGCATTAGGCCTTGAACATTCTATTTCGCTCTTATCATCAATAGTTACTGGTATCGGATTTCTCGGCGCCGGTGCCTTGATAAAAACTTCTGATAAAATATTTGGTCTCACCTCAGCAGCAAGCATCTGGGTCTTTGCTATTTTCGGTTTGATTATCGGAATAGGAGAATACCGCATCGGGGTAATACTATATATCTTGATGTGGATCGTAGTTATTAGTGATAGGTGTTTAGAACGCTACGGCATTGGCTCGCATCAAAAAAAAGTGATGATTCAAACCAAGAATATTGTAAATGTAAAAGAAGTCATCAGGGCAGCTGGCATAGGGAAATACAAATTATTAGACATAGACATTGACAAAACCCATCATAAGATGACCTTGCATCTCTATGTAGAAGGAAAAAAAGAAGACATCAATAAGATTCCGGACAGAATTCTTAATCTGGACTGGTTTGAAGATGTGAAGATTGAGTAAAGAATGACTAAAAAAGTTTCAGAAAGAAAATGCATCAGTGATTTAGAACAGATCTTACAAAAAAGACGATTCACTGATTTAGTTGGAGAACAGCCAAGCGCTTTAAAAATTACTTTGCAAACTAGAACAAAGCTTCCCGATCAAATTTCTGGACGTCTATATTTACTTTACGATATTGTTGACCATCTCCAAGGTGCATATGATTATGAAGGAATCAGGCGATGGTTTGATCGAAGCAGAACTGAGTTAGAAAATAAAAGTCCTTCGCAATATTTAGGTCCAGCCTGGGATCCTAAAGGCGAATATGCTCAAAGATTATTAACATTAGCAAGGTCATTGAGCGGATAAAAGTGTTTTAAGTCTTTCAAGTTCTCTAAGGCAGGCATCAGATATATTCTCTTTTCCCACTAACCCTTCTAATCTTATGGAACCCATATAACAATAAGATATAAAGAAATACTTATGCAGCCTGAATCTTCCTTCTACGTTTGGCCTTCTTTATTTTCTTACGCTGCCACTTCCAGCGCATCTGGCCTTTCTTCTTCCAACGTCGTGAGCTTCGCTTCATTCGCTATCAGATAATAGGGTCATTTTATAAATCTTGCGGAAACTGACAGTGGTACAATACTTGATGCCTACGGAAGCCGTTCCCTGTAATGGATGCGCCGGTCTTGATCCTCATCACCATCTTCGTCCTCGTCCTCATCGCCGTCTGCAAACTCATCAACTTTTCCGCGCCGATGGACTAGAAATAATACTGTTGCAGTGATAAGCACCAAGGCGCCGACAAAGGAAGCAACATACTTCTTGGTATTCGCGTCAGACGGTACTAAGGCACTGAAAAAACCGGTGATTAAGCTGCCAAAACCATTTTCAGCAAGAGCAGCAGTGTTTTCGTCATCCGAATTTAGATTCAGTGCTTCTTGTTCCGCTTCTTCCTGTTCCTGCCCCTGCAGTTCAACCGTCTCTTCTGCAGGAACCTCTGCTGGAAGTATCTCTTCCAGACTTTCCTGTATTTCAGGCTGTGAAGCATCTTCAGTGCCAGAAATAGATACCTCTGTTGTTGAATCTGATGGACTGCTTGGGGCGGAAGAACTGCCACCACTGCCCCCTCCACCTCCTCCACCGCCGGAAGAGCCCGAACCTCCACTACCTGAGTCGCCGCTATCACCACTACCTCCCGCAGCTGCAGCAGTGGTAAAGTTGTTCAGATTGGATGTAGCGCAGTTGCCGAAAGAGTCGCAGGAAGTGACTGTATAATGATAGATGGTTGAAGCACTAAGAGACCCGACAGAAAGGCTGTGCGATTTCACCAACGAATTACTGGATGAAAATGTGTCTGGGGCGGTTGTTGTTCCATAGGCCAGGGTGGAGTTCGTATCCTCGTCCGTTGCCCAGGTAATCTCAGCGCTATTTTCCGTCAAAGAACCAGCAACGATAGCACTTACCTGTGGTGGTGCAGTGTCTATCAAGAGAGTATAATTCTGGGAAGCAAAAGCTGCGTATGATTCCGAGTCCTCGGCAAAACAAGTCCAGCGGTGAGCGCCGTCTGGAAGGATTTTTGTAAATTCCGTAGAATTCTTCGATCCTGTAATTGGATGAGTCTCATTAGCATGCCAGGAACTCCAGTTGCCATATATAGTTATGCTTGCCAAATCCAGATTATCCTGAGCAGAGCAGACGAAGGTGATGGTGTTATTGGAAGATTTAACATTGTCAGCCGGGCTGGTAAGAGACACCGATGGTTTTGTTGCAAGATCAACAGTAAATGTAACAGATTCACTGCGATTTTCATTTCCGGCACTATCGCGTGCAGACGCGGTTACGATATGCGATCCCTCCATCAGCGTGGAAACATTATACTGCACAGACCAGGTATTTGAAGAAGTATCATATACAGCAGTGACATTAAAGTCGAGGCTGCTGGCATTGTCAAACATAAACAAGACCGTCTCCACAAGCAGGAGACTGTCGTTGACGCTCACGTTAAATGTTTGCGTATCTGAAGCTAACGTAAAAACACTCCCGGAAGAAGGAGAGAGAAAAGTTACAGCCGGAGCGGCGTTGTCGACAGTAAAACTGACCGAGACATTGTTGTCAATATTTCCAGCGCTGTCTTCCGCAAACACGGTTACGGCATGCTCACCATCGAGCAAGGTAGAAACGTTATAACTTGCTGACCAGGTATTTGAAAGATTATCAAAGACTGCAGTGAGGTTAAAGTCTAAGGCATTAGCGTTATCAAACAGAAAGATGACCGTTCCAACAGGCAGATTATCATTGACGCTGGCATTAAAAATCTGACTGCCTGAATCTACAGTGAAAACACTTCCTGACACTGGCGAGAGAAAGGTAACTGAAGGGGCGCTCTTGTCAACACTGAACTGAATGTGCTCTGAAGCATTGCTATTGCCGGCTAAATCAACAGCTATCACGGTCATGAGATGTTCTCCTTCAACCAGAGATGAAATTGATACATCTACATTCCAGCTGCCGCTGGTATTGACAGGAGTAAGATTGAAATCATTTCCGGTAGAGTTATCAAAAGAAAAAATGACGGAATCCAAGTTTGATTCAGAGATAGCTGCAGTGAAAGATTGTACATCTCCACCGATGTATGTTCCGTTAGCTGGGGCAGTGATGGTTACAGATGGTGAAGTTGTGTCGATAATCAATGATTGTATAGGACTTACTCCAACAAGGCCTCCACTATCAGTACCAAATGCAAGATAAGTGTATGTTCCGTCTCCTAAACTAGAAAGGTTTGAAGAAAATTGTGTAGAAATTTCATTGACCATAGTTAAATTAGTAACACTACTATCTGGAAAAACTAGTTCTAAAACTGCTGAGGCCAAATCAACATCAGATGAAATAACAACCTGAAAGGAATTATCGCTAAGAACTGAATTGTTTTCAGGGTTGATAAAACTAATAACCGGTTGCAATAATGCCAGAGTATCAATACGAGGGTAATCCATATTGGTTACAGAATCATAAATTTTTTTCCCTGTCAAAAGAATCTTCTGCTCTATCTGCTCAGGAGTTGGACTTTTATTATAAGTAAGGCTCCAGTACTGTCTCATTAAAGCAATTACGCCAGAAACGTGGGGGGTAGACATAGATGTACCAGATAATGAGGTGAATCCGCCACCTAGATTTAAGGATTTAATTAAATGACCTGGAGCAGCAATAGTATCATTGAAGAAAGCATGTCTTGAAGCATAACTAGGAATACTATCCGATTTTGTCGTAGCAGTTACCCTAGTGGCATTTTGAACACAACTAGGATCGGTTATGCTACCGCCTCCACTATTTCCAGCAGCAGTTACCACCGAAATATTTTTACCTACTAGTGTATTAATAATCTCAGAAAAAGGGGACGAGGCATCGCAAAAGGAAGTATAGCTATCCCCTCCAAGACTGATGCTTACGACAGAAATATTATATATTGTTGCGTTATTAAGACATCTCTCTACTCCTGCTATCACATCAGAATCAGAACACATTCCTTGTTTATTACATACTTTCATAGCAACTAATTTTGCTTCTGGAGCAACACCTCTATATGTAGAATCTGTTGAAGCAACAATTCCTGCGACGTGAGTTCCATGACCAGCATCATCAATAGGGTCAGCATCGGTATTCTTAGGTACGATGCAATTTCCAGATGCTGAATTAAATTCTTCACATGTTGTAAAATCGTAACCACCAATGACTTTTGGACAGTCCCCCATTAAAAAAGAGGAATTGGTGCATCCGCCTAAAGCAGGATGGGTGTAGTCAACTCCAGTATCTACAACACAGACTGTCTGACCTTGGCCAGTAATATTATAATTACCAACATTCATTTGCCATGTGTCGTCAGCGTTAATTAGGGGTACTGAATCTGACAAGAGAACTCGTCTAACTTTATTCAAATAAACTGCTTCAACATTCGGATCGTCCTTTAATTTCTCAAGACCTTGCTCAGTAACATCCCCGCTGAATCCGTTGATGGTGGAATAGGTATGCTCTACTTCAATGTCGTGGTCTTCCTTCCCTAAAATATTGTTGACAACACCTTTCAATCCTGCTGCAGGGTCGCCGCTTTTCTCCTGAAGATTTGAAAGCACGCTCTCCTGCACTTTCTGGATCATCTCTTTTTTCTCTTCCGGCGAACCGACAGGTTCATCTTTCAGGACTACGATCACCGATGCTTCTGGATGGTCTTCTAAGGCTGCCAGAACGCCAGGATCAACATCAGCGGCAGAAACAAAGGGAAGGCTTAATACCATCATTAAAATATTTACTAGAACAACCTTTACTAAAAACCCTGCACATCCTCTACCCCTCATAGTACATCTATACCCACATTTGATTCGTCTGCTTCACAAAAACCGAAGCCATCCCTTCTCCGATGTTGAAAAAGAAGTCAGACACAACTCCGGTCAACAACTCCAGGAAGCCAAGCTCTTTCTGATAGACAACATACTCGATTGTTTCAAGATCATATTTCTCTTTAAGATATTTTTCAGCCGTATCCTCATCCCCCAGCTGGTCAACTAAACCAAGCTCTAAAGCTTCCACACCGAGGTAAAATTCGCCTGTTGCTATCTTTTCTACATCAGACATTTTCATGCCTCTGTTTTCCGCTACTCCCTGCATGAAGAAAGCATGAATACGGTTTAATTTGCCCTGTAAAATTTTTTGCTCCTCATCGTCCAGTTTTCGGAGTGGAACACCGATATCTTTCCTGTCCCCAGCAACTAAGCGTTGATATCCGACACCATACTTGTCCATCAGTCCGCTGAATTCAAGATAGGAAGAAATCACGCCGATGCTTCCGGTGATGGACATCCTGTTAGCAATGATATGATCTGCTGCAGAGGCAATCCAATAGCCTCCAGAAGCACCAGCTTCGCGGATAACTGCAACGACTGGTTTTTCTGTTTTCTTGATGGCAGCGGCAATCTCATCAGAAGCGACAGCAGAACCACCTGGCGAATTTATTTCCAGGAGGATTGCTTTTATTTGTGCATCTTCATCTGCTGATTCGATAAACTCCACCACATCGCTGGAAGAAACAGCAACATCACCAAAGCTGTTACCACCGTTGCCAGTTATCGGACCTTCGATGGGAATTTTGGCAACATTGCCTCTCTGCGGGCCGTCAAACAAGGCGAACGTCAAGGGTATGATGACAAAAAGAACAAAGAAAACTGAGGCAATAGTCAGCAGAATGGTCTTCAATCTGCCTCTCTGTTCTTCCCTCTTTTTCATGGTAAGAAAGAAATAAAAGATGTTTATAAAGGTTTGTGCCTGACATTTTATTTCTAGAGGTGTCGTCGGAAGATAACTAATGTTCTCTGCGAGACGTTTCTCCCAGGCAGAGGCATCTTAAAACCAAATTCTGCATCTCCCTTACCGATATCCAACCCTTCCTGACGCAGTCGTGCAATATATTTTTCCATCGTCTGCTGATCTTTAAAAGTGCTGCTATAACACTGCCCCGGCTCAAATCTCTGGTAGATCTGGACACGTTCTCTTACTGTTCCATCGATAAGATCCAGATGTTCAATTTCATCCCTTGGCTTATACTCTGTCAATCCCTCTTCAAGTCCCATGACCAGAAAAATTCACATTTCTTTAAAAAAGTTTAGCCGCTAAGAAACAAAAAGCAAATCTTTTTAAAAGGCTCAGGAATTGAGAGTGCATAGCGGGATAGGGAAGCTAGGAGTACCCGCCGAATCCATTAACTCAAGTAATGGGTGCGGAAGGCTCATAACCCGGAGATCGGAGGTTCAAATTCTTCGGGAGCGAACTCCTGAGGCTGAAATTCCTCCTCCCGCTATTTTTTGACTTTTTTGTCCCACTTTCTCGGGAAAAGTATTTATTCTCGTTTTGCCTTGATATTGAATATTGACAAGGATGTCACAATGGTAGCACCACACTATAAAACGATTTTTACACAACAACAGGAAAACTTGCCGGATTCCAGAGTTTTACTAGATTATCATTTTATGATAAAAGTCCCTTCAGCTCTAATTTCAAATCCAAGTTCAGATTATATCTCCAGAACTCTAAACGAAAATCCTACACCTTCCATCGGCTATAGGAGTTTGTCCGGCCAAAAAATGGAAGAGATGTACAAGCTTATGCAGGATTTCTTCCCTAAGAAAAATCTTTACGAAAATTAATTTCTCATATTAGAATCATAAAAATGACCTCAGAAATTCCAGTGAGTGGAGCTGAAGGACTGCATGACGCTGCATACCTTCGAGCCCGACATATGGCTGTTCCAAAAAAGATTGTCGAAAGCGTGACAGTCCCTCATCTACGGCATGATGATCTCTACCTAACCAGAAGAGCAAGAGGGCAGTTAAGCGGGGTAGAAGAAACGATTAACTCTTTATTGCGATATGATTCTGCAAGAAGAAATATCCCCATACTTAAGGATACCACAGGCTATCGTAGTGGCAGCACGGATGTTGCTTCACAGCTGGGAGTACAGCCGTATACGATCCTGCCCTCGTCAACGACAGGATACTTCACACCTAACATCTTTCCGCCATTAAATTATGGAAGCCAGTTACAGAAGCCCTTATATTCCAGCTCTCCTCTAGGCTATCAAAGGCCGGGCATAGAATATTTGATCTGAGCAATGTCCTAAAAATGCAGTACGCACACCAAAACAAGTACAGCAAACCTCTTTATTTTCCAGTAGCTTCTTCAGCGATACAGTATGTCAGGACTACATACATCAACGACCAACCCTGGAGTTTGTATCGGGCGCCGATGGGTCCCTGTCCTTATATTCAGGGAGGAGCATCATACTCGCCCCGGCAGCCGCTTTATTTTGACGATTCACGGCCCAGATAATCCTTCAATCGCCTGAAGTCCGCTTCCATCTTCTTTTTCTTTTCCGAAAAACGCAGCGCTGCTGATGGATGAAAGGTAACAAAATATTTTTGTTTGTTCTTCTCGATAATGTTACCATGCAATTTTTCTATTGAAGTTTCGCCAAGAACAGTTTTTAATGCAACTACGCCAAGAAGAATAACTATTTTTGGTTTCAGAATCTCAATTTGTTTATCCAGCCATAACTCCTTGCAGATTTTTATCTCACTTGCTTTTGGCGCTCTGTTGTTGGGAGGGCGGTGTTTCACCGTATTGGTAATGAAAACTTGTTTCCGATCCAGTCCTGCAACTTCCAGCATCTTATCCAGGACTTTTCCGGACTTTCCTACAAACGGCAGCCCCTGGCGATCTTCTTCCTCACCTGGAGCCTCGCCTACCATCATGATCTTTGCGTTTTTTGGGCCGTCACCGGGAACAGCGAGAGTTGCGTTTTTGTATAATGGGCAGGCAGTGCATCTGCGAATCTCTTCTGCAAGAGAGAAAATGGTTGGCATTTGTTTACTGCTCCAATTCAGCATAGCTAAACAAGACCCCAAATGGAACGCACCAGACTAAAACCTTATTGTACTTAGCGGTATCAACATCAGCAGAAACATCATAGTTGACATTCCCTTTGGTCGCCTTAATTGGTCCCAGATCAACATAATCATCTTTTCCTAATGAAGAAGCCAGCCAGATATGAAGATCAGGACCATTAATGGTTTCAAATTCCTCAAACCTCAGAACTTTAGAATTTCCTGCCTGTATCAACAGCGCTTTACCCCTCACTTCATGCGCGCGAGGCTTGAAATCGCCCTGGGCGAGCAAAACAGCTGCTTCTCCCATCTCGTCATCCATTACTTTAACATTTTTGCTTGCCGCATCAACTGCTTTTTGGAACTGCTCCTTTTCAGCAGCGGTCATGGTATCCATGCTGTCGTCAACCTGCAGAAAAGGGGATGCTTCTTGTACTTCTATCGTTTTAGTAGCAGTAAAATAAACGTATCCTGCGACAGCGACAAGAACAGCCAAGACGACTAATATCAACCACTTTTTCATGTAACAGAAACTTGTAATAAAGTATAAAAACCTTTTCATTACATTTTTAAAGATCTAAAAATTACTTTGTTTATGGTTAGAATATCCTTAACAACCTTCAGGGATATTATTGAAATCCTCAGGCAGAAATCCTTAAAAGAAATTTTCTTCGGAGAAAAAGTTTTCTTAAGACGAAAGGAGCAGGTCCTACTTGCACGGATTAAAAACGATCAAAAATGGTTTGTAAAATCCAGCGGAAGAAAAGGAGATTTTATCAAAAAAGATCTCATCCATAAAGGAAGTGGAGAAGTATACTTATTGCCGGAAGAAAGAAAAGGGAGCATCCTCCTTTTTGACAACAAGGTGAAAATCAGATCCGGTCCTGATTTGTATGTATATCTTTCCACAAAAAATTCTGCTAAAGCCGATATTCTCAATCTGGGGCTGCTTAAAGGAACAAAAGGCGGACAATCCTACCATATCCAAAAGCCGATAAGCCAGCTACAAAAATACAGCTACGCATTAATCTACTGCAAAAAATTTGATGTGCTCTTTACCTCTGCACATTTGAGATAAAATGCCCGATAAAATCCTTATCGACTTGCTCTTTTGGCTGCACATAGGAGTCATTGTCTTTGGAGTGTTCATGGGATTGTTTCTTCCGCTTTCTGTAGTTCTGCTTCTTATCACCTTACATCGAATGCAGTTTCTTGTTTTTCAAGATTGTCTGCTCTCTAAAGTGCAAAAACAAGTAAGGGGATTACCTTCTAAAGAGCATTTCCTTCAATTTGCTGTCCGTAAGGTTTTTCGGAAGAAGATTAGTAAGCGCGGAGCGAAAAGATTGGATTATATGCTGGTCTTCTCTTCGATGATCATAGCTGTCCTTGCTACGATTTATTGACATCACAGCAACTCCGACAATTTTTGAATATTTTTATTTCCCTAGTTCTGCTTTTCTCAAATATCCACCAGCACCTGCGCCTGCCAGCCCTGATCGACCTTACTCACTTCAAACATGTGCATGGTGATTGCTTTGACATCAACTTTAGGATTATGCTTCTGATGGTCCAGCTTCTCACCATGAGCAGTGCAAGACAGCTCGTACTTCTCTCCATGCTTGTTGATGGTTATTTCAAACTTGTTAAAGATAAGCTGATCAGCATCCTTATAAAATACCAATTCGTCAAGAAAGTCGAAAAGCAGCCGTTCAATGGTTTTATTTTCCAGGGTAAAAGTGATTGTTTCTGTCTGTTCTACTGTACTGAGATCTACTTGCGTTTCTTCCAGGGCCAGGGCGCACTGCTCAAACAACTGCTCTACCGTCGGTGCCTGAGCGCGGAACAGCACGTCGGCAGTATGGTCTAGGAATGTATATGATGGTTTCATGTTGATGATCTTATAGGCATCCTTTTTAATTGTTTTCATTTGTAGTAACTTTTTTAAAGAGCATAGGCTCCATTGTGGTATGATCTGGAAGAAGATGTTCAGCAGGGAATACACAGTTCAGTATTGTGATGTAGCTTTAAAAGCAATTAGTTGGAGGGCAAAACACTTAGTTGGTAATGCCTATATGAAACGGCTCATCATCCTTCCACAGCATAAAAATCAAGCCTTCTATTTTGAGAAAGGGGAAGAAAAAGTCTTCATGGATTTTGTTGTTGCGGAATTTACAAGCAACCAGAAGCGATTTAATATTTTCAAGGATTTATTTAATTCATTAGGGAAAAAGTATGTCACTGTTAGTAAAAAAATAAGCGAACGTAATCTTGGCGCACTCGATCTAGGAGAAATCAACGCTTTGTTCTTGGAATACCAAAAGATTGCTCTTGACTACACCTGCATTATCTGGATCACATTTTTATTGAACGAGTACTGGAGCGGGAAAGGACATAAACGTATTAACTCTTATGATGACAAAGTACAAGAAGCATTATTCCGACCTGTTGAAAAGAGTACTGTTTTGCTAATGCAGGAAAAAGCTTACAGGATTAAAGGGAATGATAAAGAGATTAAAAAATTCTGGGAGAAATACAGGTGGATTTCCTGTTTAGACCTGCACAACGAACCATGGTCACTTGCAGATGTTGAAGATTATGTAAATCAATTGAAATTAGGGACACAATATGATAAAGTAAGTTTTGAAGAGGCAGCACGAACAGCACACTTGAGCGACGATGAAAAGGAAATGTTTCGGATGATTAAGGAACTGGGCTATATTAAAGACGCAAGAGATGATTACAGGCGGAAAGGAGTATTTTATATTCAAAGTTTATTTGCTGAAATTGGAAAGAGAATGGGCCTTTCGCTGAGAGAGACTGCATACCTAACAGAAGAAGAGATTCTTCTCTTCTTAGATGGAGAACAGGTTAATGTAAGCAGAAGTAAAAAGAGGCAGGAAGGATTCTTGCTTTATCTTAAGGACAATAAAGTTGTATGTGTTGATCATGCCATCAATGAAGAATTACGTAAGATTGGTTTTTCTGAAGAAGAGGCTAAAATAAAAGAGATCAGAGGGACTGTCGCTTGTCAAGGGAAAGCAAGAGGACCAGTAAAAATCGTGAGAACGGTGCATGATCTCCTTAAGGTAAAGAAAGGGGACATTCTAGTTGCCATTACCACTCATCCAGATTATGTTCCAGCCATGCAGAGAGCTGCAGCAATAGTGACTGATGAAGGCGGAATGTTGTCCCACGCAGCTATTGTGAGCAGGGAATTGGGGATTCCTTGTGTTGTAGGAACGACAAATGCAACTAAAGTTCTTCAGCCCGGGCAAGAGGTAGAAGTAGATGCTACTCATGGAATTGTCAAAGTCATAAAATAAAACATAGAATTCAGGTGGTGCATTATCTGCGGCAGATTTATAAAAAAACAACCGTTTTATTTACTAAGAGGCTGATTCTGATGTTTATTGAGGCTTGAAACCATGGTACAAGATGCTGAATTCATTGGTAAAGTTTTAGCGTATGCACAAGAAAGACCCTATCGTATACCATTAGAAGCTGCCGAACTTGCGCCTGGAGTCGTAACA
>DATDYP010000029.1:0-9313 GCA_035288985.1 Candidatus Nanoarchaeia archaeon
AGCTGCAAACATCAACACTAAAGATTTCCGGCATGCATTGCGCCAGCTGCAGCACTATCCTGACAAAAGCATTGCAAAAAGTTGAGGGTGTCCAGTCGGCCGTGGTCAATTATTCAACGGAGAAAGGGACGATTACCTATAATCCCCAAAAAACAACAGAAGAAGACCTTCTTCAGGCGGTGCAGAAGAAAGGTTACAATGCAGAGGTTCTCGGCGAAGAAAGTTATGCCAGGGAAGAACAGTTGCGGAAGAAAGAAATTAGCAAATTGAGATTTAAAGTTATCTTAAGTGCAGTACTGGCCTTACCTGCCTTACTCATTAGCATGGCCTTTATGGATCTCCCTTATAGAGAATATTTTCTCTGGATTCTTTCCACACCTGTGCAATTCTACATCGGCTGGCCGTTCTATCAAGGAACCTGGGCAGCTCTGAAAAATAAATCTGCTAACATGGATTCTTTAATCGCGATCGGCACGAGCGCAGCTTATTTCTATTCGGTTTATGTAGTCTTATTCAATGGTGGAGAACATCAGTACTTTGAGATCTCTGCAATTTTAATCACTTTAGTTTTATTGGGAAAATATTTGGAAGCAGTAGCAAAAGGAAAGACCAGCCAAGCTATTGCTAAATTAGTAAAAATGGGCGCTAAGACAGCTACAGTTATCCGCAAAGGGAAAGAAATGAAGATCCCTATCGAGCAGGTAGTTGTAGGTGATATTGTTATCGTCAAACCAGGTGAAAAGATTCCCGTAGATGGAATTGTTGTCGAAGGGTATTCTTCTGTTGATGAAAGTTTAGTCACTGGAGAAAGCATTCCTGTAGAAAAAAAGAAAGGAGATGCAGTTATTGGTTCCACTATCAACAAGCAGGGAACATTTAGATTTAAAGCTACCAAAGTAGGAGCACAAACTACACTTGCTCGTATTGTAAAACTTATTGAAGATGCGCAGGGAAAGAAAGCGCCTATACAACGCTTTGCAGACCAAGTTTCTGCTTACTTTGTACCTATTGTAATCGGGATCGCCTTGACAACTTTTCTGGTTTGGTTTTTACTTTTAGGGGCTGAAGTAGAGTTCGCTCTAATTAGTGCCGTTGCTGTATTGGTTATTGCCTGTCCCTGCGCCTTAGGATTAGCGACGCCTACATCCATCATGGTGGGGACTGGAAAGGGAGCCACTCACGGGATTCTAATTAAAGGCGGTGATATTCTGGAAGCTGCACATAAAGTGAAATACATCGTCTTTGACAAAACTGGAACCATCACTAAAGGGAAGCCGGTCGTCACTGATATAATTGCTGGTAAAAATGCCACGGAAAAAAATGTTTTAGAACTTGCTGCCAGTCTGGAAAAAAGTTCTGAACATCCCTTGGCGGAAGCGATCGTACAGAAAGGAAAAGACAGAAAGATATCTTTTAAGAAGGTGATTGGATTCCAAGCAGTAGTTGGAAAAGGAGTTAGGGGAAAAATAGGTTCGAAGGAGTATTATCTCGGAAATACTAAGTTGATGAAAGAAAAAAAGATCTCGCTCTCTTCGTACATCTCTAAGATGGAAGTTCTGGAAAATGAAGGTAAAACAGTCATGGTTCTTGCTGATGCAAAATCTGTCGTAGGATTGATTGCGGTTGCTGATGAATTGAAAGAGGATTCGGCAGAAGCTGTCGCTATCCTTAAGGATATGGGTTTAGTGCCATACATGATTACGGGGGATAATACCAGAACTGCACAAGCGATTGCCAAGAGAGTTGGTATCGAAAAATTCTTTGCCGAAGTATTGCCGGAAGAAAAAGTGAAGTATGTGAAAGATCTTCAAAAGAAAGGGAAAGTAGCCATGGTCGGCGATGGGATTAACGATGCCCCGGCTTTAGCCCAGGCAGATATAGGCATTGCCATGGGTTCAGGAACAGATGTAGCCATGGAAACTGGAAACATAGTCTTGATGAAAAACAGTCTGCTGGATGTTCCGCGAGCCATCAAATTAAGTAAAATGACGATGGCAAAAGTGAAACAGAACATGTTCTGGGCTTTGATTTACAATATTTTAGGCATCCCTATTGCTGCAGGAGTGTTATATCCATTTACGGGCTGGTTGTTAAGTCCAGTCATTGCCGGTGGGGCGATGGCTATGAGTTCTGTAAGCGTGGTAACTAATTCACTGCTACTGCGAAGAAAATCTTTGAAACTGAAGAGAATAAAATGAGATCAGAAAAAACAGAAGAGAACAAGCGCTTTTTCAACAGCTGTGCTGAGAGGTATGACAATACTTTATTTCAATTTTGGATGAAGCGATTTCATAAAGTTGCTCTTCAAAGCATAATAGGAAAAGAGAGCACTATACTGGATATAAGCTGCGGTTCTGGCGAGTTGTTGGCTGAACTAGCAAAAAGAGGGTTTAGGAATCTCCATGGAATCGATCTTGCTCCTAGCATGTTGCAAGTTGCAAAAAGGAAACTCCCTCCTGATGTGAAGTTACAGCAGAGTGACGTTCATAAGCTTCCCTTTCCAGCAGAAATGTTTGATTATGTCGTTTCTACAGAAGCCTTTCATCATTATGATCATCAAGAGAAAGCCCTTCAGGAGATGAAAAGAGTTACAAAAAAGAATGGACAAGTGATCATTGCTGATATTAATTTTTTCCTACGTCCAATCCATTGGTTGTTTGAAAAATTTGAGCCTGGCTGTGTGAAGATTAATAATAAGAGAAAAATGAGAAAGCTTTTTAAGAAGGTAGGTTTAAATGTCCAGTTACAGCAAAGAACCTTTTTATTTGCAGTTACGACAATCGGAGTAAAATCATGAAAAAACTCAACCTTAAAGTTCAGGGAATGACCTGTTCCAGCTGCGAAGTATTGATAGAACGGAATCTGAAACACGTTTCTGGAGTGGAGAAAGTAAAAGTCAGCCGGGCAAAAGAACAGGCAGAAGTGGAATGTTCTGAAAATGTTCAATTAGAGCAGCTTCAAGATGCAGTAAAAGAAAAGGGATATACGCTTTACGCTTCAGGCGATCCTATAGAAAATCCGCCTAAGAATTCTTTTATCCTCAAAGACAAAGGACGCTATTCAGAAATAGGTGCAGTATTGGTAGTATTATTTGCTGCGTATTTCCTCTTAACGCAATTTGATCTCTTACCAAAGAATTTTGGGCTAACTGATACTATGAGTTATGGATTTATTTTTGTAATAGGTTTAGTTGCTGCCACTTCCACCTGCCTGGCGGTTGCCGGAGGGTTGTTGTTAGCAGTCTCAAGCAAATTTCATGAAACAAATCCAGGCCTAAATGGTTGGCAGAGATTCAAGCCGCATCTTTATTTCAATGCCGGAAGAATTGCTTCCTATGCTTTGCTTGGAGGAGCTATCGGCGCTCTCGGTTCAGTGTTAACTCTTTCTTCAAGCGTGACCGGCATCATTACCATTATTGCCAGTTTGCTGATGATAATCATGGGGCTTCAATTATTGCAGATATTTCCTTGGCTCAACAAACTCCAAATCAAGATGCCAAAATTTATCGCTCATAAAATGTATGATGCCAGCGACCAAAAAGTAAGCAAAATATCATCCTTTCTGTTCGGTGCAGCAACTTTTTTCCTCCCTTGCGGATTTACCCAGGCGCTGCAGTTGTATGTGCTAGGAACAGGGAGTTTTGCCGTTGGCGCATTAACCATGCTGGCTTTCTCTCTGGGAACATTGCCTTCACTTGTTTCGGTAGGCGCATTCTCCAGTTTTGCCAAGGGAAATGTTAAGAAATACTTCATGACCTTTTCCGCGGTATTAGTTATCGTTTTGGGGATTTTCAATTTGGCACCTGGATTTAATTTAGTAGGCGCGGGAGTTGCTCTACCTTCTGTTGATAATGGCATCGTTAATGACAATAATGATATTAACGTAATTGGAGAAAAACAGATTATTACCTTAAAGGTTGATGGCCTTGATTATTTTCCCGATAGATTTACTTTGAAAAAAGGAGTTCCGGTCGAGTGGAACATTGATGGCAAAAATGCGCAGGGCTGTGCTGGAATAATCAGTGTCCCTAAATTAGGGATAACGGAGAGGTTGCCTAAAGATAGCATTAAAACCATTACTTTTACGCCTCAGCAGACCGGTAAAATGATCTTCACCTGTGCCATGGGCATGGCTGGCCCTGGAACGTTTGAGGTAGTGCCATGAAAACGATAATTACAGTTAAAGGAACGCACTGCAATTCCTGCAAGATGCTGATTGAAGAAGTCTGTGCTGAAATTCCAGGCGTGAAATTCTGTAAAGTTGACTTCAAGACCGGAAAAACGGTTCTTGAGCACGAAGGAAGCCTGGATTTGAAGAAGCTGAAGAAAGAGATTGAAGGCTTGGGAGAGTACAAAGTTATCTTATAGCCCTCTTTTTTCCATCTCTTTAATGGTCCTGGCCACGCACGCTGAATAACCTAGTTCTGTGTCGTGCAAACCGAGTAGACGGATGATGTTTCCTTTATTATCTGGAAAAGGCTGGTATGCTGTCGTAGATTGGGGCGAGATCAGCACTGCATATGTCATTCCCTTGACATCCAAGGCATTTGGTGGCATTACTCCCATCAAGGGCTCATGATAGCCAATTATTCCTTTCAAAGGCCCTTCTGCCGCCGCCTGCAATAAACTGTTTATTTCTTCCGCGCCTCCTTGCACAGGTTCTTTAATCCCCAAATCATAACGCATGAAGCAACCGCTGGCAGTTGGAGTCCTGAAAGAGAGTGGTTTGGTGTTGAATTTTATATTTTTAAGATGCGGCAATACTGCAACAACTGATCCAACTACTGCCGTATCGACGCTTTTCACATTTCCAACACTCCCGCGAGCCATTCCTGCAGTTAAGCCGACGCCGTCAACGGCAGATTCAAAATTTTGCATAGGATGTATTGTTTCAATATCAGCATATGTAATCCCATAATTTTGGTCTATCAGATCAACCACTGGTGCTGCGGCATTTCCAGTGCAAGAGCTTGCCGATACTACTTGATGTTTAGCTGGATCATATTGATCTTCATTTACGCCGACGATAAGTGTTTTATCCACATATTTGTGCGGGCAAGCTACGACTGCTCTCTTGACGGTTCCTGTCAGGCATCGTCGTAATTCTTCGATCTGCTTCTCTGTCTGCGGCTTGTCAGCTGTTAACGATGCATCGATAAGAACATCAACATCATATCTGCTCCAGTCGATTTGGTAAGCAGCACCACGGTTAAAAAACAGTACAACTTCTCTTCCATTGAGGTCGAATTTATAGGTGTCCCCATCAATCTCTTTCGGCACTGAGACTGTTCCACCGAACTGGCCATAGGCACTGTCTGAAAGAAGATTTGCCAGATGCTGCCTGGCGATAGTTTCATTATTCAGCTTGTGATCATTGTTTCTTTCGGCGATAGCTACAACTCTCATGTCTAAGGAGGAATCTTCTTCCGTCAATCGCGTAAAGAGATGTCCGATCCTGCCAAACCCCTTTAAGCCGATGTTGATAGTCATGCTCTTTTTGGTTGAAACATCTGTATATAAGAGTTGTGTACTTGGGTTATAGAGCATCCGCATGGAGAGGTGTGTTCTCAAAGACCATAAATTTTATAAGAGCAGTTTAAAGCGCTGGGTAGGTGAAAGCGCTGATTACTGCCGCAGGTTTAGGCACACGGTTAGGGAACTTGACCCAGAATACCAACAAGTGCCTGCTTGAAATTGGCGGGAAGCCCTTGCTCCGGCACACGGTTGATATGCTTAAAAAATTAGGCATCTCTGACATTTACATTGTGGTCGGTCATTGTGCAGGACTGATTGAAAAAGAGTTTGAAGGCGAAGTGACTTTTTTACATAACCGCCAGTATTCGTCAACAAGCCTGCTTTCTTCTGTTGTGTTAGGGAAAGATCATTTAGTAGGTTCTGACTTTATCGTCATGACCGGGGATTCGCTGATGCACCCTAAGATCATGGGATCGTTTTTAGAAGAGCCAGGCCAGGTGCTGGCATCAGTAGAACTGAAAGCCTGTGATGAAGAAGACTTCAAGGCGATCATCAAGAATGACAAAATCGTGGCCATGTCTAAGGAAATTCCACTTCATCAGGCTTCCGGTGAATTTACAGCTATGGTGAGAGTTCCAAAAGAAGCGTCAATGGCATTCTTTGAAGAAACAGAAAAATTTATCCAAGATGGTGGAACGAAGAAGTATATCGCTGATATTGTCATGTTCCTGCAGAACCGGAATTTTGAGGTCAGGCCGGTGTACACTAACGGTCTGCCAAGAATAGAGATTGATTTTCCGCAAGATTTAGAAAGAGCGCGGGAAATTTATAAACAATTTTGATGAGGCACTATGGTAAGCAAAGCGATGCAGGAGCTGAGGGAGAAGTGCAGCAAGGATTATTATGATCCTTATGTTCAGAAACTTCATTATATCTTATTATATTTTACGCAGTATTTGTTGAAAACGAGTATCACGCCCAATCAGATAACGGTCTTTTGGCTCTTTTTACAGTTTCTTGCTGCGCTGCTGATGGTGCTAGGTACATACTGGCTTAATGTTCTTGGCATTGTCCTCTACACGATTGCCGGCTTCCTAGATGCTATTGACGGGCAGGTTGCCAGGATCAAGAAGAAATCTAGTTACAAGGGTATTTTCCTGGAATGGCTGGGCGTCTGTTTTGGCAGCCCGATATTTTTCATTTGTCTTTCCATCGGCGTAGCTCTCAAATACAATAACATTCTCTATGTAGCCTTGGGCGTCATATCAGCCTTGGCTTTGCTGTACAGTAAGCTGGCAGTAATAAATCCTGAAGATTATAAGCCGGAATTCCGGGAAAAAATTCTTTCCCTGCGGAATAATTTGTCCATGCGCAACAAGAAAAAGAGATTTGCTTTTGTTTATTTGCTGACACGGCGAAGCAATCCTTTTAATCTATTGTTTATTGGGATCATTCTTAACTTTCCTAGAGAAACTCTGATCCTGTATACAGTCCTGTATGTTCTGGAGTTTGTGCGCCGGATGTATACCCAGTTGAGGACCCTGCATAGGTTGGATAAGGAATTGGCGAAGGAAGAAAGAAGCAAGCAAAGGCCGACAGCATAAAGTACTTAAAGCAGTGGTTCTTACAATTATTAATATGACAAAAATCAAAATCGTCTATGACCGTAAAAACTGCATCAGTGTTGGCTCTTGTGCCCTTCTTGCCGAGAGGTTCTGGAAGATGAACCAGGAAGACGGCAAGGCGGATCTTATCGGCTCCCGGCCGAAAGAGGGTGAAGACGATGTCTGGGAGCGGGAAATAGAAGATGATGATCTGGAAGAAAATAAAGAAGCTGCACGAAATTGTCCAGTTGCCGTAATCAAGATTTTTGATAAGTCCGGGAAGGAGATGAAGCTGCATCCTTTTTGATTATGTTATCATTCTTTTCTGCACGCCACCACGTTGGCGGCAAGACGGACACTTTGTGTCCTACAAACCACCCCGTAAGGGACTTCCCCCGGTTTGTCTTGCGCCACGGTGGCGCAAATATTGTAAAATGATGCTTTTACTAAGTATATCCCTTCATAAGGTTTTTAAACGGGTATCATTTAGGTATAAACATGAGGCGGTCGTACCTGAAATTATTGAAGTATTTTGTGGTCAGAGAGCCAAAAACGCCTCTCCAATTGATCCATTTTGTCACTTCTAAATGCAATGCCAAATGCGGGCATTGTTTCTTCTGGAGCAAATTAAATACCCAGGGAGAATTGTCTTTGGATGAGATTGATAAGCTGAGCAGAAATCTGCCTGATCTGGTGATTCTTAACATCAGCGGCGGGGAGCCGTTTATCCGTCCAGACTTTGCGGAGGTCATCAAGACCTATTACCGCAACACCCCAGTTAAGGAAGTTACCGTTCCCACCAATGGGACGTTTACGGACAAGATGGAAAAGGATTGCACCGATATTCTTGAAAATTGTCCGGGCCTGGATCTGAATATTGTCCTCTCCCTGGATGGAATTGAGAAGATACACGACCAGATACGGCAGCTTAAAGATTGTTTCAAGACTGCTGTGAAGACGTTTATCATGCTTAAGGAATTGCAGAAAAAATATCCGCGTCTGCAGCTGTCCGTGGTTTCAACCTTAACTTCATTGAATCAGGATACGCTGGAGGAATTTCATAGTTATGTTTCACAAAAATTACAGCCTGATGCTTTTGGCATGAATATCATCCGTGGAGAGGCAAAAGTGATGGACCTTTTCGGCGTTGATCTTGATAATTACAGGAAATTTTTTCAGCTGCAGTCTACGTCCAGAAAAAGGGGGATGAAGTCCAGTATAAGGGATTATATGAACAAGCTACGGACGGGGATGATCATCAAGACTGTGGAAGACAAGAAATTCATTCTTCCCTGCAAGGCAGGAAGCTTAATGGCGGTGATGTATGAAAAAGGTGATATCTACCCCTGCGAGCTTCTTAACAACAAGCCGATCGGCAACATCAAGGATTTTGGCTATGATTTCAGGAAGTTATGGTCGTCTGCAAAAGCCAAGGAGACCTGCACGTTTATCAAGGATTCCAAATGCTATTGCACCCATGAATGTTTCCAGCGGTTCAATATACTGTACAACCCTCCGTTTATCGCTAAGCATTATGTGAAGTCTTTATTTGGCAAATCTGAGATCATCAATGTTCTTGCACCATCTTCTAAGGGAAAGAACAGCGGTGCTGATATGATCAAGATCGGGAAGATGCGGGGAGTGCGTCATAATGCCGGGAATAATCATAAAGAGCCTGTTTCTACAAAATCAAGTGGGAGTCCAGCAGAAAATCCGGCGACAGAGGACATCATACCCATCAGTGTCCAGTAAGGCGAGAAAAGATTCTTTTTCCAGCAAGCTTAAATATCCTCTGCTTTGAAATTCTATTATGAAACAGTCGATGGGAGCTGGAACGGTCTATCTGATGGCCTCTGAAGTTCCGCTGCTTCTGGTCAATTATATTATCCATATTGCTCTGGCAAGGTATCTTGGCGTTGAAGCATATGGGATTTTTGGGGTTCTGATGTCTTTGTATCTGATTAACCGGGCTTTCTTTGGCAATGGATTGCCCAAGGCAGTTTCTAAGCTTATTTCTGGATCAAAAGGTGATATTTCAAGGCTCTATGCGTCTTCATTGAAAGTACAATGGTATTTAACGCTCTGTTTTGCCTTGATCTATATTGTTTTTGCTAAAGGCTTTGCTGTACTATTGCATGATCCTTCTTTAACGTATTACATCATGCTGATGGGAATTATTTCTATTCCGCTGTCCATGGTTTCGCTCTATTCCAGCGGGTTTTTGAACGGCTTGCG
>DATDYP010000030.1:0-10401 GCA_035288985.1 Candidatus Nanoarchaeia archaeon
ACAGAATCAAATTTTCTTCTGACTTCATTATCGCGGAAATCAAATTTCAATAATTCGCCGTAAATTGTATCAACTGCATCTTTGATCTTCATGACTTTTTCCACTTCTCCCTTTCCGGCTAAAAAGACAGCTTTCCTCACCAATTCACCAGGAAGGTCGGACAATCCCAAAATAAAATGTTCTGTATCTACGGAAAGCTCAACTAATTCTCCTTCTTTGACGAAATGATAATACAGCAGCGCTTCGGCATATTCTTGGATGGCAACTTTGTAGCTTCCTTCGCTGCCCATCTTACGGCTGTGCTTGGCAATAGCATCCACTTTCTTCTTTTCTGCTTCGATCTGTTTTACGAGTTTAGCCGCTTCGTTAAGTTCGTCTCTGTGCACAGCATAAATAATCTGTTTGCTCAGTTTGAGAACATCTCTGCTCTGCTTGATCAAATGCTCGCGTTCAGTGTCATAATCCTGCATTTCTTTTCTGAGTTTAGGGAAAGGTATCATAGTGTCTTAAAAGTATAGGTTAGTTTATAATATTTTCTCTGGAACAGCTCTGTCCTGAATCTCGCCTCGCTCGGGTTAGCGTGGACTCGCTTTTTGCATGTTACAATAGTAGTGCGGTACCTCCCCGTACATGAAATTAAGAAACTACTTAATTTCAGTACAGAAAATCAATAGTTTTTGATTTTCTTGTAAGGGGCGTCACCCTCCGCATTCACATCTGTGATGATATAAACGCTCGACCTTACACGCTAACCACATTCAGGACAGAGCATCTATAACCTCAAAAAGTCAATATTTTTAGAAACCTTTATATAACATCACTATAAAAGAGGTCTAGTAATTGGGGGTTATAGCAAGATGGAAGAATCAAGACCATTGGACGCTTTAAATGCGGCCAGAAATAAAATAGTGATGATCGATCTAAAGAATGGATTCAGGTTTGTCGGCAAATTGAGAGCCTTTGACATTCACATCAATACCGTTCTTGAAGACGCTGAGGAACATGTTCCCGAGAATGTGAAGGTCGTAAAGACTATCGGGGATACGACCGAAGAGAGCTACAGGAGCGAGCTAAAATTACGGAGAAAAGTAGGAAAAGTTTTCCTTCGTGGGGATACTATTACAATTATCTCTCCAGCATAAGGAGCGCGAGAATACGATAACAGGGTGTAAGAGAGCATGACTAAAGGAACAGCAAGCATGGGTAAGAAAAGCGGGAAGACCTCCCACTTTCGCTGCAGACGCTGCGGTGAGCATGCTTATCATATCAGAAAGAAGCGCTGTGCTTCCTGTGGTTATGGGGCTACTGCAGCCCTGCGGAAGTATGCTTGGAATAAGAAGAAGTAAAGAGTTTTCTGTTGACTGCGTAGGTTATAGAAGTATTTTGTTTTATCTGCCTGGTCTGTCACAATAAAGTTTTTATAAAGTCATTTTTTCTTCCCCTCAATGAAAATAGGCGTTATAGGAAGCATGCAGTTTACTGAGAGGATGTTAGAGGTGTGCCAGACATTGACAGGAATGGGGCACTATGCTTTCATCACTGATTTACACCACGAGTTTATAGGCAAATCAGATCAAGAAAAAGAAACAATTAAACTACGGCAGAAACAACAATTTGATCCCATCAAAGAATTTTGGCAAAAGATGCAAAGTGCTGACGCCGTCCTGGTCCTAAATTATGATAAAAATGGAATCAAGAACTACATTGGCGGCAACACCTTTCTGGAAATAGGTTTTGCTCACGTTCTTAACCAGAAAATATTTCTTCTGAACCCTATCCCTGATCTTCGATTATATGCAACTGAGATAGAATCAGTAAGACCAGTTATTATTAACGGGGATTTGTCAAAAATACTATAAGAAAAAGCAGCACATCCTTCTTACTCCTCAACAAAAAACTCCTGACACGTTCCCTTAACCCCTTTAAATCCAATGGTCTCGCATAACTCCGGATTATTGCTGGCTTTTGCTACCCTGTAGCGGCAGACATCGGCAGCAAAGGCCGAGCTGCTGGTTTCACAGATTTCAGTGTTTTTAGTTGCTTTGGCGATAGCTACGATGCATCCATCTCTTTCATTGCCATCGCTAATAAAGCCGCAAAGCAGATGGTTGTTTGTTTCCAGAGCGATAGTCTTAAAGCACTTCTCTCTCTGTCCAGCATCGTCAACAGACTTACACAATTCATCTTTATTATTGTTGATTCCTAGATTGTAATAGCAATTATCCTGCCAATATTGGTCTTCAATTTTGAGACATAACTTGTCCTTGTTCTTAAGGACGGCAATCTGTTCCAGGCAGTATGCTTTTGTCTTCTCTGCTTTGATAAGGTTGCAGACACTATCATCTTCTTTCTTCTTAGCCAGTTCTGCAACACAGGAATCCCGTAATCGTTCATCTTCAACTTTGCTGCATTGCAGCTGTTCAGCATGGCAGTCGTCGCGAGCAAGACCGCTGAAAGAACTGCAGTCGACGGTTTCTACCTCTACTGTGGGTGAAACAGTACATGAGGTCAGAACAACCAGCGCTATTACCAGCACCGCTACTAGGATAGTAATGTTTCTTTTCATCAATGAGCTAGGGATAAAAGGCACTTTTAAGCTTTATGGAATTGTAGTATTATTTGAGTTTAACATCCATTCTGGTTTCAACACATTTATATAAGAAAAAGTCTCTTTTATTAGGAATGCATCACTTTCCATTTATCAATATCGAGAACAAAAGTTATCCTTCTGTTATTATGGGTGAAGACAGATTTACAGGATGGTTTGGAAAAAAACTGTTCAATACTGAAAAACAACGTGAAATAGCATATAAAGATTCGATTGAAACGGCTTATGATTGCGGAGTTAGGGGATTTAGCATGTCTCCTCATCCTACCTTAATTAAAGTTCTAAAAAATTTCAAAAAAGAACATCCTGAAATTGTATGCATCTCAAACCATCATTGGCAAACACATTACTATCTCGGAAAAAAATCTTTATGGACTAAAGAAAATATGGAAAGGCTTGCCTCTACTGAGAAATACTATTTAAATCAAAAAGTGATCGAAAATTCCTCTTGGTTTAAGGGTCTTGATGTTAATAAGAGATTTTCAGAAGAAGAACTGAAAACAATACGGTTAGATGAGAAAGAATATGTCGAGCAGTTAAAGGAATTCAGAGCTTTCTGTGATTTCTGCCTCGTTGGAAATCTAGGAAGAAGCGCTCTTATTACTATCGGAAGAGAAGATATTGTCCAAAGAGAAATTGATTTAGCAAGGAAAATTGGATTTATTCCATTAGGTATGTGTGAGGGTGGAGGATCAGCACTGCCTAAAATGGAAAAATTAAATGTAAGTGGACATTGGGTATGGATAAATAGACATCATGCACACCCAAATCTTCAGTATGCTTTGAAAGTTATCAAGAAGATAAAAAAGCCGATAACTGCTTACAAAATATTCACTAGTCCAGAAGGATTCAACTTTAAAGAATCAATAAAATTTATCAAAAGTGTACCTCAAATAAAGTCCATAGTCGTTGGTGTGGAGAATAAGGAACAAGCAAAAGAAACTTTTTCTAACTTAAGGGAATATTTCAAGTCATAAAAATGCGGGAAAGCGCCTGACCACGGACTAAAGTCCGTGGCTTGAACGGCGCTTTCTAATCCCCGCATTTTTAGGACACCAAAAAGCCAGAGCCATTCATCCATTGGCTGAAGCCAATGGCTTTCTGGCTTTTTTAGTGTAAGGGAATAAGGCTCTTTCAAGATAAATTTTTTTCTGAAGTTCTTTTACCCTTCCCGGAAGCAGAATACTGCCTTCCCGGTAAAATTACCTTCCCTAACCTCTTCCGGTACGGCGACTAAAAAGATAACTTCCTTCTTTTCTGCAGGCTGGAGGGAAAACTGGGATGGATTTATCTCCGTCCAGGCAGCAAAGTCTCCCTCCATCTTCACTAGTATGTCAGCCTGGTTGCTGTACTGCACGGTCATCTTGCGCTGCACTATTGCTTTTGGAGAGACGGTGCCAAATTTCAAGCTGTCTGTATCCGTGTTTAGACCTATTATAGGCTGGGTACTTTTTTTAATGGTTATGGATGTGTCAATATCGTCAATCTTTGTGCATTCAATCCCGCGAGGAGAAGTACAGCTAGCTACAAACAGAAGGAACAAGATCAACCACATTATTTTACTTCTCAAATTCATCATTCTTTCTCCATTTCCATCGCTTTTCTTTTCTCTTAAAAAGCACCATCAGCAGGACTATGCTTGAGGTGAGCAGGACGATGACTGAGGCGAGAACGGCAAGATTTCTGTTGCTTCGTTCCAATTTGGCATGCAGCTCCTCGGCAGATGCTTTTTCTATGACTGTGATGGTAAAGGACTCTTCCCTGGTTTCACCTTCAAAAAAGAGTTTTATCAGCGCCGGGTATGGTCCAGGATTCTTCTCAAGGTTTATGATCCCTCCTACTGTTCCCTGCTGCCATGGTTCGAGATTGATTGAAGGTGTTTGCAATACCTCTTCTCCTTCCACAAAAAGTTTTGCGTAGACATTCCGCAGCTCATTCCCCCAGTTGTTCAGCACTTCCATCGTATACTCAGAGAATCCTTCTTCCACTTCAATAGTGTGATTCAAAAGGAGAAGGTCCATCTGCCCGATCCGGAAGACTGTCGCTGCCGTTTTCTGCTGTCCGTCGTAAAAGACGATGCCATCAGCCCGGTATTCATCCGCAAGAAGTCCTTCTGTGTTAAAATCAGCCGTGAGGGTTTCTGAACCCAGGGCTTTAAGAGGCTTCTCTTCCGTCGTAACAGTGCCTAACGTGTTGTTATGATCATCAAATACCGTAATTCGACCCTGTATAAAATTAATATCCTTATAGCCTTTGCTGGTAACACTGAACTGAAAATGCACCGGTGTGCCTTCATTGACACTGGGAGCACTTAACGAGATCTCCACGTACTTATCATAAGTATAGACTTCTACGATAAATCTTTTGCTGACTGAAAGTAATGTTCCGATGCCCCCACTTTCCGACGCTGCAACTTCTTCTGCTGTTAAATCAAAGTGGTATGTGCCAGGAGTGAGGTAGTCTGGGAAAGAGATTATCAGATCAAATTCATTGTTAATGACCTCGGTGATCCTGATGTATTCTTCCAAATCCCCGCCTACTCTAACTTCAACCTGTTTGTTGGTATCAGTGATTGCATAATGATTGGTGAGGGTTCGCCCTGGCTCGAAGATGATCGGGCTGAGTTTTGGCCCGTTTAAACTCAACGCAGTAAGAGAGGGCAAGGATACTGCAAAGAGAATACACAAAAGCAGAATGAAGTTGTTTTTACTCATTTTATGTTCCATACTGATGACCGTAATTTATGTAGTCAAGCCTTTACCTAGCCTATCCTGAAGATGTAGCATTAAACGTGAAGGTGACATTTTTCTGTATTCCCGTACCCACTTCTGCGTCGTCGATAGTTATATTTAGATGAACAACTCCGGCATCTTGAGTATTATCGGCTTGAAGAGGATATACTGTAGCATTACCACAGAGCCATCCGCCTGTTGATGCAACAGAAATTGTCCCATTATTTCCAGGTGTGCCGCTTTGGTTTGTTCGTGCTGTCCACCCATCAAAGGCTAGAGGATTGTCGCCCTGCGTACCGCCAACACAAGATTTTACTGTATCTACCGCCCCTGTTTGAGCTCCTTGCCCTGTGGCTCCATTATTCAATGCATCTACTGTAAAGAGGAGGAAGGCGTTACTTGTTGCGGCACCAATAAAATTTGCAGCACTACAGCTTCCAGTGCATACAAAGCCTACTGAGATATTCACATTTCCTGTGTTTTCCAGCAAAAAGCCGCCAGTTGTGATATTGGTAAAACTTACGCAGCAGACAGAGTTTTTCCCTCGTTCTGTGCCCATGGAACATACCGGACAGGAAGCGTTGACAGTTCCAGCTCCAAAGTTAATGGTCGCAACGTTGTTGGTGATAGATGTAGAGGATGTTATCGACAAGTTGCTGGTTCCTACGCTGCTGCTTACTGCTGAAGCTGTAAATAAATTTCCGTTTCCGGCAAGACTGCCTAATTTGTTAAGGTTGACGACCATGCTCGCTGCTGAGATGACCAAGGCGATTGCCAGCAGCAGCACAAAGACTTTATTTGGAATTGGTTTCATCTTCTCCTTTTGGTTTTTCTAGTACTAATGACACTGTTCCCTGCGTTTCGGTTTGCGGCGTTATTTCAAATGTTTCCGACCCTTTTTTGTTTTTTGTTCCAGATTCATCAACAGTGATGTAAACAGCTAGGCTGAGTACGCTGATAATAACCACTACTACCAGCAGAATCAAGATTAATTGGTCAGAGTAGTCCCTCCTTTTTTTTGCCACTACGCACCTCTTTTGCTAGGTTATATGGAACATAGAAGCCTTTATTGATTTATATATCTTTCTTTTACTGAATCGCGATAATTTAGTAGCTCTGTTTTGGTAGGAATCACAAAAATAGGGAATACGCCACCGTCCAGACTCCAGCTCTGATTTAGAGTCTGAACTTTGGGTGCGGCGTTTAACTAAGAGTAAAGCGCCACCGCCCGGACTTTCAAGCCGCGACACTGTAAGGCTGCTCGCGGGATTTCCTAAAAATCCCACTTGACAACGTTCGCCTAGTGTAGCAGGCAATTTGAACCGGGAATTCCTTACGGAACAGGATTAGCAATCCTGCGCAATACCGGATTATGCGACAGTGGCATAAATGTGAGTGAAGGTCAACTTGACTCTGTCTGCAAAATAGATATAGCTTCTTTTTAAATCTTACCATAAAGATAAAAAATTATCTGAAAAAGAGAAAACTTATTCTTCTGTAACAACATTACGATGTATGCGTGCAAAATAGGGAACGGCAACAACATAGTCTTCGCCAAATCCTGCGACATCCCCTTCGATAGCTTCACAAGTCTTGCGCAACTTTGAAATAGCCCGCTTTAGTTCTACTAAATCCTTCTCCTTCAGCGGCTTGATATTGATCAGCGCGATAGTAGATCCCGCACGCAAACAGTCAAGAACATCTTTAATGTCCTCAAATTCTTCCATTACAAATGGACGAACAAGAACTTTAGTTTTTTCTTCCTTGGCTGGCGCATTGCCCAGCTCAAGATAGTCTTCACCACCTTCTAGTTCTGGTTCTTCTGCAGGCTTTGTAAACCGTTCTTTTAGTTGCAAAAAAAAATCCTTCATTTTCACACCCTCTTGCTTTTTGATTACGACTCCTACCCTTTGCCCTCTTGATACATTGTCTTATATATAAATGTTTTTATCTTGTGATATTCACTTGGCAGTCACTAGCCGCTGATACGAAAAATGTTTGAATAGGCCTTCTTTACTTTTTTGCTCTTTTTCTTTTTAAATTGCACAGTTGCCCTAGGCAAACTTAATGTACCCAGTATATTCAGCTTGGCTTTCATTTTATATGTTATCAGGCGGTGTTCGTGCCCATCTAATTCTGCTAACGACCACATCACGCTGGTGCCAGTCTTAGTGTGCTTCATCTCTTTTGGCTTGAGAGTTCCAATCTCTAACCCTTTGTCGATGTTGGCAATGCTGGGAATAATATCAATCACTTCAACCTCAGCAACAGGATTCTTGGAATTATTCTTTAGCTCCAGCGTGATCTTGATTTCTGACAATGCGCCACTGTCGCCCATTTTTGTCGTCACTGCTGTTTTCTGTATGCTGAGAGGGGATTGGACATAAAAATAAAAAGCGAGGAAGGTGAGAACTGCCAAAAGCAGATACAATAACAGCCGGTAATTGGTTACAAGGCTCAATTCAGTTGACTCTTCCGGGCTGAGCGAAACTTCCCACGTTAGGAACCGTTTCCCGTCTTCTACTTTAGCACTGCCTTCGCTGGTTGTGAATAGTGATCCAACTAATGAAATAGGGTAGTGTACAGTCTGGGTGTTACGGACATTACCTTCATTGATGACCTGCAGCGTCTTTGCTGTCTTGAGGAAGGCTTTTTCTTCGGTGGTGGTTACCGCAAATTCTGGAAGCAGCGCTAAAATTTCGATCTGCTTTTCGATAACTTTCACTGTTTCACCAGCACGTTCGAAAACAAAAAACAGCACATATTCTTTTGGCTGCTGGGATCTGCTGGGCATGACGGAAAATTCGACGGTCTTCTTTTCTAGTGGTGGAAGATCAACCATCACTTCTTTGGTAAATTCAGGGATGTCGCTTTGGATCTTAATTTTTAACCCGGTTAAGTCCAGTGGATTTCTGTTTTCGAGAAATAATTTTATTGAAACAGGTTCGCGCGGGTTTATCTTTTCATTCATGTCAAGAGTAGCCTTGATGGTAGGCAAATAGTTGACCGGTCCTTCTGGTGCGACATAAAATTTAAAGGGTATTGAGTAGGTTTCACCAAGGTCGCTCTGGATAGAGATATGAACATTGTAAATCCCTGGGGTGAAGTCTTCCAGCGGCGTGACGACTATCTTTGTAGTATGCGACTGCCCAGGCTGCAGCTCGATGATCTTGTCTTTGAGCGGAGAAGGATCAACATTCCAGCCCTGTCCTGACTGCAGGGAATAGATGCTATAGCGCTGCACCGCATCAGCATTGTTGGTAATTCTGAGGCTGTAGGATCCCTGTTCTTTGACGGTAATTAGGTTGTCGATCGCAGAAGTGACAACTGCTGAATCGGCCAGCGAGGGGACTGCCAGCAGAAATAATGTGATAATACTTACAACCAAACATACCTTCCACCGCACTTTTTTACCTCCTCGTAATTCAAGAAAACTAAAATAATACTACTATTTAAAGCATTCGTTTTTAAAGTCTTGTCCGGAAAGCAAGCGCCGGGTCATGGTGCAAGAAATGTGAAGAAGTATCACATCTCTGCGCAGAAATAAAGTCCTTGCTTTATTTCTTGCGATGATTATCACTCAGAAAAAGGGTTGTGCCGAACAAAAGAAACATTTATATAGTCTTGTCTTTTAAGATAAATCATAAAAAGAGGACTAAATTAGATGGTAGAAGAGAGCGCTTTTCGCGGGATGATCGGGTTTCTCAACGAGATTGGAGTCTATGACATCATCCTGCCGTTTCTGCTGGTCTTTACCATTGTTTTTGCCATCCTGGAAAAAACAAAGATATTCGGGATTGAAAAAGTTGACAAGGTCGAAACTACCAAAAAGAACATCAATGCCATGGTTGCCTTTGTGATCGCCTTCCTGGTTATCGCTTCCACAAGATTAGTAGGCATCATCAACGAAGTCATGGCTAACATCGTCCTGCTGCTGATCTTGGCTATTTCATTTTTGATCCTGGCCGGAGCTTTGTTTGGCGACAAAGAGTTCAGCCTGGAAAATTTTCCCCGCTGGATGACGCTGTTCATGATCATCATGTTTGTCGGAATCGTGGTCATTTTCCTGAATGCCTTGGACTGGCTGGAGGTCATTTTTGACCTGTTCAGGAACTGGCGCGCGGAATGGGCAGCATCAATCATCTTCATGATCATCACCATCGGCTTCATCGTCTTTATCACCTGGGAGCCAAAAAAAACAGAATCAACAAAAAGTGAAAAGTGAACAGAAAAGTGAATACATGGGAAAAGCTATGAGAAAGATACAGAGGAGGTTTATACAATGGTAGGTATTGGATTTTCCACGTTAGCGAATTATTTTCAGACATATGGGGTCATGGATTTCCTGCTTCCCTTTGTCCTGGTCTTCACCATTATCTTTGCCGTAACAGCGAAGATGCCCTTATTCAAGGACCATCGTAATTTCCGCACTATCATCGCTCTTGTGCTGGCTCTGATGTTTGTCGTGCCGCACATACTAGGCACTTATCCATTAGGTTATGATCCAGTCCAGGTGATGAATGATTCCATCCCCAGCATTTCGCTAGTAGCAGTTGCAGCGATCATGCTTCTGGTTTTAATGGGTATTTTTGGCACTGATTTTTCAAAATCCGCCGCTCCAGTCATCGCCATAGCCGCTATTGGATTTGTGATCTACATCTTTGGCGCTGCTCTAGAGTTCTGGACAGGACCGTATGAGGTCTTCTCCTGGTGGAGCACTGAAACGACTGAGCTGATGCTGATCGTGCTTGTGTTCGGTCTGGTAGTATGGTTTATCACCAAGGAGCCTGCAGCTGAAAAATCAATATTCAAAGATGTCCTGAAAGAGATCGGAAATTTATTTGAACGGAAATAAAAATGATTAAAAAGAAAGTCATTAAACAGAAAATCAACAGAGAATAAAAGGAAAATATGGAGATTATATCATGGTAACGGTTTTGGACATTGGCCTTATCCAAGCTTTTGACGTCGTCTTCCCGGTGATTCTAGTCTGGGCTATTGTCTTTGCCCTGCTTCAGAAAACGGGAGTGATCGGCTCTGAGAAAGCTCTGGGCATCAATG
>DATDYP010000031.1:0-60316 GCA_035288985.1 Candidatus Nanoarchaeia archaeon
TACAGGTGATCTTCTTCGCCCCATACACAAGCGTTATTCAGCACAGGCTGCCCGAGGTGAGTTGTAGTCCAGACACCGAGGTAGTTGTTGAGTACTGAGTAGAGGCTGTTATGGTTGCATCCTTTCCAGGACAACCGAACTGTCCACACAGAGGGGTTATGAATGGTTGCCACTATAAATATGTTTGTTACCCCTTATTAATAAGGAATGTTATAACAACATTTATAAAGAGGGAAGGGATGGAGAGTGTATGAAAATCCTCGCCTTAAGCGATATCCATGGGGATGTAGCCTTCATGAAGGAAATGGCTGAAAAAGGAGCCAAAGAGAAGGTTGATCTAGTCATACTAGCAGGTGATATTCTTGACTTTGACCAGCCTAAAGAAGGCCTGATCAAGCCCTTCAAGGAGAAAGGCCTGGAAGTAGCAATCTTACCCGGCAATCACGAAGGTATGGCAGAGATCAATTTTATGGTTCAGAGATACAACCTGAAAAACCTGCACGGGTATGCCCTCAGGATTGGCGATGTCGGAATTTTTGGCTGCGGATATGCTGATATTGGCCTGCATCAGTTACAGGAAGAAGAATTTTTTGCAACACTAAAACAAGCACATGACTCATTAAAAGGAGTAAAAAAGAAGCTGATGGTCACCCATGTCCAGCCCAGTGACAGCATCATTGGATTAAAAATCCCAGGCTGGGGAAGTACCGGTGTGCGCAAGGCTGTGGAAGAATTCAAACCGGAAATCCATATCTGCGGCCACATCCATGAAACGCATGGCATTGAAGAGAAAATTGGTTCTACTACGGTCATCAACGTCGGTAAGACCGGTAAAATAATTGAGCTGTAAAATGGACCTATACAAAATCTCTGAAACATTTAGAAGGGACCATGGTTTACGTTCTTCAGGCAGTATAGCGCAACATGGTTTGGTAGTGGTTCACAATGATATTTCTGGAACTGAGAAGCTTGAAGTACAAAGAAAATTGCCGCTGGTTTTCGGAGATGGAATACCACTTATAGAAAGCATGATTGAAGCTTACAGCATTCCTGGTTTTGACAGCGACGCGGTCGTAAAGATAGCTACGGGGTCATTACTGGACTATGTTCAGCAATTGGAAAGCGCAAAAGCCGATTGCTACTGGAATGAATTATGTGAACAAACCCTTGCGCAGTTTAAGGTTTATGCTAATAATTGGCATTGGGTCAAACCAGAATGTACCCCTGAAGAACTGCTCAGAGAGGATTTTAAAAGCATCGAAGTAGCCGATCTGACCAGACTGCTGCGGATCTTCTTTCCGCCAACTGTACAACCAAATTAGGTAAGTATATAAATATTAAATAATTTTAAAGAACATGATTACACAATGCCCAGAATGCCATACACCATTGCATGACGGCCAGCATAAATATGCTGACGGCTTGTTTAAAGTGCAGTACTGCAAGAAGTGCGGGTTTAGGAAAGAGACCACTCTTGAATAATTCATAAAAGAGTAGTCAAATATAAGACAGCAAAAACGTAACTTCTTACGCCACTCTCTTCTCATACACTTCGCCAAGATGAGTGCTATTCAACTCTTTAGTCAGCATCCTCTTGGCGCAATGCGTGATGATCAGGTTATGGATGTCTTCAGAAATCTCCATATCATCTATTTCAGCGTGAACTGCCAGATGGGAGATCTCTTTTATCTTCCCTCCCTTATAGCCGCAAATAGCTACCGTTTTCGCATTGCAGGAATTTGCATACTCCAACGCCTTGACAACATTGGTGGAATTGCCGCTCCCTGAGATGCCTATGACCACGTCGCCTTCCCGAAGGAAATTTTTTAACTGCTCGACAAAGATCGCATCGTATGAAATATCATTGGCAATAGCCATTATGGAAGGAGTGTTGTCATTGAGGCAGATAACTTTAAACCGTTTCTCAAGGCCGTAGGAAACTCCTTTCACCAGATCACCGCAGAAATGTGATGCGGTTGCCGCACTTCCTCCGTTGCCAAAGATATAGATAACTTTATCGTTGTGGTAAGCATCAAGGAGGATCTGCACAAAAGCAGCGATATGTCCCTTATCGACTGTCCCGAGCGCGGAATTGACTGCATTAATGTATTGGTTGATCTCTCCCTCTTCCACACTTTTATATGTTTTTTCGATGAAGTCCAATAAAGCTTCCTTGGTGACGCTTTCCTTGTTGCCCATGATATTGACAGCCACACCTCCAGCGCAGTTGGCGATGAAAGGGATTAAATCTTCATCGCAGTCGTGGTGCGCAAACAAAGAGATGATGGAAAAGACCGCATCACCAGCACCGACAACATCTAAAACCTTTGATGCCATGGATGGAGCTCTGGTTATGCTGCGCTGATTGAAATAGGCTGCTCCCTCTTTCCCTAGAGTTACCAAAAAATTATTGAACCCTTTCTGCTCATGGAGTTTATGCATTAAGAGATCATGGTTATTGAACCGGTCGCCGATAGCATGCCGCAGCTCACTGCCATCCATGGCTACAAACGAAGGCTTGTTGTATCTGGTGATGTAGTTAAAACCCATATTAGCGCTGTTGGTTTGCGCGTTGACTGCCAGGTATCTGGCCTTCTTTTCAAGTGCGTCGATAATCTTTTCATTGATAAACCCATGGCCAAAGTCGCCAACCAGAACTAGATCAAAAGACGGCAGTTCCCGTTCCAGGAAGTTCACCAGCGCAGCTTCCAACTCTCGATCGATAGGATGATCATTGATATATTCAATCTTGAACAGCTTTTCCTTGCGCGTATTGTTGATGTACCGTTTCTTTTTTGTTGTCGGCGCGTCTTTCTTCACGAAAAAGACCGGCTTCACATTTTTCTTCAATCTTGTAAGAATAAGATCCTTATAATCCATCCTGTCGCCCAGCAGCGTCAGTACCGTCACGTCTTTGACAAAGTTGCTGACGTGATTAGCGATAGCCAGTATGCCTCCGGCATAGGTTTCCTCGCTGAGATATTCGACCGACAGCATGGGATCTTTCATGGCCCTTCCTTTCGGCTCCACAAAACAGTATTCGTCAATAATAGTGTCACCGACAACAAGGACTTTTTTACCCTCAAAATCATCCAAAATTCCTTTAATCACCGGCAGCGGGAAGGCCTGCTTGATTTTTTCAATATACTCTTTAGTATCCACCATCTTTATCTATTCCTTCAGGTTTTGAGAAAGTCATCATATTTAAAGGTAGTGCAATTGTGGTGTAGTATGAAACCTTAATCAATTAGCAAACCTCAACAACTTCCATAAAATTCGCGGATGCCTTGTATAACCATCCCTATCTGCTCGTTTGTTAATTCTGGGTAAATAGGCAAACTAAGAATACTTTTGGCTTGCTGTTCTGTAACCGGGAAATCGCCTTCCTTGTAGCCGAGAGACACGGCAGCCCGCTGCAGATGGATCGGAATGGGATAATGAATTTTTGTGTCTATGCCTTTTTGTAAAAGAAAAGCCTGCAGTCCATCACGGTCGCGGCAGACAATAATAAAATTATGATATACTGGCTGCTCATAAACGCTGTCAGATGGAAGTTTCACAGCATCCAGGCCGAAGAGGCCTCTCCGATAGAGATCAGCTATTTCACGATAGCGTGCATTCCAGTGATCAAGATGTTGCAGCTTAATGTTGCCGATAGCAGCTTGAACTGCATCCAACCTGGAGTTGTATCCCCAAAAATCGCATTCGTCCCTGTTCTTTAATCCATGATTGCGTAACTTGCCTAGAGTTTGGTACAACTCAGTGTTATCAGTAGTGATAACTCCTCCATCGCCATGCACATGTAAATTTTTGAGCGGATGCAAACTGAAACAACCGACGGTTCCTAAAGATCCAATTTTCCTACCTTTATAGACAGCGCCGACAGCCTGCGCAGCGTCTTCAATCACAAACAAGCCGTATCTTTGTGCAATAGCATTGATTTCATCCATGGCTGCAGGCCTGCCAGTCAGATGAACAGGGATGATCGCTTTTGTGTTTGGCGTAATTGCCTGTTCAATACGTTTAGGATCAAGATTATAATCATCAGCAACATCAACAAAGACCGGCCTTGCTCCGGCCGCAACAATAGCAGCAGCCGTGGCGATGAATGAATTAGGCGCGGTGATTACTTCATCTCCTTCTTTGACGCCTAAAGCCTTTAGGCTAAGAACTAAGGCATCAGTGCCATTAGCGACGCCAAGAGCGTATTTTGTTCCGCAATAGGTCGCAAACTGTTCTTCAAATTGGGCAAGCTCGTCAGTAAGAATATAGGCTCCTTGAGCGGAAATTTGATCAAATTTCCGGACGATTTGAGCCTGTAAATCCTTGTACTGCGCGCCCAGGTTGACAAAAGGAACTTTTATCTGCCCAGACAGTTGACTTGCTGATGTTCTCGCTTGATAAAATTCTTTTATTTTTTGTACGACATATTGCTGCTGTTCCCGTGTGATGAATTCATGCACCGGCAGGGAGAGAACAGAATTGCACGTCGCTTCCGCAACAGGGAAATCGCCTTTTTTGTATCCAAAGCCAGAGGAAGCAGGCTGTAAATGCATCGGTATGGGATAATGGACTTTTGCATCTATGCCGTTGCTGCACAGAAACTGCACTAACTTGTCCCTGTCTTCGGCCATGATGACATAAATATGAAAAACAGTCTTGCTTTCCGGATCACGGCGCGGTATTTTTATCTGCGCAATGCCGGCCAGTTCCCGATCATAGAAAGAAGCATTCCGTATCCTGCTATCCGTGATGTGTTCTATTTTCTGCAGCAGATGATTGGCGACAATGGCTTGGAGAGCATCAAGTCTGGAGTTATAACCATAAATTGCACATTCATCCCTGTTTATAAGTCCATGATTTCTCAAAAGAACCAGCTTATCGTGCATTTCTTTTGAATTTGTAATGATAAAACCGCCATCACCCCAAACATTCAGATTCTTTAACGGATGCATGCTAAAGCATCCTGCATCACCAAACGTGCCCGGGGCTTTTCCCTTATACTTGCCATTGACGGCATGGCAGGCATCTTCGACAACTTTGAGATTGTGCTTTTCCGCGATGCGCATGATTTCATCCATCTTGCAGGGAATGCCCGACCAATGCACTGGAAGGATGGCTTTCGTTTTGGAGGTAATTGCCTTTTCAATAAGTCTCGGATTGATGTTGTAATCAGCATCTATATCAGCAAAGACTGGCTTGCCGCCAGCAGCGACGATAGCACCAACTGTTGCAAAGAATGTATACGGCGTGGTAATGACTTCATCGCCCTCCTTGATGCCCGCAGCTTTCAGGCTGAGAAAAATCGCATCAGTTCCCGAACCAACTCCGATGCAATATGTAGCTCCTGTTAGCTGGCAGATCTTCTCTTCAAACTGGTCTACCGGTTCGCCGAGAGTATAGCCGCAGTTCTGCACCAGCTTTTCAATCTCCCTAAAGATCTCTTTATAATCAGCAAACTGCTCTTTAAGGTAATTATGGTTTATAGAAGGGCTTCTTGTTTCCCGATATTGCTGGGGTAAAAAATTGTGCTGGATATCCATTTTTATTCCGTTTCACGCCAAGAGGTGTTATTAAACTTTATGAACAACGAAGCTAATATAATGCTCTCCCCATTATATTTTATGAATGTAATCTAAAGGCTGTTGCTGAATCTCTTCCCAGTTCTCTTCAATCCAATCAATCATTTCCTGGATACCTTCTTGGAGTGAAACGGTTGGTTTCCAGTCTAATTCAGTTCTGGCCTTGTCAGCATTAAGGCTGTACATGGCATCCTGGCCGAAATTTTCCTGCACCAGCTCTGTTGACTGTTCAAAACTATAACCCATCATTTCACAAATTAATTTGACTACATCTTTAATCCTAAATCCTCCCTCTTCCGGGGCAAGATGATAGACCTCGCCATTCTTTCCCTGCGTGATGGCTTTCCAAGTAGCATCAGCAATATCGCGTGCATGGATAAAAGATCGAACTGATTCGCCGCCGCCGTGCAATTGTATCTTCCTACCCATTTTGAGATAGATGATGGTTCGAGGAATAATTCTGTAGAGCTGCTGATGAACTCCATAAAGATTAGCTGCTCTGGTAATGACAACAGGAAAATTGTATTTCTTGAATAATGCAAACAAGAACAAGTCTCCAGACAGTTTGGAAGCGGCATAAGGTGTGCTGGGAAAGTAGGTATGACTCTCTTGGAGATTCTGTTCAGTGCTTCCATACACTTCCGGCGTAGAGATTGATACATAGCGTTTAAGCCATTCTTTTCCGACCAGCGCCTGAGCAATCTTAACCACACCAAGACAATTTGTTTCAAACCACTGCTCCGGCCACTTCCAGCTGTTGCGGACCTCTCCCTGCGCGGAATAATTGACCACCACGTCCGGCTTTTCTTCCTCAATGATCTGAATTATTTTTTCCGTATCCTTATTGACATCTAACTGATGGAACCTAAATCGTGCTGACTTCTCTTTTCTGTAAAGATACGGCAGAAACAGAGGATTGTATTCTGCTGACCTGCTGATGCCGATAACATCTGCATCAGTATTTTCGAGAAGATAATTGACAAAATGCCCTCCTGTGAAAGAGTTGCTTCCCAAGACTAAGACTTTATGAATGTGCATAGCAAGATTTGCAGTTAAGAGGTTTATATAATTTGTTGAACAAAAAGTTCTTTGTATAGAAGTAAAAAGAGCTAACTTAATGATTGAAACGAAGAATGTCCTTTTGAACTTCCAATTCTACAATAATGTCCTTGATTAAGTTGTCTGTGAACTGGGAGAAAATCTCTCGAATTTTTTTGTGTAAAAATATTCTTCCGAATTTGGTAGGAACATCATCTTCAAATACCACGCTTAATTTTGAATTACTTAAATACCAGTATCTATTCAGATGCCGGAACGTATTATAGGTGTACCCTCGGTAATGGTCTATTTTCCTCATCCATTGACCTTTATAAGGGACTCTGATCCATATTCTTGCCCTATTTTTGGAAATACGATGGATTTCTTCAAGAAGTGAGAGTTGTTTTTCACACGGTATGTGTTCCAAAATGCATTTCATTCTTACAAAATCAAGGGTATTATCTTGAAAAGGGAGGGGAAAGAGAGTAAAATCAACTTGCTGCACGTTAGGATGCATTGGTTTGCGGTCAGCGTTAATCCATTCGTAGCCCATCTCGGTAGTCATGAGCTCTTTTCCACAGCCGATGTTGATGGCTTTAAGTTTCATGGTTTAGATAAATTATCTACCGCACTATTTAAGCATTTAGGTACTTGTTTGTAAATAGTACCTATATTCATTATAATATGATAGGTACTTTTATAGTCTTATGGCACGAAAAGGTTATACGACGGTAGCTTTGCCGAATGTGTTGTTAGATCAGGTTGATGACATTGTGAAGAGTAACAAGTACGGATATGTTTCTAAGCCAGAATTTATCAAGGAAGCAATCAGAGAGAAGTTGCAGCGATTACATTAAGTTATAACAATAGTGTTTCTGGTAATTCCATCAATTTAAAATAAAATATCAAAAACTTCTGCCACATCAAAAATACTAGAAACACTGGAAGCTGCTGCACGATGAGCGAGGATCTGATCAGATATGAACGGTAAAAACTTCTTTACCTCAATCAAACCTATTCCAGCTCAATCTCCTTCATCCGTTTGATATTATAATACAACGGATTATTCAAGCCGTCCTTAATCAGGCCTTTCGCAAATGCTTCCGCGATGCTTTTAGTCGCATCCGCTAAACTAAACTGGCATTGGAAACCAAGAACATTTTTCATCTTCTCTGTATTAACGTGATAAGAGCGGTTGTCATCAGTAGGAGTTATCTCAAACTCAATACTCTTATCACCAAGAGTCTCTTTGACCATTTCAGCGATCTCCGTAATTGTCCTATTCTCGCAGGAAACATTAAAGGCTTGTTTGTGAATCTTCTCTTTCGGTGCAGTGAGCATCAGTTCATAGAATCGGACCATATCCTTGATATGCAGTGCAGGCCGCATCTGCGAGCCGCCGAAAATTTTTATTTTCTTATTGATCAGAGCATTAATGGTCAAAATATTTACCGACAAGTCCAGCCGCAGCCTGGGAGCGTAGCCGCATAAAGTGGCAGGCCTGACAAATACATATTCCAGATCCTTAGTATCTGAATCCTGAAGCAATCGCTCGCATTCAATCTTGTATTTGGCATAATCAGTGATGGGATTTGGTTCAGTCTCTTCGGTAACATCCATGTCAAGAGGCTTGACTCCATACTGGGCTGTGGAACTGGCAACAATCAAACGCTGAACTCTATTCCCAGTACATGAATCAATGACCTTGCGGAAAGCATCAAAGTTGATGGACTTGCCTAATTCCGGATTGAGATCAAAACTAGGATCATTGGAGATGCAGGCTAGATGGATAACTGCATCAGCATTGGATTCCTTGACTGAACAAAGCAGCAGCTTCTTGTCCCGGATATCTCCCTTAATTTGCCTAAGCTTAGGATGTGGTTGCAGCACAT
Source organism: Candidatus Nanoarchaeia archaeon (assembly GCA_035288985.1). GTDB lineage: Archaea > Nanobdellota > Nanobdellia > Woesearchaeales > GW2011-AR9 > DATDYP01. The sequence goes on from DATDYP010000031.1 coordinate 8,513, forward strand.
CACCATAAATATAGAGATCATACACAGTCACGTGATAGCCTTTCTCCAGAAGGCTAGGCACCAACGCACTGCCAACATACCCAGCGCCGCCAGTAATGAAGATGTTTTTGAATTGCAAGTGTTTTTCCATCTTTGAAATGAGTAAATTTCTTTTTATAAATTATGTGCAATTGGGACACCTAGAAGATGGAACACTAATGAGCAAACTTTATTAAAGGATTAACCTGCTCTTACAGAGTATGTTCAACCTTGAAAATAAGAAAATAATCATCACCGGAGCATCAAAAGGGCTCGGTTTAGTATGTGCAAAAGAACTGGCTCAAAAAGGCGCAAGACTTGTTTTAATGGCCAGATCGTATGATCTGCTGGAAGAAGTGCGAAAGTCCTGCCAGAATCCTGATACGCACTTATCTGTGGAAGTTGATTTTTTAGGAAAGCCCGACAAGATAGCAGAAGCGATTGAAAAAGCAACAACGTTTTTAGGAGAAATTGATGCCGTGCTGCACGTTGCCGGGGGTGGCTATGGGCTGCGTGATCCATTCATTACCTCAGAAGATTTAGAGAAATTGCTGGCAGTAAATCTCAAAGGAGCAGTAGAAATCAATCGTCTTGTTCTCCCCGGAATGATACACCGGAAAAAAGGAAACTTAGTCCATGTAGGATCAATAACATCCTCAGAAGCAGTTGCCTCAGTTGGCTATAATACGGTTAAAGCTGCCCTCGCAGCCTATGTGCGTTCCATCGGAAAGGAAGTTGCAAAGTCAGGAGTCATAGCTACGGGAATTCTGCCGGGAGCATTTTATGCACCTGGTAATTCTTGGGAAAGACTTGAAAAAAACAAACCAGAAGTAGTCAAAACATTTATTGAAGAACGGGTGCCGCGCGGCTTCCTAGGAAAGGCGGAAGAAATGCTGCCGATAATACTGTTGTTATGCTCCGACAGCGCTTCCATGATGTCCGGCTGTCTGGTCCCCATCGATGCCGGCGAGGGAAAGAGTTATATTACATAAATTACATGAATACTGCATAAAGAGGTGACGATCACGATGGGTTCGCTAAATCTGAGAGCTAAAATAAATCAGGGAGATGGTTTTTCTAAAGATATTTGCCTTGCAGACGAAGAAATTGAGATTGCCCGCTCCCTCGTCAGGGACCAATGGCTGTCCCATCTTAAGGAAGTTGCCCCGGAACACACTGAGAAGTTTGCTGAATATGGTCTGGCAAGATACCACGAACTAGCAAATTTAGTCGATCATAATTCAATCTGGCCAAAAAAGGAACGAATTCTCCCATTGTCTGTTGTTCCAAAAATCAGGAAGATGTCAATCTTCAAAACTCTTGAAGAAGAGTTCGGCTCATTGATACTGGCCTGGGATGAAGTGTACTGGCGGTTGGTACGGCCGAATCAACCTTCTGACGTAGGGCCGCTGCATGCAGATAAATGGTTTCTCACCTATGGCGATGGCCCTGCCCCTCCACCGGGAATGCAGCGGGTAAAAGTATGGATTGCCCTGTACTGCGAACCTGGATTAAATGGTCTTTGCTTCGTTCCCAGATCACAACTTAAGGAATGGAACCATCACGGCGAGATGAGGCATGGTTTTACCAAGCCGCAGATAGATGAAGAAGTGCAAAAACTTAACGCCCAGCTCATTCCTACCCACCCTGGAGAAGCTCTCGTCTTCAACGACGGTACGCTGCATGGCGGAGCGTTCAACAAAGGGAAGTATACGCGCGTGAATTTTGAATTTGCCATTTTTGTTCCTAAAGACGAAAATACCAAAAATAAAGGATGAAAACTCCTTCTGCCCAAAGCATGAAAAACACCTCCACACCAAAAATAGTCGTCGCCGTGCTTCCCCACATCGGAGATCAGATCTTATTGCAATTGAGGGATAATATTCCAGAGATAGTCTATCCCGGACACTGGGGCTTTTTCAGCGGCGAAATTGAAAAAGGAGAAGAGCCAGACCTTGCCGTGCGGCGGGAATTACAGGAAGAGCTGGGATACAACCCCAAAGCTCTGGTGAAACTAGGTGTAGATCAGACCGCTGAATTGATTTCGCACTACTATTGCTGTCCTCTAACAGTACCTGTTGAAAGCCTCGTCCTGATGGAAGGGCAGGATCTTGGCTTGTTCCCTGCTGAAGGAGTTCTTACTTCCAAAAAGTTATTTTCCAACGGAAAGAAATCATTTTTTCCAGTCATCGATAATCCGTTTCTGTTCAGAGCTATTAATCGGTTTTTGGAATATTATAATGCTAAGGCGATGGGTTCAAAAAAACGTTAAATCGCTAAATCATAATCTTTATAAACTATTTTCAGGATAAATCGCAGGAATATGGAGCAGAATATTTTCAAAGAAGCCTGGGCAGAAGTGGAAGCAAAACAGCCTCTTCCACGACGCCTGAGAAGAATCATCAAAATTCCGTTTGAGAAATTTAAACAGAAAATTCTAGAACAAGACCAGCTTTTTGTAAAATCAGTGGTTGAGTCTTTATATGCGGGAGATGTATATCTCCTGAAGGGAGCATTTCCAAAAGAGTTTATGATCAATATCAGAAAAAAACTCCATGCTCATGGGCAGAAAACACCGTCAGAATTCCATAAGATGCTGGAAGGGTGTCCAAATTACCACCGCATTATTGATGAGGATGTTGCTGCCAACTACAGTTTCAAGTCCATCAAGCATTCCTACTATTTTTTCCCCTGGAATAAGGATGAGTTCAATATCTTTGAAGAAACATACCCTCGCTGGAGGTCGATAAAACTTCTGAGCGGACTAAAAGCAGATGAGTTTGAACATAATACGCCAAAAGATGGGGTAGTAGATCGGCTGCAGATAGTGCATTATCCCAAAGGCTGTGGAAAAATAGAAACCCATTCCGATCCCTACCTGCATCAGCGGTTAATTATCTCCTGCATCATGAGCAAGAGAGGAGAGGATTATAAGTCTGGCGGAGTTTATTTTGTAGACCAGCAAGGCAAAGAGGTTGATTGTGAAGACCTATTGGATATCGGAGACATGCAGGTTTATTATCCAACCATTCTTCATGGCGTGAAAACTGTTGATGAAGAAAGCAGTCTTGATTGGAATTCCATTGATGGCAGATGGTGGTTCGGACCGTTCAGCAATGCGACTGACTATCAGGAGAAAAGACATACCGGATACGGTGTGGAGAATATTGAACAGGTAAAACCAGATGAGCGAAAGAATGCAGACCGGAACATGAGAGAATTCAATGCCTTGGCAGGCTACCCTGAACCGAAAACCCCTCGTTATGTTTCACCAACCTTACGGACGATCAAAAGCAGGATCATTGCATCATATAGAGATAAGGAATATTACGACGGCGACCGTAATAACGGCTATGGCGGATTTAACTACGACGGAAGATGGCTGCCCATTGCCCAAAACATGTGCAAAGAGTACGGATTGGATGGAACTTCAGCTGTACTGCAGCTTGGCTGCGAAAAAGGTTTCCTGCTGCACGATTTCCGCCAGCTTCATCCGAGCATGAAATTACAAGGAACAGATCTTTCTGAATATGCTATTGAACATTCCATGCCTTCGGTGAAAAGCAAGATCATAAAAGGTCCTTTCACCAAACTGCCTTTCAAAGACCACGAGTTTGATCTAGTCATTGCCATCGGCGTTGTCTATACCCTAAACCTGGCTGATGCCATCCAATGCCTCAAGGAAATACAAAGAGTCAGCCAAGGAACGAGTTTCATAACCCTGGCAGCTTACAGGACAGAGGAGGAGCTGCGTCTGTTCCGCTATTGGACTGTTTTAGGCTGCACTATCCTGCATGAAGATGATTGGCTTGAAGTGCTGAAGCATGCCGGCTATACTGGGGATTATAAGTTTATGACTGCACGGTCGTTGAATCTTATAGAAAAAAAGGCCAATCCTGAAGCTCTTTAATTAAACTCTTTAAACCACGATTTTAGATATAGATTTTAGTATAGATATCTTTTTAAACTAAGTGCAGGGGATTCGTACAGATATGGCAGGAAAATTGGAAACGTTTGAACAGTTCTTAGCAAGCCAGCAGATCCACATTGATTATTCGTATCTTATCCTAGCCTTGATTACAGCGGCGTTGCTTTCATTTATTCTGGCAAAATTGTATGTGAGGTTTGGAACATCAGTTTCTAACAGGAAGCAGTTTTCAGCTAATTTTGTCCTTTTGGCCGCTGCCACAACTCTCATCATCATGATTGTCCGATCCTCCCTGGCTTTATCATTAGGTCTTGTCGGCGCTCTTTCCATTGTCCGGTTCAGGGCAGCTATAAAAGAGCCGGAAGAACTGGTGTTTCTGTTCCTAGTTATTGCGCTTGGTTTAGGGTTGGGAGCTGGGCAGTTCTTTACCACCCTTATCGCCTTTGCACTTATCTCCCTGCTGATTGTCGGCAGACACGCAACTCACAGGAAGGAGGAAAGCCAAAATTTATACCTTACTGTCTCTGATAAGAACATCGCTCTTGACGATATTGTTCCGGTTTTGAAAAAGAACTGTGTAGCTGTGGAATTAAAGCGGTTTGACAAGCTCAAGGATGGATTTTTAGAGGCTTCCTTCTTTATCGATCTGGATTCATTTAGCAAGCTAGAAAAGATAAAGAAAGATCTTGAAGCTCTGTCGAAGACCATTACCATCTCGTATTTAAGCAAATCAGGGCTGTACTGAACCAAAGTTCCAATCAATCATTATGTACCCATTATGAAAACGGAATCACGATGAGAGTCAAAGAGAGAGACAAGCATTTCTTTTCAGGAAAGATACGCAGGCTAGCCGGATCTCTGTATGCAAAAATATGGGGTAGGAAAGCCAAGATCTTGATCCTTGTGCTGCTGGCCTGTTTCTTTTTTTTAGCTGGGATGTTCTTTACGGTAATTACGTCTGGCTCCGCAGGAAACAGCGATAAAAGTACTGTCCGTGAACTTCTCAATTGGATGAACCAGAACGGTTTCCATGGAATTTTTGAACATCTTGTTGCCTTGAAAGAAAAATTGAATCAGATCAAAGCAGAAAATATTAAGATTCCACTCAATTATCTACGCGGACAATTCTCCAACCCAGAAAAACTGTTTATTGATATTGATTTTCTGGATTTTAAGAAGATTGAATACAAACGTGAACAAGCTCTTGACACTTTACACTATAAAGGACCGTTTCAGAGCAACGGCGGGGTACTGCTTACATCAGCCGATGATTTCGTTCCTGCCGTGCTTAGCTACAATGGCAAGAGCGTAGAGGCAAAACTGCGGCTGAAAGGAGATGTCACTGATCATCTTGAAGGAGAAAAATGGTCTTATAGAATCAAAGTGAAAGGAGATGAAACAATTGATGGGATGAACACATTCTCCATCCAAGATTCTCTTCTCAAAGCCGGCGTGGAGCAGTTTTTGTATCAGGAATTGTTAAAAAGGGAAGAACTTGTAGCGTTACGCTACAACTTTATTGACATTATTATAAACGGGGAGAGGAAAGGGATTTATGCCCTTGAAGAGCATTTTGAGAAGCAATTGATAGAAAATAATGGAAGAAGAGAAGGCATCCTCTTCAAGTTTGAAACTGACTTCGTACAGAAAGAGATCATTCAAGCTGCTGATCAGCTGGATACCAGAAGGGACTATTTTAACTTTACAAATCAAAACAGCCAGGATTGGTTTTATAATAGCAATATTGATACCTTTGATAACGATGCTGCGCTGGCAGATCCGGTCTTATCCAAACAATTTACGGAAGCCCGAACATTGTTAGAACTCTTTAGAAAAAATACATTAAGAACGTCGGAAGTATTTGATACAAAAAAACTGGCAACATATTTTGCAATCAACACTCTTATGGGGGATACGCACAGCTCTGCATTTACAAATATCCGCTTTTATTATAATCCTCTAACATCCCGCATAGAACCGATCGGCTATGATTTATGGAAGATTCATGATGCTTCAGAAGCGCTGGAATTGTTCTTCCCTGAGTGTGTCTGGACGGGAAGCGATAAGGGCTGCCCGACAAAAACAGGCCGGTTTAGAGACCTTGTCTTTAGGGATCCGGTCTTTTTTGAAGAATATGTTAAAGAACTGGAGAGAGTCTCAAAAAAAGAGTACCTTGATGCTATCCTTCCTGAAATTGAGCCCGATCTTAAAAGGAACATAGATATAATACACAAAGACAATCCAGCTTACCATTTTTCAACCAAACAGCTTTATGAAAACCAAAAGCTGATCCAACGTAAATTAGAACACCTCCGTGAAATAAATGCATACCTTGAAAGTGACTTCCAGGATGACCTCCAGAACAGCATACTTTCTCAACGTACAATCACCCTCGCTATTGGGAATACGCAACCGCTGCCGATAGAAGTAGTTAGAATAACCTACAATACTTCCTTCGGGAAAGAATCATTTGAGCTTAAAGGAGAAGATAAATACGTGCAGCCGAAACCAAAAGACAGCCTCGTTGAGTATAAGAAATTTGAGTTTGCAGTTCCCTCAGACTTTCCTGTGGGACCGGAATTAAGTGACAGCCTTGCACAAGAAGTTTTAAATGGATTAAAATTAGAATATAAAGTCCCTGGAGGAACAAAATCATATTTAGTAGCTGTTTTACCTTGGCCGTATCCGGAAGATGCTTCTGTAAAAGACGACTTTATCCGGAAAGAGCCTACCGTCTTCTCCAAGACTTTTGCAAAAATGCTTGATATTGATACAGATAAAGCAGTTATTACCATCCAAAAAGGAACCTGGATCCTGCAGGAAAGCTTGGTCATCCCCCCTGGGTTTACAGTACTTGCTGAGGAAGGAACATCGCTAGATTTAAGAAATGGAGCAGTCTTGTTGTCCTATTCTCCCGTTGAGTTCATAGGAACAGAAGAGACTCCCATCATCGTAACCTCTTCAGACAGCACCGGACAAGGAATAGCAGTCATTAAATCTGGGAACACACCATCTATTCTGAAACATGTTATCATCAGCAACCTTAATAATCCTTCCAAGCCAGGCTGGGAGTTGACTGGAGCGGTATCATTTTATGAATCTCCACTTCGCTTTGAGAACGTCATCATACAGCACATGAAAGCGGAAGATGCTGTAAACATCATCAATTCAGATTACCAACTAAAAAATGTCGAGGTGATGGACACTTCTTCAGACTGCCTGGATGTTGATTTCAGCAAAGGCATGATTGTTGATTCTTCCTTCCTGGACTGTGGAGGCGATGGTGTTGACTTTTCTGGCAGTGTTGCTCTCGTTGCGCGGGTAGTAATCGCAGGTAGCGGAGACAAGGGAATAAGTGTTGGGGAGAAAAGCAAGGTTGCTGTTGAAGACAGTAAGATAGACAGAAGTTATATCGCCTTCGCGAGCAAGGACCTGTCTACGCTGCTGATTAACACTGCTATTGTTTCCAACTCAGAATATGGTTTTGCAGCTTACAGGAAAAAAGCTGAATTCGGGCCGGCATCAATCATAGCAGCAAGTGTGGAGATGAACAATCTTCAAAACCACCATCTTATTGAAATTGGATCATCAGTAACTGTCAACGAAATTGATATCTCTGAAAAAGAAAAACAGAATGATGTTTACGTACAGCTTTATGGTGAATCATAAATGGCTGCATCTCTCTTAAGGCACGAAAAAAAATATGTGGTTACGGAGTTATGCTCTTCAGAGATCGAAGCCCTGATAAAACAAAATCCGGCGCTGTTCTGCGAAGTGTTTGAGGTAAGAAGAATCAATAACATCTACCTTGATTCCGTTGACTTTGACAATTATAAAGAGCATCTTGCAGGAGTACCACAAAGATTAAAAATACGAATACGCTGGTATGGAGAAACATTCGGCCCAGTCAGAAATCCGGTATTGGAACTGAAGATAAAAAATAACCAGTTCGGGAAAAAACAACGTTTTAATTTAAAACCCTTTGTACTGGATCACGATTTCAATCAGAAAGTATTGCAGAAAATATTTTCTACTTCTGGACTTCCAGAATGGTTACGTCAAGAGCTTGCCCTTCTCCAGCCGACGCTTCTCAACTCGTACATAAGAAAATATTTTCTTTCTGCCGACAGGAAGTGCAGAATTACAGTAGACAAAAATGTCGTTTTCTTTAAACTGAGGAAAAATGACAATAACTTCACTGAAATGGTAGACTACCAAGAGATGCATATCATTGAAATGAAATACTCTGTACAAGATGAAGAAAGAGCAGCTTTAGTAGCCAGCTTTTTACCATTCAGGCTGACTAACTTTTCAAAATATGTCCATGGAGTTAGAGAGATAAATGTGATTTGAAGATGTTAGAGAACATCAGACCATTAAAACACTCCACAATTTCATCCGCCTCCGCTAATGTCTCCCGACCGACAGTCGAAGTTATACCGATGCAATATATCCCTGCGCTCTTAGCCGCTTGGATGCCCAGCGGAGCATTCTCTACTACAATACACTCTTCAGGCTGTAACTTTAGTTCAGCTAATCCTTGTAAGTAAGGATCGGGAAAGGGCTTGCCCCTGGCAGTCTTCTCGCCGGAAACCACTGCATCAAATCTAGCCAGGAATCCTGACGGAACCGAATGCAGCAATTGTTCATACAGGCTGGCAGTGACGATTCCAATCAAGACTTTTCTCGCTTTAAGGGCATCAAGTATCTGCTCAACACCAGGATAGAGCACCGCGGTATTGTTTTGGATATAATTTGCTTTCTTTTTGTGCACTATTTCCATGCTGCAGGAAACATCAAGCCCATGCTCACGGCAGAACTTCTTAGCAATTTCATAGACATTCATGCCTTCAAGAGGATAATACTCTTCTTCTGTAATATCTACAGAAAATTCCTTCATTGCTTTCTTCCAGGCAGCAAAATGGTCCAGCATGCTGTCTGCTAAGACACCATCAAAATCAAAAAGTATGCCTTTTATGTTCCTATCAGGCCGTATATGAGTCATGGGCTCACTTACTGGTGATGTTGTTTTTTCCAGGCTTCAAACACTTCAAGAGTCGCTTTCATCCAGGCGCCGAGATGCTTATAATGTGCAGTAGTAACTAGATTTCCATCAACAACGGCTGGCTCATCGACATAGGTAGCTCCAGCATTAACAATATCATCTTTGATGCTGTAGTAACCAGAAACACGTCGTCCTTTCACTGCTTTTGCTGAGATCAGCATTTGCGATCCATGGCAGATAGCAGCGATGGGCTTTCCAGCTGCATTGAATTTGCTGATAAAATCCAATGCCTCCAAGTCTTGCCGTAAATATTCTTGGCATTTTGCTCCGCCGGGGATGACCAATAAGTCAAAATCAGCAACGTCCAATCCGGTGATGTCCAGAGTCGGGACAATTTTTGCCGCCCCTAATTGACCCATCACTGTTTCCTTGTTTCTCACTGCTACGTCTACTTCAAATCCGGCTTCCTGCAGTCGATAATAAGGATAAATAAATTCGTGATCCTGTACTGATTTTCCTGTCAAAATTAATGCTCTTTTCATGATAAATCCCTCCTCAATTGACTTTATGTATTTTATCGATATTGTGTTTTATTGATTTACCCTAGTTTTGTGAGAGTATTGAGTTAAAAACCTTTCCCTCAAAGTAGGCTTTTCATCTTTTGCAGAAACCATATTCTCTGCAAACTCCTGTGCATCCAAATAAGGATATAAATCCTCCAGCGGAGTTGGAATCGTCTTCCCTTCCGGCGTTTTGCGGTTCAAAAACTTAGGTATCTGCTGCTGATCCTTCTCCATGATCACTTCACAGACAATCGGCCCTGGATGATTAATGACCTGTTCTATCTTATTTTTTAAGTATTCCTGATTTTGAATTCGTAGAAAAGCCAGCCCATGAGCTTCTGCAACTTTCTGTAAGTCAGGAAAGCTAAGACCGGTATCTTCGTTGCAGCCCATCAATCTTCCATTAAACCCATACTCCTGAGTTTGTTTAATGGTAAGATAGCCGTCATTATTGTAGACAAATAGTTTGATTGGAAGGTTATTGTGCGACATCGTTGCCAGCTCCTGTAAATTCATCTGCAGGCCGCCTTCTCCAGCAATGCAGATCACCTTGTTTTTGATTTCACTATTTTTACCATTGTTTTGCTCATTATTCCGGCTGTTGGCTATTGATGCACCTATCGCTGCCGGCAAACCCCATCCCATCCCGGCTAAGCCACAGTTGGTGAAGAGTTTCTGTCCTTTTTTCACCTTAAAAGCTTGGTGAGTGGTCTGGAAAGCAAACCCCATATCTGTAACGATTATATCGTTCTCTGTCAAAAGGTCAGAAAGCTGGTCCGCGAAATAGTAGGAATTGACTCCTTGCTGAAGCTGCCTATATTCAAGAAGCACAACCGGATATTTCGCCTTCCAGGTTTGGCAGATCTGTACCCAGTTGTTTCCTTCTGATTTAATCTCGTCTAACTCCTCTTTGTCAAGCTGCCGTAACAGCTCTCTGAGGAAATCCTTGGCGTCAGAATGAATTTTTATATCAAGAAGAAGAGAATCCTTTTCCAGCTCTGCTTTGTCTATATCTACCATTACTCTCACAGCATTTCGGGCATAATCTTTTGAATTGTATCCCGTCTGAGGCAATGAAAGTCGTGTCCCAATAGCTATGTACAGATCAGAATTTTGCACGGCAAAGTTTCCTGCTCTCTGAGCAAACGTTCCAGGTCTTCCTACAAATAAGCGGTGGGATGAATCGACGATGTCATTGGCATTCCTAGCGGTCACAAACGGGATATTATATTTTTCCACGAGATCCATGAATTCCCGTACCGATCCGGAGATTTTCACGCCTTGCCCGACATGAAGAAGCGGCCGTTGTGCTGATTTCAAAAGCTCAACAACAGAAGCAACTTTCTCAGAAAGATTAATAGAAGTATCATAGTCTTGTACTGGCAATTCTCTTGGATTGAATTCAACTAAGCTGCTTTCATCTACCTTAGCCATCTGGATATCGGCAGGGATGTCAACCCAGACCGGGCCAGGACGTCCTGTTTTAGCAATGTAAACAGCTTTCTGGAGATGATATTTGATCGTTTTTGGATCAGTCACCATGACCGCGTACTTTGTTATCGGTTTTACAATGTCGATGATGTTTATTTCCTGTACTCCTAACTGCCGTACTCCTGTATTCCTGATAGTTTGATTGAAAAACACCTGTCCGGAAATGATCAAGTGCGGTACGGAATCCATCCACGAACCAGCAACGCCAGTTACGGCATTAGTGCCGCCAGGTCCTGTCGTTACCAGGGAAACACCGATATCACCTTTTACTCTAGCATAGCCTTCAGAAGCCATGGCTACAGCTTGCTCGTGATGGCAGCAATAATAGTTTACATTTGTATTGACAGTCAGAGCATCATTTAAGAATATAGAGCCGCCTCCTGAGACGGTGAAGAGGTCTTTAACTGCTATACTCTCTAAATAAGAGATGATATAATCCGCAACTCGTATTGTGTTTGCTGTCATTTTTATTTTTTCTTAATTTTCTTAATATTGTGTTATCCCACGAATTCCTTACTCTTCCTTTACCAAGTCAACGATCATGTTTTGTTCTAATTCTCTCCGGTCCATAAACGGGTACATGTCCTCTAATGGTTTGGCCAGCCATTTGCCGTCTGGTTTTACTGTAAATGTGATTCGTGGCGTGATCTGCTGACCTTTATTGATGTTGACCTTGCAGATGACCGGACCATTCATCTTCAGGACGTGGTTAATGGTCTCCAAATCAGCCTCATTTCTCATTTCAAAAACAGGAATGCCATACGCTTCGGCAATTTTAGCCGGGTCTGATTCCCTGGTTGAAGCCACATAACGGCTGCCGAAATACTCTTCCTGAATCCGTTTTAGATACCCATATCCCTGGCAGTTTAAGATGAAGATTTTGATGGGAAGATTATAGCTGCAAATAGTTTCCAGCTCAGGGATGTTTTTTTGGAAACCGCTGTCTTCACAGATGCAAGTTATCTGTCTGCCGTTACTGCCGACGCATGCGCCGATTGATGCAGGCAGGGCGAAACTGGAATTTTCCAGCCCGGTAGCGGAGATAAGTCGTTGATTTTTCTTAAACTTGAATTCCTGCATCGCGAAAATCATCGGCGCACCACCATCTATGGCGACCATGCTTCCTTCAGGAAGAAAGGCCGAGATTTTTTTAAAGAAGGAATAAGCATTGATTCCTGCACTTCCCTCTACCTCTGTTCCGATAGATTCCTGGAACTCCTGCCCGGAAGAAGTTTCATATTTCAGTTTCCATTCAGTGCATTTTTCCAGCCACGTTTTAATTTCCGGCCGCTGATAGAGATAAAGATCTTTGAGCATTCCGTTCAGAAATTCCTTGCAGGAGCAATGAATTGCCATATCAGGCTTGATGGTCTTTTTTTCCAGCTCCTTTCTATCAATGTCAACAACTATTTTTTTCGCTCCTCGGGCAAAGGCTTTGTAATTCCTGCCTATTTGCGGCAGCGATAAGCGTGAACCGAGGCTCAAGATCAAATCAGCATTTTGGATTATGAAATTAGCGCTTCGCTGTCCATACGCACCAGGTCTTCCAAAAAAGAGAGGATTACTTTCTTCGATAAGATCAGCTCCACGTCGTGAGACGAGCAGAGGAATGTGCAGGGCAGAAATGACTGACAGCAATTCCTCTTCAGCCTTGGCCAACCTTACGCCATTTCCGATCAGCATGACCGGACGTTTACTCTGGTTCAGAAGATTGAAGACTTCAGTAACTTGCTCTTGAAAGTCTTCGGAGATAATTCCAAGATCATGGTTTCGTTTCACTTCTAATGGATCGAAGGCAATAAGCTCTTCTTCGTTAATCTTCATTCCCTGTACATCTATGGGAATATCAACCCACACTGGGCCAGGTCTTCCTTCCCGTGCGAGAAAGAGAGCTTTTTCCAGATGATAGCGGATCATGTAGGGGTTCTCAATCTTGACAGCGTATTTGGTGATTGGCACGACAATTCTGGTGATGTCTAATTCCTGTATACCTAGCTGCCGGAGCGTGGAACTTCCAACAGTCTGGTTAGACTGCGCCTGCCCGGATAATACCAGCATTGGAGAAGAATCTACCCAGGAATCAGCTATCCCAGACAGCGCATTTGCACCAGCAACCCCGGAAGAGATTATGGAAACACCGGTATTACCTGTTGCTTTCGCATATCCCTCTGCAGCGACAGTCGCTGCCTGCTCCGTTTGCGTTGAAATATGCTGCAGATGCGTGTTTCTGCCGATAGAGTCAAGAAGATGCATATTAGCACTTCCTGGTACAAGGAAAATTGTGTTGAGATCTTCTTTTTCCAGAAAGGAGGCCACGTAATCGGAGATCTTGACCATATTATCCCTTTTTTGAATGGTCAGAATCTCAGTTTCCTCATCGATGGAAATGTTTTGGTAGGATTTGATTTGCTCTAGATCAAGAGTATCACCAACGTTAACAATAACCTGGTTGTTTCCATCACAAATTTTTCCCTTCAGGATGCTCACAGCATCCCATCCTTCTAACTTGAAATTATCCCTGAAATCATTGTCATCCTTGTATTTGAAAACGGAAATGCTGCATTTTCCGAATTTTTTGGTGACGTTATAATACACTTTCGGCTCGATGAGGGAGATATAATTATAATTGCGGAGATTGTAGGACATCTGATCGACAGTCTCATAACCACTGCCTACCCGGCCATACTTGTCCTTCAACCGCACCAGATCCCGTTTGTTTACGGGAGTTTCAATTTCCATCACAAAAATACCTTCATCAGAAATAGACTCTGTAGAATGAAATACTCCTTTATCGATCAACAAGCCATCCCCGGCATTCCGTTCTACTGCTTCAGCAAGGGATGAACATCTAGCTTTTCCTGACAAGACGATCAAGGAAGTTTTCTTATTGGGATGGCAGTGTGTTGAGGTTTGGAAACCTTTTTTGATGTACAGAATCCATACTGCAACTTGCTCATTTTGGTAGATAAGATACTCATGCCCCCAGGGCTTTTTTACAATCACCTTAGAATAATCAAAAAAATCATCCTCCTGCGTTGCCGGATCTACTTCAATTTTTTCCAATTCATGCGTATCAAGATTGCTGAGAGCTATTTTTTTTATCATCGGTCGGAGAGGGGAATTTATTCTATTGATCTTCAGATTCTCCTTAAATTTTTGAGATTGCCGTTTATAAATATTATCAAATAGAGATACTATCTGTCAACAACGATCTTGACGAAGAAAATCCCTCTCTAAAACAGTATCTCAAAATCCTAACATTTATAAGGTGGTTTTTCTGGAGTAATGACTATGGACCTTGAAACGTTCAAGAAGGAATTTTATAAAAATGGGTTTGTTGTTGTCGAGAACTGCATCTCTTTAGAATTACTTGATCAGGCCAAGCAGGTCTTTCTGGAAGGCCTGGAAGAGATCACTAAAAAAAAATGTGGCTTGCAGGAAGGGATGGCAGAAGCGCTCAGAACATACCGGTTGTCAGACCTCCAAATATTCACGCATAACAAGCTTCAGGTACAAGGCATCAGGAAAAAACTGCTCCTTCAACCCGCTGTCTTGGAAAAATTTATCCACCTTATCGGCCCTGATTTAGCGTACAACCGAGGAGGACAAATATCAGTAAATACGAAAGAACAAGGAGATAATCTTTACCGCAAGCGCTGGCATCAGGAAATGTGGTCCGGGGCAGGATTGAATGAAGTATGGATCTGGATTCCTCTCTTTATGCAGCAAGGATTGGGAGGCATGGAGTTTATTCCTGGATCTCACTTATGGGGAATAATCCCCAATAGAAACCGCGAGCCGACAGAACTTCCTCCTAGTGCTCAATTTGTGGAAGCTAAAATAAAGGAAGGCGATGCGGTTCTTTTCCATCCTTTGACACTTCACAGGACCCTTCCCAATCCCTTGGAGATGCCCCGTGTTGCTTTCGGTTCAGGAGTGCGGAATTTTAATCATCGCGATACTGGCATTGAGCCTTTGCTCAGCTGGACGCCATTCCATTACTCACCATATGTCAGGATACGCAGAGCGCTTGGCAACCCTTACCTGACACCGTTCAGAACTTTCGGTGGACAGTTAACCAATGCTGATGACGGGAAAAAGGACCTCGAGGGATTGGATGAATTCAAGATTTAATGGTGAGCGTGTCTAAAAATGGGTAGCACCAAGTCACGAGCGTTTCTCCAGTTTTACATTTCATTGCGGAAGGGGTTGTCCCTTACGGGAGGGGAACCGCACTATTATTGTACATATAAAAAACGAGTCGGTGCTACCCAAAAGTTTTTTAGACACGCTCAAACTCAAGATGACTGAAAAATTTAAGCAGACGCACCAGTACATAATGATACTTCTTTTTATTGTTGTCATCCTCTTGGCCATGTTTGTGTTAACACCGAGAGCCTGGGAGCCAGGACCGGAAAGCTGGAAGCAATGGGCAGCTGCAAGAATACTACGAGAAACCGGAGGATTTCCTGTTTCCAGTTTAGGGCCATTATACGTTTCCTACCTCCAAATATTTTCTTTTTTTGAGTATCCATTATCCATGCAGCTGGAATACGCCATCACTCATCTCTTTGTCTATCTTGCAATTTTCTTCCTGCTGCAAAAATTCATGCGCAGGCGATATGCCCTGCTTCTCACTATTGCCTGGATCCCGCATCTTGCAGTCATTGAGCCTGGCGGAGTTATTGCCGGAATTGGATTTCTTTGTCTGTATCTCGCACCTGGAAAAAGTGTTTTCCGGAATCAGGGTTATTTTCCTCCAGCGTTGCTGGCTGCTGCTCTCTGCCATAGTGCATATATTCTTTTTTTAGGAGGGCATGTCATTGGCACTGTCGTTAAAAAGTGGAAAACAGGGCAGCCGACAACAAGCCTTTCCGACATGTTCAGGAAAAGATCAAAGCTTTCATCATTAATATTGACGAGCGTTACGATAGGTCTGCTGTTTCTGTTCATCCTGCCTATAACTTCGCCATCATCACGTTTCGACCACAATCATATGCTTACTGATCAAACCTATTCGCCAATCACTATTGACAACCCACTCGAGCTGGCCTTTTTCCAGTACGGCAATGACCGTTGGGTAAAACGAAACGTTCCAGAATCAGAATGGGTTTATCAGGATTGGTACTTTACGCAGGAAAAGGCGTACGGGAGCGTATCTTCCATTGCTGAGGCAGTGCTTACAAAACCTGCATTGGTGATGCAAAACATTCTCTCAAGCCTGGCTCTAGGCCTGCAGTTGCCGGCATTTTTCTTCGCAGGCAAGTACCTCGGCCCAGCATCGCTTCTGTTATGGATTCTTGTCTTCCTCGATTGTTGTGGCTTGTTGAGCCGACTGAGGATGCACCAGCATTACCCACTGCTTTTTTCCATTGCTCTTGGAACTCTTGCGGTTGTCGGAGCATTGGCCTTAAGCTCATTTAATATACGCTACGTCGCAACATTGCTGCCTATTGGATTTTTGATAGTATGCCATATAGGACAAGGAGCGTATTATTGTAAAGATATATTTTTCAAAAAGGACAGCAGAAGAAAAAGATCTTTCATGCTCTTTGCCAGCTTCCTCATTTTAATGGGAATAATTGCCAATGGAAAAGTCATTTCTTCCGTATTCCTTCCATACAGTTATGAAGAGATGCGCTTCTCACTCCAGCTGCAGATTTGGATCTTCCAATGTTTTATGATCCTCCTCGGGATTTTGCTGTTGGTGTTCAAGACCAGCGTACTAACATGGTTAGACCAAAAAGATAAACTAGAGAGTGAAACACTGATAGTAGAAAAAAAAAGCATGACGTGGAGACGAGTAATGGTTCTCCTCAGTACAGTGCTTCTATTTGTAACTATCTCCTACCCTCTTACTATAACAGGACAAGCTGCTGCAGTTCTTGACAATGAAGATATTTTGTCTGGAGCAGATCGCCTCGGCATGGTAAATGCATACCCAGCACTTAGCTCCGGCATTGATAAAAATACAAAAATCCTCACTCTAGAAAATCACTGGGTTCAGGCTTTTACCACTGCCGACCTTGACAATGTCTACCAAGTCTGGGGACTGCCTCCCTTTGAAGACCAATCTGGAAAAACAGAAGAAAAATTATCCAGCCTTGATCTGATCCTAGTAAGTTCAGCTTGGGAAGAAGAAAAAGCGTCATTATCTACGCAGAGTTACCTCCGCTATTTGCTGCACGTAAAGCCGTTCTTAGAAGCCCATTCTGACGAGTGGGATATACAGACGATAGATGGCTACGGAAAGATGTATGTGAGAAAGAAAACCTGAGGTTTCTTCTTCCTAAACCAATCTGCATCACCTTGTTAGGGGAATATTTATAAAAACGATATCAACTGCAAAGTAGTTGTCAAAATAGTTCATCAGACGCTGAAGGAAATATGAGGAAAATAGTATGATAAACGGGCCTTGTTGTGACATCCAATCGCGCAATGTAATATTGCAAACGATGAAATATGATCGGGGTAGTTCACAATATGGAAGAAATAGAGTAGATGATCTGGATGATCCTTCATTCGGTTTAGATGAATTAGTAGCTGAGGAAGATAAAAAGAAAAACCTCAGGCCAAAAGAAGTTGTTGATCGATTACGAGAGTTGTTGCAGAAAAAAGGAAAAGCTTTCTTACACACCGCAGAGTATTATGCTGCAATTGAAGATCAACAGGAGCGGATGAGAGCTTACCGCGGCTTGACCATAACCAAGACTGTCCTTGACGGAGAAGATGCAGAAATTGCAGGAAACCCTTTCAAATTTCTATACCTGCCGGAAGATGCTACATTTGGCCAAACCCGGGCAGCATACATTAACTTAAGCAAACATTGGCATCCGGATATAATGCGGCCAGAAGACCCAGAACAATATGATAGGATCTTTGGCTCTTCAAAGTTCCCAATAGAGGGAAAAGATTATACTTCTTGGTTCGAGGAAATTAGCGCGATATTACCTCCTAAGACATTAAGCATACGGGAACTTGAAAAATTAAGTTCTGTCGAGCAAGAGGAATATGGGAAAAAACAGGAAGCCTATAGAAACAAAGAATTGGAATATGAACAAGTTCAATCTGAGATGAGATTAAGAGCTGCGAAAAAAATGCACGTCTTAAATAAGGCTTATACTGAAGCCAAAAAGCGATTCTCAGCTCCAGAAAAAGAATCCTTTGCAGGATTTATATGGGAAAGTGCAGCAGGAAACTCAGAATTTTTCAAAAAGGGATCTATGGGCCCTAATTTTGAAGGCTTTGAATATGAGAGATTAAGTCTTGAAGGAGAAGGCCAGGTGAGAAGAGATAAAGGAAGATTTGCAACAAATAATTTTGCCTATCTCGCATTTGATTTTGGTGAACCGTATTTATTAGATGATGATTATCGACAAAGGCTGTACCTAAAGTCTTTTTTTGCTTGGACTGAATTAGTGCAACATCAGGAGCTATCTCCGAGATTACTTGAAGATATGGTCAACACTTATAGACTAGATGATAACCAAGCTGAACAACTAAGATTAATGATCATGAATAAAGAAGAACCTGATTTTATAGTTAACGCATTAGGAATTACAAAAGAAGATCAGAAGGACTATGAAATGCTTCATTTTCTGGAAAATGCTTATGATGGTCCGATGTTTTCTCATGACATGATAGGTCGAGAATATCTCTTGTATCCAGTAGGGGTAGAATTTACACAAAAATGTGGGTTAATTCTGACGTATAAATCACAGCTTGATCACTATCATTGGACAGCACTTGATGGAAACTCCCATTTTACGCCGACTGACGTTCAAATGATGCTAGCAATAGCTTACGGACCTTTACTACAGCAATAAACCAAATAGACCGGTTGAATATTCCAGAGTCTAAACCAAAAACTTGATAACACAAAAAGAACAAAGGACAGAAAGCTTTATATATGCTCTAGAGCCTAAAAGTAGATTATGGAGACTCTAAAAGAGGGTTTGCAAAACGGGCAAAATACGGCGCGAGTGTATGCAAAAAAAGGTTTCTTTGAAGAAGATGTTGCTCTCATTGCACAACGTGTTTCTAAAGGAGCATTTGATCCGGTGCCAAGGGGCATGATTGATAATCTTCCAAGGCAAACGAGTTCAACCCCTAAAAAGAAAGTGATGTTAGTCCTTCCTAATCACCGCTGGGCGCTCGACCAGGAAGAGCACTACACCATGTGGATCCTCTTCCCAACACAGATCTGTCTTCTTGCAGCGCAGATAGAAGATAAATATGATGTTGTAATTGTCGATTGCATCATTGACGACCTCAGCGAGAAAGATTTTGAAGAGATCGTGCGGCGGGAAAAACCAGATGTTGTTGGGTTAAGTAATTTCACCCACGAATTCAGCAAAGCTGGACACAAAGCAGTCGACATTGTCAAATCAATCAATCCTTCTACTACCACTATTATGGGAGGCGTGTATGTCATCACCAGCCCAAACCTTGCAATTGTAAATAAAAATCTTGATTTTGCCATCATCGGAGAAGGAGAATTGTTAATTAAGCAGATTCTCGCTCACATTCACGAAGGCAGTGAACGGCCGAGCAAGGGTCTGGCCTTCAGGGATGAGCAGGGCAGGGTAATCATACAAGAAAGAGCTGCCTTCAACCAAAATCTGGATCAGCTCAAATATCCAGCCTATCACCTTATTGATTATTTCAAATATTCCACACGCTATCAGCGTGAAGCAGTTAGCAGACCCAGAGCGCTGCCCTTCGCGAGAGTCTGCATGACTCGGGGATGTCCTATCGGCTGCACCTTCTGTACAGTAGAATCAATTTCCGGCGGCCCGACACGCTATCGCAGCGCCGAGCACATGTATGGGGAGATGGAGATGCTAGTGAAGAAATACGGCGTCAAGTGCTTCCTTTTTGATGATGACAACCTGTTCATGAATAAAAACAAGGCCAACGAGTTGTTGCAATTAATCATTGACAGACAGCTTAACATATTATGGATGCTGGAAGCGACAGCATTGTTCTGTATGGATGAACATACTATTGACCTCTGCGCGCAAAGCGGCTGCCAATACCTAAACATCGCTATCGAGTCCGGCTCTGAACGGGTCATTAAAGAAGTTATCAAGAAGCCAATACATTTCCCCAGGGTAAAGGAATTGATCGCCAAACTGAAATCCGTAGGCATCGAGATCAATTCTAATTTTGTCATTGGAAATCCTGGAGAGACCTGGGATGAAATCTTGGAAACCATTCGCTATGCAGAAGAGATAGATATTGATTATGTCAAATTTTTTATCTGCACCCCTTTTCCGAAAACAAAAATGTTTGAGATGGCTAAAAAAATGGGGTATCTTGATGACAGCCTCAAATTTGACGAGCATCACTGGACTGGCGGAACCTTCAACACCCCTCATTGGCGTGCCAAGGATCTGGCAGTAGTAAGAGCCTATGAATGGGACCGGATAAATTTTTCCAATCCTAAGAAGCGGGAAAAGATACGGCAGATGCTGGATGTAAGCATGGAGCGGCTGGAGCAGATCAGGAGAGCCACCAGGGAATTAGCAAATCCAGAAGTTGCTCAGACTAAGAAAGAAGGAACCGAGTTGAAGGCAAATAAATATGTCACGACAAAAGAAAAGTCTGCTGAACAAGCCAAAGAGGAAGTTATTAAAATAAGCGTAGAAGCGGCAGACCATTCTTAATAATTTCCTCGCCTGACTGTTGAGCGCAGCGACAAAAATGAAGACCATACAGATAGAGTATGACAAAGAAATGTGCATAGGAGCCAGGAAATGCGTAGAAGTTGCACCATCATTTTTCAGCTTTGACGGCGTGAAAGCAATCCTCAAGGGAGCCGAGGAAGTAGGCAGTGTAGAAGTTCTTACCGTTAAAGCCTCGCCGAAACAAGTTGAGACGTTCAAGAAAGCAGCCGAGATGTGTCCAGTGAATGCCATCAAAGTTGTCGATCTGGACAAGGAGACAGTGCTGGTATCGAACAAAGTAACTATGGACAAAGTTAAGGAGATCCAGGCAAAATATGATGATCTTAAAGAATTCGTCATGGACAAGACCGGATATTTTTTAATACGCATCGACCAGGAAAAGAAAATCATCGAAGTTGCCTTTTGCCCGGAACTAAACAAAATTACCGTCAAAATAACTGGCAGAAAACCGCTGGAAATCTACCAGACCATCATAAAACAAGGTTTAGTGTCACGCCTTGACCATGCCGCATATCTGGGAAGAGAACTGCAGAAAGCCTACATTGCCTTACAGAAAGGAATTCCCTATGTGCAGGATGATGAGTTGAAGTTGTAAGGGACAAACCACTTCTTACATAAAACATATAAAGCACTTCTTTTCAAGAGCAATGATGGAACAGCAGAATTCTAAGACCATGAAAGCAGCTCTTCTCAATGAGCTTAATCAGCCCTTAGAGATTATAGAACTTCCCGTCAGAGCGCCCAAAGCCGGGCAGGTGTTGGTGAAGATGGCTGCCAGCGGCATCTGCAATACGCAATTATTAGAAATTGCCGGAGAGAATGCGACGGGAGCGCATAATCCCAACTTGCTTGGGCATGAAGGTTCTGGAATAGTGGAAGAAATCGGGGAAGGGGTTACGAAGGTCAAAAAAGGCGACCATGTCATCCTCTCCTGGATTAAGGGCAGCGGCGCGAATGTACTGCCAGATAAATATAATTATAATGGAAAGGAAGTTAATGCCGGTTTTGTAACCACGTTTAATGAATATTGCCTGGCCTCTGAAAACAGGGTAACAGCAATCCCAAAGGAAATGCCCTTCCCGGAAGCAGCGCTGATCGGCTGTGCTGTCGCAACTGGAGCAGGGGTTGTCTTTAACAATGCCAAAGTCCAGCCGGGACAGAGTGTCATGGTGGTAGGTGTCGGTGGCGTGGGGATTAACATGGTCCATGCTGCTTCGATAGCAGGAGCTAATCCGATTATTGCTGTGGACATCGCCGATTCCAAGCTGGAATTGGCCAGAAAGTTAGGGGCTACTCATACTATTAATTCTGTAACAGAAAATGTTGAAAAGAGGATTAAAGAAATTGCCGGAGAGAATGGGCTGGATTATGCTTTTGAAGCAGTCGGCAGAAAGAATACGATGGAATTATGTTACAATTCGGTGAAAAAAACATCCGGTAGAGCTGTCTTATGCGGCGTGCCAAAACCGTTAGGCTTGAAACTGGAAATTGACCCCTTCCCGTTGTATTATGGAAGGCAACTGGTCGGCACCGGAGGCGGGGAAACCAAGCCCGACCTTGACTTTGTGAAATTTTGCAACATGTACCTTGATGGATCATTAAAACTAAAGGAAATGATCACCAATGTTATTAGTCTGAATGAGATCAATACCGGGATAGAGCTTATGAAGAAGGGAGAATGCTGCCGGGTGGTGATCGATTTCAATAAAAAGGAGGAGGGTAGGGGTGAGGATATGAAAGAACATTCTAAAAATAGTAATGAGAAAAAGAAATACCGGATCGTGTATGACCGCAAGGACTGTATAGGAGTTCTTACCTGCGCAGCATTTTATCCTGACCGATGGGTAATTAACGAACAGGATAGCAAGGCCGACCTTATCGGCAGCAAAGAAGATGACAAGAATCCCGGAACCTGGATCTTAGAGTTCACAGAAGAAGAATTGGAGCGGTTCACATTATCTGCCGAATCATGCCCGGTAAATGTCATCCATATTGAAGATGTAGAGACAGGGAAGAGGCTGATATAGAAAGTAATTAGAAGATGATAGCTGACTAACCTACTTCTCTCTCCCAACCTCAAACAACTTATACTTCTTAATCCCTTTCTTATGCAGCAGATACTTGCCCATGGTTAAAATGATGTTAGAACAATACTTGTAGAGATGTTTCAAACTTGGATGCATCGATTCCTTTCCATAGTGGGTCGGGATCGTCCGTTCTCCCATCCTCAGCCCGGCTAAATGGACTTGAATTAATATTTCAGTATCAAAATAATATTCGTCAGAGCAAATTTGGAACGGAACTTTCCGCAAGGCCTCGCAGCTAAAGACCCTATAGCCAGAATGAAATTCTGAGATATTTGTTCCTAATACTAAATTTTCCATCTTTGTTAATGTTTTATTACCAGCATATTTCCACAACGGCATCCCTCCCTTGAGAGGATTGCCGGTCATCCGTGAACCAAACACAAAATCAGCTTCACCATTTTCAACCGGTTCGATAAGCCGCGGCAAGTATTCAGGCGCATATTGAGCATCACCATGCAGCATCACTACAATATCATATCCCTTGTCAAGACAGTATTGATATGCTACCTTCTGGCTGCCGCCATAGCCCTTATTTTTTTCATTTCTGATGACTTTAAGATTATGCAGGCCTTTAGCGTGTTTATATTCTATGACGGTCAAATAGGTGTCGTCGGTGCTGGCATTGTCAACCACAAAAATTTCTGCTACCTTTTCTTTGATCTCCTGCGGAATCCGGTCTAAAACTAACGGAACGGTATGAGCTGCATTGTAGGCTGGAATGTAAATGGCAATTTTTTGGTCTGCTCTTTTTTTTGTCTGTTCTGTTTCCATATTCAATCAAACCCGTGAGTTAAAAAACCTATCAAATGTCGAAACGATGTAAGCAATCATCTCTTCTGTAATGCCAGGATAAACCCCAATCCAAAACGTATTGGTCATGATGATGTCAGAATTTTGTAATGTTCCGACTACTTTATAATTTATATCTTTAAAATACGGCTGTTTGGTGATGTTTCCGGCAAACATAAGCCGTGTTGAAATCTGATGCTGTTCTAAAAACGCCACCAAATCTTTCCGGTTTATCCCGCTTTCTGGTTTTATGGTGATCGGAAAGCCAAACCAGGCTGGATCGGAGTTCTCAGTTGGCTTTGGCAGAATCAAATAGGCAGAATATTTTTGCAAGCCAGCCTGCAGCAGGGCAAAATTACGTTTTCGCTTGATAATAAAATCAGGAAGTTTGTCCAGCTGAGCCAGGGCAATTGCTGCCTGCAGATCAGTCCATTTAAGATTATATCCAGCCCGGGAATAAATATATTTATGGTCATATCCTTCCGGAAGCGTCCCTAATTTCCAGCAAAAACGCTTGCCGCAAGTGTTATCCTTTCCCGTTGCGCACCAGCAGTCTCTACCCCAGTCGCGATAAGATTCAATTAATTTTTTGAGTAAAGGATTATTGGTAACTACTGCGCCACCTTCACCGGCAGTGATGTGATGAGCCGGATAGAAACTAAAGGTAGCAAGATCACCGAACGTGCTTACCAGCTGGCCATTATGCCGTGAACCCAAGGCGTCACAGCAGTCTTCAACCAGCCACAGATTGTATTTTTCACAGAGTGCCTTGACTTTAGTGATATTAAAGGGATTGCCCAGCGTGTGGGCAATAAAAACCGCTTTTGTTTTTTCAGTAATTGCCGACTCTAAAACTGCAGTATCAATATTATATGTTCCTAATTCGATATCAACAAAGACAGGAATACAGTTGTTCTGGATGATGGGATTGATGGTCGTCGGAAAGCCCGCGGCAACGGTTATGATTTCCGATCCAGGCGTTATCTGCTTCCCTCCCCAAACAGGGGATGTCAAGGCGCTGAAGGCGAGAAGATTAGCAGAGGAACCAGAATTGGTAGGAATGACATAGCGGACATTCAGAAACTCGCTTAATTTCCGACAGAACTCCCGTGAGAAACGGCCTTCTGTCCACCAGCCGTCCAGAGCTGCATCAACTAGATTCTGAAGCTCTTTTTCGTCAAAGACCTTCCCGCTGACTGGGATGCTGGTTTCTCCTGAAATAAATCTGTTCTTACCAAAAGCCAGGGAATGGTATGCGGTAATGCTTGCCACAATTTCCTTCCTGATCTGCTCGGCTTTCAATTCTTTCATTGCTGAGAAACTTTCCATCAAATTTAATGGCCGAATACCTTCATTTAAAAGCTTTTGGATACGTACTCCACATTGGCGAGGCCTCGGCGCTGCCTGATTCACTTGCTCTGTAGCTTTTGCTTTGACCAGGCTGGCATCAAAGCCAAAATAGCGGGCAAATTCAACTGCAAAAGTAAAATTATCAACATAAGCCCAACCGCCTGCATTGTAGATCCCGGTTTTATCCTTGAAGATCAGTTCCTTGATGATTCTGGCTAAATCATCAGCTAAGATAGGATTAGTGAATTGGTCATCTACCTGCATAACTTCCTGCCCTTTTGCTAACGAATCATATAACCGCGCAGCAAAATTTCTGGTGTCCCGGCCGAGGCTGAAGATTTTAGAAGTCCTGATGATCAGCGAACGGGCATGCTGCAATGTTTCTTTCTCGGCAAGTAATTTTGTTGTTCCATAATAACTGAGAGGGTTTTCTGCATCACCTTCTTCATACCATCCCTTATGCCCGTCAAAGACATAGTATGTAGAAATGAACACAAACAAGGTTGAAGGAGAACAGGCTTTCAGCAGGTTCCTATTCCCTTCCACATTGATCTTATAGGCTTCTTGCGGATGCAATTCACAATTATCAACATGGGTCATCGCACAAGTGTTGATGATGATATCAGGATTGATTTTTTGCACAAGGTCAGTAACGCTTTGTTCATCCGTGATCTCCAGCTTGACGATAGTAGAATTGCTGCTTTTAGTCTTCTGGGCAACAGTATTATATGTCCCGTATACAACATACTCTTCTCCAGAAAAAACATCCAGCAAAGCGCTCCCTAACTGCCCGCTGCTGCCGCAGATCAGCACTGTCTTAGCCATTACATGCCCTCTCCACAGCTACCTATCCTTCCTGGCCCAATCATAAGCGATGAGATCATTATGATGTGGATCCAGACGCACTATCTCCACTGGATCGTGCGGTTCAGAGGCGCAATTGGCAACAAGTGCAGGGACAGTGCTGATACCCTTAAATCCATTCCAGACTCCTGGCGGAATCTTAACCAAGCAATAATTATCCTCACCGATAAAAAGCTCCATCATCTGTCCTTTTGTGGGTGAGTGTTCCCTGGCATCATACAAGACTAATTTTATCATTCCTACGGGAACTGCATATTGTAACGTCATTCTTTTGTGCAAATGCCAGCCCTTGACTGCTCCTGGGTAAACTTGAGAGAAATAAATCTCGCCAAATTTTTCAAATTCCGCTGAGTCGCTTCGCAGCATGTGCATGATACAGCCCCGCTCATCGGGAATTCTATTCCTTTTTGCGACAACAACCCCATCAATCAATTTTCCTTACCTCCAGTTTCATTAGATGTGTGAATAATTTTATCAATGAAATAGTTAATCTGTTCTAGACACAACTCCTGAACATCCCTCTTTTTATAATTTTTGTACCAATCCACAACTAAGCGAAGAGCCTCATCGATATCCAGCCTGGGTTTCCAGTTCAAAAACAGAGCAGCTTTGCTGGAATCCAAATTTAACATACCAGCTTCTTTCCTTGTTTCATCATCCTTAGATGCATCGATCCAGCTTCCGGATCCCCATTTGCAAACAATATTTTCAACTAATGCCTGTACTGTGATCACAGATTGAGTCCCTGGACCGAAATTCCAACTGCCGCAATAGTATTTATCCTGATATAATTTTGAACCCAGTAACAGATAACCATACACTGGTTCCAAAACATGCTGCCATGGCCGCCTGGAATGAGGATTCCTCACTGGGATGGAATGTCCATGCAATAATGCTTTCACGGCATCAGGAATGATCCGATCCTGCGACCAATCTCCTCCACCGATGACATTGCCCGCTCGCACGGAAGCGATGTTTGTTTCCCTCATTCCATTGGAAAAAAAGGAGTGCCGATAAGAAGCAATAACCAATTCAGCGCTGCCTTTGCTAGCACTATAGGGATCTGAACCACCCAGTTCATCATCTTCCCGGTAGCCATACACCACTTCCTTATTTTTGTAGCATTTATCGGACGTCACCATCACTGCTGCTTTCACGCTAGGACAAAAGCGCAGGCATTCCAGGACATTCATCGTTCCCAAAACATTGGTGTGGAACGTTGTTACAGGATCATTGTAGGATTCGCGCACAATCGCCTGCGCAGCTAAATGAAAAACGAATTCAGGCTTGTAAAGGTCAAAGATTGCCTTGAGATTCTGCAAGTCCCGTACATCACCATTAATATGGATTATATTTTCCGCAAGTTTAGCCTGCTTGAAAATCCCGTCGTCATAGCCGTTATCCAGGGAAAGGCCCACGACTGTTGCTCCCAGCTCTTTCAGCCATAACGCCAGCCACGAACCTTTAAAGCCGGTATGTCCTGTAACTAAGACAACTTTATCCTTGTATAAATCATCAAAGAGATTCATTTTATTATTTCTCTACGTGCCTTTACTATTCCCGCCACACTTTCCAAGGCTTGGATGCTTCCCACAACTCGTTCAAGTCCTGATAATCCTTATAGGTGTCCATGCAATGCCAGAAACCTTTGTGATGATAGACCTGCACCTGCCGTTCACGCGATAGTTGCGGCAGGATCTTTGATTCAAACATGCAGTCTTCAGTGATCCTGTCAAAAAAAGACCTGTGCATGACCATAAAGCCAGCGTTAACGATATCGTTCATCTTCGGCTTTTCAGTGAAATCCAGGACTTCATAATTATCGCCTACTTTCACCAAACCGTATTTAGAAAATGGATTGACTCCGGTGAATGTGCAGATTTTATTTTCTCTCTTGTGCATTTCCAGCAATTCACGCACATTCACATCTCCTACTCCATCACCATAAGTGAGCATAAAATGGTCGGTGTTGACATATTTCTGGATCTTCTTGATTCTTCCTGCAGTCAGCGTTTCCTTGCCTGTTTCTGCAAAGATGATCTTGCAGTCGCGTAATGCTAGGTTGTCATGGAACTCAATAGCATCCGAATCTGTATCCATGGTGAAGTCGTTGAGCATGTATTTCTGGTCTAAAAAATAGCGCTTGATCATCTCCCCCTTATAGCCAAGACAGAGTATGAACTCTTTAAATCCCTGGGAAGCATAGATCTTCATGATGTGGATGAGGATGGGCACTCCACCTACTTCCACTAAAGGTTTGGGCTTGAACTCAGTTTCCTCCTTCAATCTTGTTCCCTTGCCACCGCAAAGAATGACTACTGGCGGCAGGCCTGAACGCGTCATTTCACCACCATTTTCCATTACCTTTCTACGAACTAAACCGCTTTATAAGGATTATGATAGTAGAGTGCAGAATGTTATTAGAAAGACTTATAAAGACACCATGAGCTTGAATTATTATGGTATTTGAATATAGTTTAGGTGCTGGCGGAAGACGAATAGATGGCATAACTCCGTCAGAGTTAGAAGATATGAATATTCAACTAGACTCTATAATGATTGTACATGGGTATGTTCATGGTCAAAGTGGCAGCGAATACCATTTCAATTTAGGATTAGACCCCAGACTTCAAAATGTAAGTGTATTCTGTGACGATACTCATCGCAATGGATCCGATGAATACTTAGCTATTCTTCAAAGAATGTCTGCTAGAGTACATTCAGAAATAGATCCAGCAACTGGCCAAGGAGCATTGGTTGCTTCACAAGATAAAAAATCACTTGTCGATACTCTTAAAGGAGTTTTTGATGAATTTAATGTCCCTGAAAAAGACCGAACCATTGTAGTTGATTATAAGGTTTAGTTTCTAATTTTTAGCCTACAAAAATTTGGATCTAACTCAATTAAATTTCTCACCTCTTTCCTGTACGCTTCTTTAACAACTTTTAAATAGCCCTCTCAAGAAACATAGACATGGAAAAGTCAAAAGCGACCTTCAATAAATATATCAAAAAGCTTGTCGCCAAAAAAATAATCCTCAGACTTATAGATGTCGGCCTGGTTCCACTGGCCCTGCCGTTGTTTTGTGCACGGCTCATGTTTAACATCACTTTTTTTCGAGTTCATGGCGGCAGGATTGGGCATCTGGCCATGAATAATGAAATCCTGCTGCGGAAGCGCCAGTTAGGCCGGGAAAAAGGAACTAGGTATATCGGCATTGCCCATACTTCGATGTGCAACCAGCAGCTGGTCAGTATGCTGAAGAAGAAGATGAGGATCCTGCAGATCCCGCAGCCCCGATTTGTAAGGGCAATGACCAAAATAATGGCTACTAACTCCATCCTCAGCCGGCAGAAATTGTTTGTCGTTTTACCCCATGATCTGCGGGACTTTCAGGAATTTAACACTACCGCGCCAAGCCTTGCGTTCACAGAAGCTGAACAAGAGAAAGGAAAAAAATTATTGCAAAATCTTACGGTCAAGGATAACTGGTTTATCTGCTTCCATGCCAGAGACCAGGAATATATTGGCGGACTCTTAAAAAGAGGCGATTCACGGTATTTATACAGAAATTGCGATATCAACAACTATCTGGAAGCAGTTGAGTATGTCACAAAACAAGGGGGATATGCACTTCGTATGGGAGCTAAGGTCGGAAAGAAATTACCCCCATCAAATAATTCCAAAATCATTGACTATGCGGCCTCGCACAGAACAGAACTTGGAGATATTTACCTTCCGGCCAACTGCAGGTTTTTCCTGGGCGTGAATTCCGGTCTTACGACGATTCCATATATTTTTAATGTCCCGGTAGCTTTGGCAAACTTAATTCCACTAACACCAGTACAGGAACAACATCATTTTCCTCCAGGCAGAAATGATCTTTTTATTCCCAAGAAAATCTGGTCTAAAAAGCTGAACAGATTCCTAACCTTCACGGAAATTATTGATTTTGAGCGAAAGAAATTCAACTTCGAATCTGAAGACTACGACCAGGAAGATCTTGTTCCTGTTGAAAATACTTCCCAGGAGATCATTGCTCTAGCTGTAGAAATGCATGAGCGATTGCAAGGGACCTGGAAGGAAACCAAAGAAGACCGCGATTTGCAGGAAAAATTCAGGTCGCTGTTTGAGTTTAGTGATATTCAGTACAAGATGCCGTGTAGAGTTGGCGCTGCTTTTTTAAGGGAAAATAAGTTTATGCTGGAGTAATTTTTGGTTGCATACATTTATGAACTAAGAGCACAGAAGACTTGCTTCTGCTGTGTCATTTCTTCCTGAAGTTGTTTTTTGCATCAGTAATTGCTCATAAATTACATCCGCAACAAATTCATTGCCTTTTGGAGTAAGATGCCCGTCAATTTCATAATAAAACTGGCCGGCAGCGCCACTATCGCACATGTCTTCCTGTAGATCAATAATTTCTACATCATAAGTCTTGAGAAATTCCTTGAGTGAAGAATGTAGTTTGGTATCACAGGTTAAGTCATTAAAAACAGTCTGAGAATGCCCCAGTTTTGAGAGCGTATCAGCATATTCATCAGAAACTAAAAAATTTGGAGGCAACAGCACCACCACCAGGCGCTGCTCATGATGCTGCGTTGTTTCAATAAATTGTTCAAGCAATTCCTTATTCAAATGTACGGCATCAAAGTTTTGCAAGACCGAAAGATAGTGCTGGTTTAGATCGGGCAGTTCTATCCCAGCCTGCACCGTATAAGGGCTTATTTTCCACTCCAAAGCAAGATTAAGAAGTTCCGGATCAACGTTGACCTTGCTTATATCCTTGTTTGCCAGAGGATTAGCACGGCCATTATGCCCTATATTGTTATTTCTAAGCAAGTACATCATTTTATGCGCTAGAGTGCAGGAGTTAAAGGAAGAACAAAGATAATTAACAACATTCAGTAATCCCTTCTCTTGTTCTTCAGGAATGATGTCGTTAATGGTAAAGAAAACCAGGACAACCGTGTCAGCATTGCCGCCATACTCATCAAGTCGTTGCACGTAATG
Organism: Candidatus Nanoarchaeia archaeon; assembly: GCA_035288985.1. Classification (GTDB taxonomy): domain Archaea; phylum Nanobdellota; class Nanobdellia; order Woesearchaeales; family GW2011-AR9; genus DATDYP01. Next base: position 39,311 of record DATDYP010000031.1, read on the forward strand.
TTCTAACCCAGTTCCCTCTATTCCAAGATTTAAGACGCGATTATCATCTCTGTCATCGTCTCTAGAAAACTTCTTCTCGAGAAGGCCGACAAATGTTTCTTGCTCATCAACGCCCCAGCCAAAAACGAAAGAATCGCCGATAATGGCAATGGAATCTTCAGGAGCAGCAGAAAATTCTTTGTCCCTGAACCCCTCAGAATTAAGGTTGACATCCATGTTATATTCTATCGTCTCTACAGAATACTGTGCTTTGGGACAATTACGGTAAGTAACACAGGTAGTGAAAAAGAAGTGGCTTACCACTTCGAAAATGACAAGGCAGAGAAGAGCAACAAATAGAAACAAGCCTATGTTGACTAAAATATGTTTTTTCTTCATTTCTAATCCTTGGCGAATTTTTCACTGTCCCAGGCATGTTGCAGATTATCTTCCCGTTTTATCAGGAATCGGTCCATAACTAAATAATCAATCCCCGTTCCCATCATGCATTTATAAGCATCATGCGGAGTGCAGACAATCGGCTCTCCCCTGATATTAAAGGAAGTGTTGATCAGGATTGGGATTCCAGATAGCTTTCCAAATTTTTTGATCAGATCATAATATAATGGGTTTTGCGTCCGCCTGATGGTCTGCAGTCTGCCGGAGCCATCGACATGGGTAACAGCAGGAATTTTTGTACGCCACTCTTTTCTGACTGGATAGACCATCAGCATAAAATCAGTAGGTTCAGGAATAGGCTCGTCGCAGGCGAAATACTTCAAGGCGTCTTCTTCACAAACTACCGGCGCAAAAGGACGGAATTTTTCCCTGTGCTTTACTTTCGCATTCAATATTTCCTGCATCTTTTGATTGCAGGGATTTGATAGGATACTTCTTGCCCCTAACGCTCTCGGACCCCATTCCATTCCTTCCTGGAACCAGCCGACAACATTATTTTGATGAATCAAGGAAGCGGTTGTGGTAAGTAATTCTTTTTCATTTTTAAAAGTGTTATAGGCAATACCATTCTTATCTAAATAACTCTTAATTTCTTCCTTTGAAAACGAAGGACCGGTATAGGCAGAATTGAGAACAAAATTTCGCGGATGTCCAAAGATAGTGTTGTAAAGGTAAAACGCCGCTCCGATACTAGTTCCACCGTCAGTGGCATTGGGCTGGATCCAGATATTCTTGAAAGGAGTCTTTCGTAAGATCTTCCCGTTGTAAACGCTGTTCAAAGCACAGCCTCCTGCCAGAACTACATTCTCGCATTTCGTTTCCTGGTAAAGATGATTGAGCATGTTAGTCATGGCTTCTTCAAATACCAGCTGCAATGCGGCTGCAATATCCTGATGCCGTGGCGTCATCTCACAATCTCTCTTCGAAACTGGACCGCCAAGAAGTACGCATAGCTTCCTGCTGGGCATGGAAGCCTTGTAGTGGAAGACAAAATAGGACATGTCGAGCTGGTAACTGCCATCCTCTTTCACGTCAATGACTTGTTTTAATTTATGATAGTACGGGTTAGTCTCCTTGTTCATATTTCCATAGGGACTTAGGCCCATGACCTTATACTCTGAATTATTGACGCTGAATCCAAGATATGCAGTGATAGTAGAATATAACAAGCCTAGAGAATGAGGAAATCTAATCTCTTTTTTGAGAGTAATGTCACTGCCTTTCCCATAGCCGAGAGCTGTTGTTGTCCATTCACCGACACCGTCAACAGTAAGGATAGCAGCTTCTTTGAAGGGGCTTACTAAAAATGAACTAGCAGCGTGAGTCATGTGGTGAGGAATGAAAAAGATGTCGCCGGTGTATTTTAGTTTCTTTTTCAAGACCTTAGGGAGTCTTAATTTTTCATTAATCCAAGATGGGAGTGATCGTGTAAATGTAGAAAAGCTTCTAGGAAACATCTCCAGATGCTGGTACAGCAGCCGTTCAAACTTAAGAAATGGTTTTTCGTAAAAGGCAACATAGCTAACGTCGTTAATAGTGATACTGGCTTGTTTCAGGCAGAACTGTATTGCTTTAAGAGGAAAAGAACTATCGTGCTTCTTTCTGGTGAAACGTTCTTCTTCAGCTGCCGCTACCAGCTTGCCGTCTTTTATAAGACAAGCTGCTGAATCATGGTAATAGCACGATATACCTAAGATGTACAGCTTTTTTCCCGTTGATAACATCCCCTTAATCTCCTTAAAATTGACGCAAATATTCTTCTTCAGGTTGTTTTGAAAGATTCAATTCCTTATAGTATGTTTTTGACGCTTTGCGATGTTTAAGATCCAGAAACTGTTTTCCTTTAACTTTTGCTGTTATGGAAACAAAACCAACCCCTAGTAAATAGACTACAGACAGCAGAACAACGTTGACTGCAGCGGTAATGGTTTCAGATAATTCTTTAAATCCATCTTTATATCCAGATAAAAACGTCATCAAAGCCATCGCTTACGCCTCCCCCAATAAAAAGCACCAAACAGTATCGTTACTATTACTAAAATTTTCAAATACGAATAAACAGTAATGGTAAATGTATGAACCATCAACGAAAGGAGTAATGAGAACAGCAGTACGGCTGTAATTGTTCCGGCTACTTTTCCAGTTTTGAAGAGAAAATCAGTATGCTGATGCATGAAATGAGTTTATTTAGAGGTTGTTTAAATAGTTTATGTGCTATACTAAAAAGAATTAGGTTTCTAACCTAATTCTTTTGGTATATACCAAAATCCAGAGATTTTGAACAGAAATCTCTGGATTTTTAGTATAAAATCCCTCTTACATTTCAGACCCTCTTTAGGGGTTAGAACAGCGCATAAATAAATGGTGATAGGGCTGAACTTTGCCCGACAACAATAAGTACGCCTACAAGTAGCAGCATAATGATTATAGGAGTCAGCCACCAGGCTTTCCGTACCTTCAGAAAAGCCCATAATTCTCCTAAAATGGTGTTATTTCTGGACATGGTTATTTAAAAACAGAGCTTTGTTAAAAATCTTTCTGTCTCCTAAAAAGTACTTTGATACAATCTGATAAATTCTTCTCCAATCCTCTCCATATCAAACTCTTTACTTTTCTGGTAAGCTCTCCCAACCATTTCCGAGGAAGGATTTTTAAGAGCAAACTTGATCGTTTCAATTAAGGAATCGACATCCCCAGGTTTGGCCATGAAAACACAATTTTCGGCAATCTCTCGCAGTTCAGGGATGTTTGTAGTGACGACCGGCGTTTTACAGGCCATGGCTTCCAGTAAACAGGAAGGGTTTCCTTCGGTTCCAAGTAAATTAACATAAGGAAGAACGATTAAATCAGCGACATTAACATACTCTTCTATCTTGACATCATCAATGATGAATTGAACATGCTTCCCAACGCCTAACTGTTTAACTAACTGCAACTGCGTATCAATATTTGTATACCTTGGTAAGAAGAGAAAGAACAAAGTAGGGTCATCTTTAATAAGATCTGGAATGGCCTTGATAAGATTATTAGCGCCTTTATTCTCCCAGACCGCTCCGTAATTCATGATTATTTTTGTCTCTTTCTTATAGCCGTATTCTTTTTTCAAGTTGTTCTTATCCCTGGGAAAGAATGTAGAAATTCTTAGAGGCGATCGTATCACTGTAACATTCTTGATTGACGAAATTTTGTCCTTGAATGCCTGTGTATGGACGGAAACTGCGTCAGCAAAATGCAGTAAAAAATAACCCATATTGCCAAACCTTTCCCTGGAGTAAGACCGTAAGGTATGAAAGATCTTAGCTTTTCTGGCAAACGATCTAGAAAATAAAGAACTTAACACAAATAGGGGGGTTGCGCTGAAACTGTGGATTACGTCAAATTTCTGGCCTAACCTTCTTTGTGCAGACCGTACAGCCAATACGTGTGAAATAATCTTGCCTAATTTGAACGGTCTGGATATGACTACGTTACCGACTTTCTCAATTTTAGGCAGACCTTCAACTCTTTCGGTTATAATCACCACAGAATGCCCGAGCTTGATCATACTTTCCGCCAGCCCGACTAACGTAATTCTGGAAGACTCTTTAGGGTTTCTCAATACACCTATGGACAGAAAAGCGATGTTCATAACCATTTGTTTTTAAGTATTTTCTTTTAAATGTTGTTAAAGAAAAGATCTCATTAAATGAAAAGAGCAGAAATCCCTGCGATTCATAGCGGGGGATGAATGCTGCGATAGATTTCGCTACTTTTCATTTTAGAAAATCCGTCTCGGAAAAGCGGCGCAAGAAATGCGAGGAACATCTCATTTCTGCGCAGAAAACTGATCGTTGCATAAAATGAGAAAACTATCTCATTTTAGCACAGAAATACAATCGTAGTTGTATTTCTTGTGTCATTTTTCTTGCGTAAATCCCCGCCCTTCAGGGCTGGGGATAGTCGCTTTTCAGGATTTTCTTTAAGAGAGAAAAACTACCTAAGTCTTTCTTCAATTTCTTTTTTAATCGCTGAGATGTAAAGATCAAACTGCAACTCAACACCTTGCCACATCTCCTTGCCAATATCAAGCCCTTGATATTTGTTTTTATTTCGTATTGTCCTAATGTTTTCCAAGAACCTCCAATCCAACTCTAAATCGTCAAAATGAAGGAAAATGAAAGCGAATAACCCTTGATGATTGCTGGTCTTTTGACGTTCAAATCGCATCAATTGATCGCAAAGCTCACGGAACACGTCATAATGAATATTGAAGATGACGCGCCAACTTGGACTTTTTAATTTGCGCAGACTTTTCCCAAATTGGTAATCTTCCATCGCCATTGCCAGAACCTTCTTGACTTCATCCCTATCTAAATTAGCTTCTTCGTACATACCCTCAGTTGAAAGTTCATCATAGACTTGTTCTGCGGTTCTTTCTTTAGGCATGGACTTTCACCTCAAATGGCTCTATACTTTCTGTGATGAAGAACCCTTTGGCAATATTAGGAATAACCGTTGGGTCAAGGTGTTTCTTAAGTGTGTTGGTATTGTTATAAGCAAATACTTGTATGTCGCGGTGCAGCTTTGTTTCAAATAAACCTTTCTTAAATCCCGTATCATCTCCATAGATAAATAAATCTATATCGCTGGACTTGCTCCAGTCTCCCCGCGCAAAACTCCCAAACAAGATAGCGGTCTTAATATCCTTGCACGAATTTATGTTTTCAAAAAGCCCGCTTTGTTCAAGTAGTGTTAAACCATATAATTTTTTCCCAGAACGAAATTTTGCTGAATCTCTATTTGCCAGGTAATAAGGCATTTTTCCCTTTTTCTTGACACGTATAATAAATTTCTCTTTAAGCAATTCTTTAAGGAAATGATATACTCGTTCCCTGCTGATCCCTGATTCTCCTAGGAGAGCTTCAAAATGCCATCTTCTAAGAGTGTTGTTAAAGAACAGTGCCTTTAGCTTTTCCTTCATTTTAGTATGAAAAATCAAACTAATATTTAAATGCTGCGTAGTTTTTTGAGAGAGATAGGTCATAACATTTATTAATCGCCTGTTCTCCAGCTAAAATCATGGAAGAGGCGCAAGCTAAGCGGCTAATTGCATCGCAAGGATATAATGTAGATGAAATTACAAGAATTCCTGAAGGTGGAAGCCATTACGTGTTCAATGTAAACCTCGCGGGCGGCACTGAAGTTATTGCCAAATTCGAGAATGAGTCAAAGATTGCAGCGGATGGAAAGAGAAGGGACCATCATTATAATGGAGTTTTGTCATTAGAACGACAGCGCAATCTTTGTTCTTTAGTTGGGGAAGCTGGCTTACCGGCCCCAGAAGTAAAGGGAGTATACTCAGCAGAAGGACAGAATTTTCTTCTGGCAGAGAAAATGTCTGGCCAATACTGGAGTGATTTTTTAGAAGATAATAATCATTCTCTTGCCGCATTTACCAGATCATTGGAATTCCTCGGCGCGGACATTGCAATGCTCCAAAGGTGCCGTTTCAGCAGTTTTGGAGATGTCATCAGCCCAGATCGAGTAGAACCGCCAGGCATTACTCATTTTGCGCAGCGGCTGCGATACACCACTGACTTAAAATTACAAAGAGAAGCACAAAAAGGATCCCTGCACAAGAAAGAATTGAGGGAAGTTACAGAGTATTTCCAACGAAGGCTACAAGAATTATCACAAATGTCCGGCAACGTTAAACAAACACCTGTCTTTATCTTGGCTGATCTTCATGCCAGGAACTTTTTTGTTGATAGTGAAGGAAAACCAAGCGGTTATTTTGATCTGGAATTCTGTCAGGCAGGAGTTCCTTCTCTTGAGTTTGGCTCTGTTGCACTATTCTTGTACAGCTATTACGGCCAGAAAGAATTTGAACAGGGGAGAGCTGCCTTCTTCAGAGGATTTCATGATCATGGCGGAGTTCATGACTTGAACGATCCTTATAATACAAAACTGGAAGAAGTCCTTGGTGCAGGGTATTTGTTATCCTTTACAACAGGGTATCATGACAGCAAGGATGGATTACGAGACCTGTGGAGTGCACAATTCAAAGAGCTGTTATTCCAGACAATAGCTTCTGAGATGGTGCCGTATGTTGCTGTTGGCGATGTATTTCGGACAAAAACAAAGCAGCCAAAAGAAGCTTTCTAAAAGTTAAACTTTCCTTGACTTTCTACAGCATTTGTAATATGAGCTACCCTGCTTTCTAAATTAGGGAGAGGATCTATTGATAAATCGGAGTTTAACACAAAATGGAGAAAATCTTCTGTCCAAACTCTAACTGCTACTTTAGGGAATAGTTTTATTTCTTCATCAGTAAGGTCGGATTGGTTGAGATATGCAGTTAAATATGCCTTTGCTTTCATCATATCTGGTGCTGTAATTTTTCCATCAGGCGCATAAGTAGCAAAGCACCAAATGGAATACATTACGTCCCGAGCACGAGGGATATACATCATCTCATCTGGATCAAGAATTGCTGTTACTTTTCCCTCCTCATAAATTACATTCGCTGGCCAGACATCTTTATGCGAAACTCCTGCTGGCAAAGAACGATACAAGTTTTCATCTATAATTTCTACCTGATCTCTGACTAATGGCAGAACTAACTTTAATTTCGCAATTGATTCATTTTCGTTGTTAGATTTTATCTTAGTTTCAGCTTCCTGAAAAAGAGTTGGAAGATCTCCATTTCGTAAAAATATATTTCTTATTTTTCTTTTAATAAAATCAACCTGCTTTGGATCCATCTCTTCCAATGCTTTATTCATCTTAGCATGTACTTGTGCTGTATCTTTCAATTCGTCATTGCTGCCAGTATAAGAATGACCTTCAATGAAAGGATACAGAACGTAATATTTCCCTTGGTGCCCCATATGGCGAGTGCCTTGTATTGTTGGAAGATAATTGACTAAGGGAATCCCTTCCAGGGTTACATGTTGAACAAAATATCCAAGGCCTTTAAAATAAGTTTCAGGAGGAGTAAGACTGAAAGAAATTGAAGGAAATATTTTAAGAATATATATTTGCTTAGTTTGCTCATCTTGCAGGAGTTGGAATGAACTTTTTGCAGTAAAAACTATATCCAAGTTTGAGGGAACTTCTGTTAATTTTACTCCATACTCCTGGTTTACCCTCATTAAGAAATCTTTTGAAACCATTATTGTTTTCCCTTAAGATGAGTTTTATAAATTACCTCTACCCATAATCCACAAACTATATAAACCATTTTTCGTGCATCAGGGATTATGAATTTTAATAAACACATAAAAATAGGCGATAGAGTTGTCGGAGAAGGATATCCTTGTTTCATTATTGCCGAAGCAGGAGTCAATCACGATGGCGATGTTCAAAAGGCTAAGGAACTGGTTGATATTGCTGTGGAAGCCGGAGCGGATGCGGTGAAGTTTCAGGCCTTTACCGGCGAAAAGCTGGCTTCGAAAGACGCTGTGCTGGCTACCTATCACAAAAAAGGAGCAGTTTCCAAGGACGAGACGCTGAAAGCTCTCCTCAAGCGTTTAGAACTCAATGAAGGTGGACATAAGGAAGTGTACCGCTATGCCAGAGAAAAAGGGATTATGGTCTTTTCAACGCCCTTTGATGAAGACAGCGCCGATTTCCTGGTAGAATTAGGCGTGGATCTGTTCAAGATTGCCTCCTTCAGCCTGACAAATTATCCATTCCTGCAGCATGTAGCCAAAAAAGGATTACCCATGATCATGTCCACCGGCCTGCATACCTTGGGAGAAATTGAAGAAGCAGCAAGAGCCATCCACGACGCCGGCAATAAGCAGCTAGTGTTATTGCAATGCACGGCTCATTACCCCTGCTATCCCAGCGATGTGAATTTACGAGTAATGGAAACACTACGCTCAGCCTTCCAGCTGCCAGTCGGTTACTCAGATCATACCATGGGAATTAATGTCACTTTAGCTTCTGTAGCGATGGGAGCCAATGTCATTGAAAAACATTTCACATTCGATATAGATTCTTTTGGAGTAGATCATGATGCATCTATCAGCCCAAAAGAATTAAAAGAGTTGGTGAAAGGAACACGGGAAATTGAATCTGCACTTGGAAGATCTGTAAAGATCATTCCAGAGATAGAGAAAGAAATCCAGCGAGTGCACAGGCCGAGCATCATTTCCAGCGTTGACATTCCCGCCGGAACGGTCATTAGCAGGGAAATGCTGGAAATTAAGAAGCCAGGCACTGGAATCCATCCCAGAGATATGCATTGGGTTATTGGCAGGAAGACGAAAACAACAATAGAAGCAGACCGGCTCATCAGGCGCGAAGATTTGGAATAAATTTTGATTTAATAATTACTATGATCTTTGATACGTTAAAAAATATTGAAAGATACACTTCACTAAATCAAAACTTCCAGAAAGCTTTTTCTTACCTTCTGTCAACAGATTTATCATCGTTAGAAGTAGGTAAACATACCATTGACGGTGAAGCCATCATTGCCGTGGTCATTGATGAAGAACACAAGGGCAAGGAGAATGTTAAGCTAGAAGGACACCGCAGATATATAGACCTTCACCTCACCATTGAAGGAGAAGACCTCCTAGGCTGGAAAGATGCCGCTGAATGCGAGATGGAAGGAACGTTTGATGAAAAAGAAGATTACGTCTTCTTTAAGGGCAAACCTACAACTTGGTTTGCTGTCCCTAAGAACCATGTTGCTATTTTCTTCCCTAATGATGCACACGCAGCCATGGCTGGTGCAGGCATAATTAAGAAACTGGTGCTTAAAATAGAGGTGTAGGAATACACATCTTTACTCCGGCTCTGTCCTAAATGAAGGTTAGCGCGTAGAATACGAGCGGTTCTCCATTGCTGAAGTGATTGCGGGAGGGGAAGCTCCCTACGGGAGAGTACCGCAATACCTTTTCAAATACAAAAAGCGAGTCCGCGCTAACTAGAACGTAAGTGAGATTTAGGACAGAGCTCTTTACTCCATAAACAATATAAACAAGACCTACAACTTCGATAGAATGGGAAACAATATTCTCGGCATCATCCCTGCACGCGGCGGTAGTAAAAGAATCCCCCGAAAGAATGTGAAGCTTCTACACGGCAAACCATTAATTACCTACACATTTGACGTTGCCAAGAAATCATCGGTTTTATCACGGTTGATTGTTTCGACAGATGATCAAGAAGTGATGGCTATAGCTAAACAGCATGGCATCGAAGTTCCCTTCATCCGTCCGGCAGAATTTGCCACAGATACGGCCACTGACCTTCACTGGGTTAGCCATGCGGTTACAGAATTACGCAGGCAGGGCTGGAATGCAGATTATGTGGTCATCCTCCGGCCGACCCAGCCGCTGCGAAAAGTAGAAGATATCGATAAAGCCGTAAATCTTATCCTAGAGAAAAAACTCTCCTCCGTGCGTTCATTGACAAGAGTTAAAGTCCATCCGCACTGGATGAAAACATTAGATGGAGATATAACTAAACCATTTATCGAAACCGGAAAACCGGAAGAAGCTGTACGCAGCCAGGACCTCCCACCATTGTATCACTTAAACGGCATTGTTGATGTCATTGACGTGCGGAATCTGGAAGGAACGTCCTTGTACGGCCAGAAAATGGGATACATCCTGATTGAAAGCGAACGGGCTGTGGACATTGATACAGAACAGGATTTTGAATATTTGGAGTTTGTAATGAGTCGTAATCCAGAGATACACAAAGTTTAAAAGAAGTTGGTCCTGAAAGACAAAGAAGGTGGCGTATGAAGGTTTTAGGGATCAATTTTGACGTCTGGATTACCAGCGCGTGTCTAGTGGAAGATGGCAAGCTGATAGCAGCCTGTCCTGAAGAGCGTCTAAACCGGGAGAAGATGTCGCGAAGCTTTCCCTGGAAGGCAATTAAATACTGCCTGCAGGAAGCGGGATGTTCTATTGCCGATGTTGATTATGCCGTACTAGGCTGGAATCCGGCAGCTCATATTAACAAATACAATGGCAGGTTCTCGCAAGGAAGCAGATGGCGGGGAGAGCAGCTAGTTTCCATTCCCAATAGCTTATTAAGTATTCACGATGAGCCGCGAGCGTATGAAGTTATCCAAAAATTCAAACTTCAGAATTCTAAATTAAATGTCGTGTACGTTGATCACCATAAAGCCCATGCAGGGATATTCTTCATCTCTCCTTTCGAAAAAGCAGCGATCATGACCTGTGACGGCCGCGGCGAGCACGATACTCTTACGTTTTGTATCGGCGAAGGTAATAAGATTACAGAAATTGACAAAATGCAATACCCTCATTCTATAGGGATGTTATACGGTTCAGTAACCCAGTTTCTCGGATTTACGAGGGATGCTGATGAATGGAAAGTCATGGCTTTGTACTCTTATTACGTCGGAAAGGGAAAAAACCCCTACATGCCGAAGATGAAGAAACTACTAAAACTCCTTCCAGAAGGAAAATTCGAGTTAGACTTAAGTTATTTTGATTACTATCTCTATGATGTCAAAAATTTTTATGGAGAAAAATTTGTCAGGGAATTCGGCAAGCCGCGTAAAAAAGACGAGGAAATTACCGAAAGGCATTACCAAATCGCCCATGCCTTGCAGGTTGTTGTGGAAGAAGCCATGGCTCATGCCCTGAACTGGCTCCACACTAAAACAAAAACAGATAACCTTGTTGTTTCCGGCGGCTCTTTTATGAATTCCGTCTTCAATGGGAAAATAACCGAGAAAACACCGTTCAAGAATGTTTTTGTATCGCCATGCCCTGATGACAGCGGCACATCCATAGGAGCAGCTTATTATCTGTACAACCACCTTCTCGGAAGGAAGGAACGGAATGAGATGGTCCATAATTACCTCGGACCAGCCTATACCAATGAAGCAATAAAAGAAGTTCTTGATAAGTATAAAATAAAATATTCCACAGCCAAGGATATAGAAACATTTACTGCTAAAAAGCTCAGCGAAGGGAAAATTGTCGGCTGGTTCCAGGGAAAGATGGAGTTTGGCCAGCGTGCGCTCGGCAATCGTTCCATCTTAGCTGATCCTCGCGATGCTGGAATGAAAGACAAAGTCAACGCCTGCATTAAATACAGAGAAAGTTTCCGCCCCTTTGCGCCGGCAATTGTTGCGGAAGAAACAGGAAAGTACTTTGATGGCCTTGGAGATGATACTGTACGCTTCATGGAAAAAGTATATCCGATAAAAAAGACCATGCAGAAACTTATTCCCGCTGTTACGCATGTTGATGGCTCTGGAAGATTGCAGACCGTTGAAAAGGAACATAATCCGCGCTTCCATAAACTAATTTCCGAATTTAAGAAAATCACTACTGTTCCGGTGTTGTTAAATACTTCCTTCAATCTCAACGGCGAGCCGATTGTCTGCTCTCCCACGGACGCGATAAGAACGTTTTACTCCTGCGGCATGGATGTCCTGGTTATGGGCGATTATGTCCTTGAGAAGTAGGTTATATAACTAAGAATACTGTCTTTTCCGATATAATCTATCTTTCTAATCCACAATATTTAAAAACGTGGGAAGCGAAAAAAGATTCTTATTACGTTGCAAAATTACAAGCAAAGTACAAGAGAATTACACTAAAAAACGAGGCTTGGAATGGATACACCAGCAATAACCAAAGAGATTCAATTAGTAAAGCCTCGAATTAATGATTTTGATCTGTTTACAGCAAGGGCAAGGCAAATATTTGAAAGCGGCTGGTTAACCAACAACGGGCCCTTCCTTACAGAATTTGAAACAAAACTAAGCAAATATCTAGGTCTCCCCTGCACTACTGTATCTAATGCTACCTTAGGGCTTCTTCTGGCATTAAAAGGCCTCAATCTCAAGGGAAATGTTATCGTGCCAAGCTATACCTTTTGCGCAACAGTCCATGCCCTGGAATGGTTAGGTTTAGAGCCCAATTTTGTTGACATCGACAGGGAAACATTCAACCTTGATCCGCAAAAAGTCGAGGAAGCTGTCAATGAAAAGACCTCTGCTATTCTAGGGGTCCATCTTTTTGGCAACCCCTGCGACATTGATAGATTACAAGAGATATCTATAAAACATAATCTTACGCTTCTCTTTGACGCTGCCCAGGCTATTGGTGCCTCGTATAAAGGCGTCAAAATAGGCAACTTTGGAAAAGCGGAGATTTTCAGTACACATGCCACAAAAGCTCTTATTACTGCAGAAGGCGGTTTCATCTCCACCAAGGACGAAAATTTAAGGCAGTATATCGACAGAGCAAAAAACTTTGGCATTACTGATGTGGTGGACACTTCACTGCCGGGACTTAATGCCAAGCTGAGCGAAGTACATGCTATTATCGGGCTGGACAGCCTGGAAGGTCTGGAGATGATGATAGCGAAAAGAAAACAGCTCTCTTCCTGGTATCAGCACTATCTAGGAACTCTTCCTGGAATAAAGTTCCAAAAGATCCAGCCGGAAGCAGAAAGCGGTCATTTCTTTTTTCCTGTAGTGATAGATCCGATGCAGTTCGGTCTGTCCAGGGATGATCTCGCCAAGGAATTGAAAGAGCGAGGGATTCAAACCCGGTATTACCTGCCAGTCCACAAGCAGAAGACCTATCAGCACTATACTCATAAGGAACTTCCCAATACCGACTATATCGGGAAAAATACACTTTTTCTTCCCATGCATGCTGAGCTTTCACCGGAAGAGGTGCAGAGAATTTGTGAAAGCATTGCGCAGATCCGGAATGCGGCCATCGCATCAGGGCATCAGAACAGTGAAACTAAAGAAGAAACAAAAACAGAAAAAACAGATGATATTAAAAATGTCCTTGTGACCGGCGGTGCCGGATATGTCGGCTGCGTCCTGATTAAAAAACTCTTACAGGAAGGGTATTACGTCCGTGTCCTGGACCAGCTTATTTTCGGTAAAGAGCCGTTAAGCGAATTCAACGGCAATCCAAACTTTGATCTGCGTGTCGGCGTTGTAGAAGACAAGTACATGATCGAGAAATGTATCAAAGACATAGATGCCGTGATTCATCTCTCTGGGCTGTCCAACGATCCTTCCTGCGAGATAGATGCAGAGCTGACCAGAAAATATAATATTGAAGCTACTAAAGTTCTTCTTGCTGCTGCCAAGAAAGAAGGCGTGAAGAGATTTATCTATGCCTCATCCTGCAGCGCCTACGGATTTACAAATGATAATATTGTTACGGAAGAAACTCCTCCTACTCCCTTAACAGCCTACGCAAAATCAAAAGTGGAGAGCGAGAATATCATTCTACCGGAAGGAAACGATAACTTTGTAACTGTCTGCTTACGAAAAGCGACAATCTACGGCCCTTCGCCGAGAATGAGGTTCGACCTGGTTATTAATACCATGACTGGCATGGCCGTAAGCGAGGGAAGAATAGTCATCAATGGTGGTAATCAGTGGCGGCCATTTTTACATGTTGAAGATGCGGCTGAGGCCTATTTGTTCATGCTCAGAGCAGACAAGAAGAACATAAACGGGCAGATCTTCAATGTCGGATCAGACCAGCAGAATGTCAGAATCATTGACCTTGCGCATACCATTGCCGGACTTCTGCCAGGAACAAGGGTTGAACAGAGCCATTCCCCGGACAGCAGGAGTTATCATGTCAGTTTTACCAAGCTCAACGCCCTAGGCTGGAAAGCGACCCATACCATTGAAGAGGGAGTTAAGGAAATCAAGAGAATGTTTGATACCAAACAGGTAACTGAATTCCGAGACTTGAATTACTTTAACATCAAGCGGATTGTTACTTACCTTAATATTTAAGTGTGGCTTTTATGGAACCCTCGCCAAAGGGCCAGTGAGCACTATACTATTCGCTCGAAGGGAAAACTATCCCTTCGGTGTGCAGGAAAAGTAGTTTCTTTTCCCAGCACGTAAGACAAGCCATGCCCTCCCCCTACAATATTGAAGGCTGGGAGGGTGCGAACGAGAGGGTTTCATAAAAGCTAAAATCAGTATTAATAGGTTGCAAATGAAAAAAATTGTCGTAAAATCTGGAGTGAATCAGCTTCATCTGTTCAAAAATAAAGGCTACACCTATTTTGAAGCCTATCTGAGCGGCACGGAAGACCTTAATCAGCTGCTGCAAACAGAAATGAAATTGATTGCCATACACCTGCCCTCAGTTGTGGATGGAAGCACTCTTAATTTTTGCGACAGCGGAATTGCTGAAGAAAAATCATTCGCTAAATTACGAGAAGTAGTGCAGTTCTGCAATGACAATGATGTTAAAATCATTGTCATCCATTTAGGGTTTTTCAATGCTCTTCTGGATGACCGTTACAAAATACTGGCGCGGGTGGCAGCAAAGTTTAATCAGCTCACACCCGGGAATGTCGCGCTGTGCCTGGAAAATGTCCCCTGCTGGACCACGATCTCCTTTGAGAATGAGCCGATCATTTCAACTGAGGAGCATTTCTTATATTTTAAGAACCTCTGTCCAAGAATAGGCGCGGTGTTTGATGTTGATCATCTGGCTATTAATACTGTATTCAACTATTTTTATGGCGATTTTAAGAAACAATATCCTGGAAGCACGGATAAAGCTGCTTTTCGGAAAAAGATGGAAACTGAAATAGCCGCAGGGACGGCAAGGAATATTCCGTTCTTTACCAATCTTGTTGAAGAAAAAATAAAAAAATTCCTTTCGGCAGTAAAACCAAATTTAGTGCATGCAGTAGGTTCCGACTTCTGCAATTATAGGCTGGTTGAGAAGCTGCCATTAGTTGGCGAAGCTCTGCCATTAGGATATCAGGGAAAGATCAAGGGCTTTGACGTTAAAGACCGCTTAAACCATTCTTTATGGCTGCCCTTGCTGCCGGATAATGTGTTTATAACTCTGGAATTATATCTTCGGGATGAATATTCATATCTTGAACAGATTGAGAAGGATTATGGATATTTGACAGAATTGATTTGATCCGAACTACACTTTCTGATACAACACCGTCATCATATTGCCCCAGAAGGCGCCAGACTTAACCACTTCATCACCACAGCCGCTGTTGATAAGTTGCATATCATGCATAACTTTCAAGTGGTCTTTCTGCAGATTAGCATAAGGTGTTTCTGGATAGAAATGATGCTGGGCAACTTTTTTCAATCCAAACTGTTCCATCAGTGTCGTTAAGGTTTTGATCGTGAAGTAATACAAATGCGCCGGCGGTTCAAACTGATTCCATTTCCCCCTGTATAAATTTGCACAGAAGGCCTCTGCATCAGGGGTAGCGGTAACAAAAAAATACCCTCCCTGTTTCAAGACGCTGGAAGCGACCTTAACCACATTCCGGGGATCGCGGAAATGCTCAATAGTTCCCCGCATCGTAATAAGGTCAAACTTCTTGCCGAACGATAAGGCTTCTTCTTCAGAACCCTGCAGAACATTCAGATTTTTTGCAAGAGCTTGCTGCACAGCATCTTTCCCGATTTCAATCCCATGCCGTTCCCATGCAGATCCAAATGTTGATAAAAAAGACCCATCACTACAACCAATGTCCAGAAGGGAGCCTCCTTGTACGAATTGCTGCAGCCAATCCCGGTCTAAAAGATACATAATTTTTCGCTGCTCGGTCAAAGCCGAGTCTTCAACTCTGCCTTGGTAATAGTTGCTGTAAAATTGATCTAACTTTTCTTTTGACGGAATGGGATCTATCCAGATCATGCCGCACTGCAGGCATTTGACAGCGGTGTAGTTATCCTTCTTGCCCCAGACTTCTTTTGTATCCTTATTGCAGACAATGCAGTTCATGATCTGACTGCTTTTATGCTGATTTATAAAAGTTGTTAAAGAAGGATTTAGCTATCTTGTAACACCCATAACCCCATACACACACTCCACCACTCGCTGATGCGCTTTCCCGTCAACGGTATGGAAGTATTTTCGGACAAATTCTTTCCGCCTCTGCTTGAACAAAGCTTCATCGAGGAAAGATCGTTCCACTGCTTCCGTAATATTCTCTTCATGCCTCACTCTTAAAGTTGCATTGCTGTCTTCGATAAACGTCGCTTTTAACCGCTGGATGTAATCCTTGTCATTATCCTGGATATCAATGGTAACAACAGGCTTGTCAAGGATAATAGCTTCCATGGCCGCGGTCGAGCCTAAATTGAGAAATGAATCGCATCCGCGCATCAGTCCATAAAATTCCTTGCGGGTAGTATTTTGAAGTATAATAATATCCTTAAAACCCAGATCCTGCATGATTTTCCTGTACATGCCTGCATGTTTCTCCCGCGGATGGAGCTTTAAGATTACACTACCGTCAATTTTTTTCAGATCAGACAATATTTTAGCCATCCTCCCAAAATACGCATCTTTGCTGATCAGATTATCTTCTACCAGAGGCGATGTGGCAAAGAGAATGGTTTTCTCTTTCTTCTGGGCATCTTCCAAGCCAGCTGATGCTGTCAGCAATTCATCCACTACCTCATCCAGCACCACTGGCCCGACAACAATAACGTTATCCTCTGCAACACCTGAATCCACAAACTGCTTTTTATAGAAATCGCTAAATACCAGAAGCTTGGAATTGCCGATCGGTTCAGGATTAGCCAATTGACCGTCATAAAATTTTCCCGTACCATGTTGGATAATAAGGCAAGACGTCTGGAACTGCTTGGCTGCTGCCATGGCGCATTTGTCCAGCAAGCCGTTCATGGAAGTAAGCACTATGACTTTGATCTCCTCTTGGAGGATAATCTTTTTAAGAATCTCATACTGTAAGATCAGTACATACAGGAATTCTTTAGACATGAATAAATTAAATGAGTGTTTCAAATACGGCCACAAAGATGTTCCCCGTAAAGAGAGCATCGAGTATTTATCCTTGTCATTAAGGCTCCTCCATTTTTTGGACAGTTCTTCAGCACATTCCTTAGCTTTTGCAGATGCAGCTTCATCATAATATCTGTAGATATGGCTGTAAGGAGTTGCAGTTTTATGTCTTCTCTTAGACAATGGTTCAGAAAAGAGAACAAGTTCTTTTATCCTTCCATCTTTTTGTAATGCGTCAAGGACTCCCTGAAGCCTGAAGACACTGTTATCATTATTAATATGGTTCGAATAGGTTATGAATAAAGCCTTCTCCTGATTTGAAGTATCAGTATTAGTAACATTCTTGCCATAATGTTTAATCTTATGTTGCTCATTGATAGAGATATACCTGGTCAAGATTTTTGATGACATATAATTTTTAAGGTTATCCTTTACCGTAAGATCCTCATGGTTGTGCATCTGCTGGAACGCGTTTATCTGCGTCGGCATCACATGAGCCACGAAAAAGCGTTTAAGAAACCACCATAATGGAATTCCCTCAATCTCAAACAGCTCATCAAAACTCTGCCCCTTGATTGTTTTCTTTCCAGACCAGGACTTCAGGAAGAAGTCAATGTCATTCATTTTGCTGTCTTCAGTCATTTTGCTGTCATCCCTGTTACTTCTTCAGAACGCTAGTCCACGTCTTTGTAATTATTCGGTCAGCATTCTGATTGATTGGTTTTTCTGTGTTGAGAAGCTCCCCCTTCAGCACTTTTGCAAGATAACCATACCTCTTCTTCTGATCCAGAAGATATCCCCGTTCATGGACCTTCCTCTTGGCTGATGCAACAATACGGCGTGAAAAAACCTCAGTATTTTTATCCCGCTGTTCTATCGTCTGTACGTTAGCATCAAGCACGAACAAGTAATCTGGTTTAGGATAGATGGAAAACATGAATGGCAGAATCTTGCTGTGTGCAGCAGAGCTGTATTGCGCATACAGATCATAAAAGTAGCGGTCGGTGACAACCAGCTTGTTCTTTCGCAATTGCGGATAGATGAAATAAAGATACCGCGCCAGGTATTCAACATAGTTGTAGATGAAAATAAGCTCTTTCCAGATGCTGAAGGGTTTGTGTTGCTGATTTAAATCGTTGAAGATTTTTCTGTTCCTGCTCTTCAACACTCTTGATAATAACTTTGTGCTTGGCAGGAATGGCTCCCAGCCGAAATAATAACCGAACTGCCCGTGTGCAAAATTTGTCAGAGGCTTATATGCCTGTAAAGTCTTTCGTGCCAATGATGTTTTACCTGATCCGTTGACGCCAACTAAGGTAATGAGCAATCCTTTTCGTCGCAGACTGAAGTTTCGTGCCTTGGATCGCAGCACTTTCTTGAGCAGATAAAAGCTTTGACTTGGACTATGTACCATCTTACGCAGATAATTGTGAACAAGATCAGCCATCAATGGTTTTTTGTTTCGCGTAATCTTGTTGAGAAGATCATAAAAACCCTTCTTCCATCCATTCTTTCGCAGCTGCCAGTTGATGTAATTCCAGTCCAGTTTTGCTGCAAGACAGGAAGAAATGATTTCCTTCTCCCTCTCACGTATCTTGAAATTTTCAAACAAGATATGAGCAGTATGGATGAGCAGGGAATCTTCAGATGAAGGAATAGTGATAATACTGTTAACCTTCTTTTTCCTGGCAAAAATTCCTTTCTTATCGAGGACTTTAATGCCATGCCAAGCCACTTCACGATGCAGATGGATGGCATAGACTTCATTGTTGATCAGTTTAACATACATTCTTTTATATTTCTCGACCTTCTCCGACATGTAGAGAACAAAGCCTTCCTTTTCTAAATAATACCCTGCCTTGGTGTATTCTATGCCTTTCTCTATCAGGATATCGACATTGCTGTTTTTTCCGGCAAAGATGTGCTCGCATTTGAATAAGATATAAGGAACTTTCTTGCTGCTAAGGAGACGCAGTACGTTACCTATTTCCAGAGGTGTTTTTTTGTATCCTATCATTGTTGATGTTGTGTTTTGATTTTCTGGTACAATTCAAGATAGTCTGCAAACATCTTTTCCTGATGATGATTTTTAATGATAACTTCCCGCGCTTTCAATCCTAATTCTGCTCGTTTCTCAGGATGATGAGACAGCCAATTGACAGCTTTAGCCAGTTCTTTTGGAGTATACGGCCGAACTGTAAGTGCAGCATCTTGGACAATTTCCTTCAGGAACGGTAAATTGGTAGTGATGACTGCTTTTCCGCAGCTCATCGCTTCAAGCAATATTAAAGGATTAGCAATAGCGCCGAGAGGGTTTCTGTATGGAAGAACAATAATATCCATTTCATTGTAGGTTTTCACGATGTCATCTACATACCCATGTATCTGTATGTTTGGATTGTTCTTTTTGATGTAATTGTCAGTTTTTTTGCTTGGATTGGTGAAGAACATATGCGCTTCGATGTGTTCAGCAAAATGTTTTGAAGCCCTGATGAAATCCGTTTGTCCTTTGAAAACTCCCGGATGTCCGAAGAAAGCGACTTTTATTGTGCTGTTTCTGTTGTTTTTTTGTTTTATAGGTTTGAATTTAGTGGTATCAATGCCAAAGCGTATCAGTGCGGAATTTTTCCCACCTAGTCTTGATTTTATGTGCTGTGATGGCACCACAACTTTATCTAATTTTGTAAGGAAGATTGCCCTTAAACGTAACGGGATGATAGCCGAATAACTTAGCCAGCCGCTGGTAGCTCCTTTCTCCAAAACACGGGACTGTAACAAGAAATTCCTGATATGGTTTATCGGCTCAGTCTGCGAATTGGAATACAGTGAATAAATGCAGGGAATGCCATATTTCTTCTTGTTCTTATACGCCTGGTATGATTCCCCAATTCCGCTGCTGTGGACATGGATAAGGTCTGCTTGAGAAGGATGATCCACAAAGCTAAAGCCTTCCTTTTCCAGGAAGGACTTAATCTTTCCAGCTATCGTAGTTCTGCCTTCAAAAGACCTGGTATCAAGATCAGCATCGTAGTATATTTTCATCTGTTTATTGATCCAGATGGGGCGTATATAAGGATTATGGAAATTGACTACAAAATGTGTTCTCTTAATTAACAATCTTTTTAAACCACAATTACAGAATTTCACCTAATATCATGTCTAAAACTATCGGTATTTTAGGGGGAATGGGTTCGTATGCCACAGCAGACTTCTTTAAAAGGATTTTAGACCAGTTTGATGTGCAGAAGGAATGGGAGTATCCTAAAGTTGTAATATACAATAACCCCAAACTGCCCAGCAGGACACGGGCTGTTTTATATGATGAAGAAAGTCCAGAGCTAGGGATAGTAGAAGGATGCCTCAAATTAGAACAGGCCGGTGCTGATTTCATTGTTATTCCTTGCAATTCCGCCCATGCCTGGTATGATGCTGTTGCTGCAAAAGTGAACCTGCCCGTACTAAGCATAACTAAAATTGTTAAAGATTATGTTGTCGCCAACCATCCCGAAATCAAGAAAGTTGGCGTCTTAGGTGGGGAAGTTCTGATCCACAGGAAATTATACGACAAGGAATTTGCCGGAAGCGGTGTAGAGGTTGTTTTAGCTGATGAAGAATGTCAAGCCCTGGTCAGAACAATCATCGATGATATTAAACATAACAAGATCACTTCAGAAACAAAAAGGAAAGTAGAGCACGTGGCTGCATATTTCATGCAGAAAAACGTTCAAGGGATTATTCTGGGATGCACAGAACTTCCTTTAATCATGAATGATGCTACATTTCCCATACCTGT
>DATDYP010000032.1:0-7594 GCA_035288985.1 Candidatus Nanoarchaeia archaeon
TATGCCCCCACGAGGACTCGAACCCCGGTTTCAAGCTTTTTGTCGTTGATGACCGCAAGCTCGCGTCCTATCCGCTAGACGATGAGGGCATTTAGACGTTAAAATAACAATCTCTTTAAAAAACTAACTTGCAAGAAATTGTTTTATCTCACTAACTTTTCTTGGATTTAAAGAAACATGATCTTCAGAACCTCGTCCTGTTATTTTGGACAATATAATCATCCATTCATCATTTGTTAATTCTTTCAAAGCTTTCTCAACTGCTTTCTTTCCTTTATGCGTATTGCGATAATTTTCTGGGATTCCCTTAATTACGAAATCAAGTGGTGTATGTTTCCCGCCCCAAATATTACTCCTTATTAATTTCTGAAGAATTAATCTTTTCAAAACATTTGTTTCTTCCATATCCCATTCCGTTATACACTCATTAATAACGGTTCCCTGACTTATTTGTACATTGATGTATAACCACAAAAGATTTAAATATGAGCTTACTTTTGATATTGCATGGGAGACAAATCCATTTCCGGAGAAAATTCTTTGAATTTTCTTGGACACAAAAAATCTGAAAAAGATTTTTCCGTGTTTTTGGACTATGTGGGAGATACCCCACGAATGAGGATCTTGCAATACTTAATAGAAGGCAGGAATTTTGATTACACCCTGACTGATTTACTTAATGCTGGGGTTAGTTGGGGAACTTTAAATACGTTAGTTCCTAAACTTTTAGAACTAGGAATGGTAATCAAAACAAGAAAGATTGGAAGAGCCACGCTTTACAAAATAAACCAGAAAAATGCAGCGGTCAAGCAGTTAATTGAATTGTATGAAACCTTACTTTTGGAACAGCTTAATCAAATTGAGAAAGAAATAGTTATCCCTGCGTAGAGTTAAAGGATTCATTCTTTATAATTTCCTAATCTCCGCCCCGCCAGCCGGAAGAAAGGTAATGATCTCATCTAGATCCCCGCCTTTCAGTTTATGCTTTATTCTCTTGGCTAAGGCTCCTTTATTTTCCTTCCCGGGAATAACGATGACAAAATTCTTGGTCTGCTTTTCTACTGCTGTTGCAGGACCGCCAATGATATTTTCTCCCGCTAAGCCGAGGGCATATTCCAGATTAGGATGAAAGTACTGCGTCTTTCCATAGATCATAAAACTTCCCTTGACTAAATGCTCTCCAGACTTGGCTTCTTTCGTGACTTGTTCTGGTTTGACGTAAAAAACATCAGCTGTGCCATGTCCCAGTTTCCAGGCTCTGGAATGGACCGCCACGGCCTGAGCCGCTTCCTGTATCGTTTGCTCACCGGCTTCTTGTCCGTTTTTGATCACAAAAAAGGGTGAGCCAGCCATGTCTGTATGGAGAACCAAATCCCCTTTCTCAGCGTGTTTCTTGATAACTATTTCATTGGAGGTAGCATCCTTTCCGCCGATGCAGAGGAATCCTTCAGAGGAGATAAACCAGTGGAATTTTTCATACCATTCCCTCTTTTTCTGCTTCTGGGCCTGTTTTTGCGCCGCTTCTTCAAAGAATCTGGATTCCTGCTTTAGAAGCAGCTCCAGCTTCTTCCTGGTCTCCTCTAAAGCTTGTTTAGCCCCTTCCAGCTTCTTTTTTGCCTTCTTAGCTAGATTAAAATAGGTCCCAGCATTCTCGTCCACGGATTTAGCAAGGTCGAATTCTATTTCCATAACTTTTAATAAATCGTTTCTTCTTAAAAAGATTTGCCATGAAAGTCATCGAACATCTCCAACAGGCGCGGGAGCCACTGATCAGCTTTGAGATAGTTCCACCTCAACGGGGAAGTGATTTTGCGCGGCTGGAACAAACAGTGGCAGAATTGGCAGTTTTTCATCCTCCGTTTATTGATGTAACCAGCCATGCCGCTCGGATTGACGGCCGACGGAAACGTCCTGGAACTGGCGGCATCTGCACCGTCATTCAGCATAAATACCATATTGATGCCGTGCCCCATGTAGTCTGCCACGGCTTTACCAGGAAAGAGACTGAAGATTTTCTGATCGATCTGAATGGCTCAGGCATCCAGAATGTGCTGGCTCTTCGCGGGGATGCAGTTGAGCCCCACCAGCTTTCTCCTGGGCAAAGTAGGAATGAGTATGCTGTTGATTTAGTCCAGCAGGTGGCAGCTCTGAATCAGGGCATTTGTGTAGATATCCTGGACGTAACAGTTCCAACCCAGTTTTGCATCGGCGTGGCGGGGTATCCTGAAAAGCATCATGAAGCGCGAAACATGCATGCTGACTTACATTATCTTCGGGAGAAAGTGCGGGCCGGTGCTGATTATATCGTTACCCAAATGTTCTTTGACAATCGCCATTATTTTGATTTTGTCAAAAAATGCCGTAATTATGGTATTGATGTTCCCATCATCCCTGGATTGAAGATCCTTACAGCATCAGAACAGCTTGCGTCTATCCCCAATACATTTTACGTAGAAATCCCTCCTGCCTTATCGCAGCCAGTATATGATGCAAAGGACAAGAAAGAGGTACGAGAAATAGGGATACAATGGGCAGTGAAGCAGGCTGAAGAGCTGTTCAATCATCAGGTTCCTGCGGTACATTTTTATGTTATGGGCAATTCCGGACCGGTATCTGAAGTTATAGGCAGATTGCGGAGGTAACAGCTTTAATGAAACCCTCTCGTTCGCACCTTCCCGATCTCTAAATATCGAAAGGGAAGGCATAGCTTGTCTTGCGAATAGTATAGTGCTCACTGGCCAGGTGGCGAGGGTTTCATAAAAAGAAGGATAACCATGGAAGACATCCAATTCCCCAAGCCGAAAGTGCATTTATTTGTCTGCATCAATGATCGTACGGGTCTCCCTACTAGTGCTACACCTAGCTGCGGTCCACGCATCACGGCAGAACATGTCAAGGAACTTAAACAGTGGATCAGGGCGAAAGGTTTAACAACCAGTGTTTATTGCACTAAAGCAAAATGTTTGGGATTCTGCAATCCTGAAGGGAGTGTTGCTGTCGTCTATCCCAAAGGCAGGTTTGTGAAAGGGATACAAACTACTGAGGATCTAAAACAAATCATAATGGAGGAATTGCCATGAAAGAACGTCTGCACCTGATCATTGAAGGGCTGGTACAAGGTGTTTTGTTTCGTGAAGCGGTCAAAAAGAAAGCTGATGCCATGCAGATCACCGGCTGGATCAAGAATAATCAAGATGGATCGCTGGAAGCGGTCTTTGAAGGAGAAGAAGCCCGTTTACGAAAGATGCTGGCTTTCTGCCGGGAAGGACCTCCGGATGCTGTCGTTGACACCATTGAAGAAGAATGGGATGAGTATGCGGAAGAATTTGACAGCTTTGAGATTGAATTGGACTAATTTTCTCTTTTTTCTTCGTTAAATTTAAATAATACTCCCCCCATAAATAACTTATGGACGTGGGTGGACAGGCAGTTATTGAAGGAGTGATGATGCGCAATAGAGAAAAGTACGCAGTAGCGGTACGCCTGCCTAGCGGGAAAATAAAAGTCAAGAAGGAACAAAGCAGTACCTTTCCAAAATTCTTTAACGTCTTTTTCATCAGGGGAGTGGTCGGGTTAGGCTATACTATGTATGACGGCATCCGCGCCTTGATCTGGAGCAGCAATGAAAATCTAGGGAAGGATGAGCAGTTAAGCAAGAAAGAAATTGTGACAACTGTGGCTACCTCATTCCTGTTTGCCATAGCTATCTTTGTGGCCCTGCCGTTTTTCTCTGCCAGATGGATCCATCCGGAAGGAATCCTCTTCGACGTTTTAGACGGCTTGTTTCGGGTTACCCTCTTTCTAGGCTATCTACTGTTTATTTCCATGATGAAGGATGTCAAGACTTTATTCCAATACCATGGAGCAGAACACAAAACGATTTACTGTTATGAAAACAAGAAAGAGCTGACAGTAGAAAATGTCCGGCGTTTTTCAAGATTCCATCCACGATGTGGAACGTCTTTCCTGTTTGTGGTGTTGCTGCTTTCCATCTTCGTATTCACACTTCTTTCCGGGCCCTGGTGGGTTAAATTCCTGGGACGGATAGCCTTGCTGCCAGTCATAGCAGGTTTAGGGTATGAAATTCTTAAACTCAGCAGCAAGTACGCTCAAAATATAATAGTTCGTTTCTTCATCGCTCCAGGGCTATGGATGCAAAGGATAACCACCAAGGAACCGACCGACGCCCAGATTGAGATAGGCATCCATTCTTTGAAAGCTGTTGTAGAATAATTGTTTTAATTCTTACATAAACTTATAAATCTTCACTGCACCAGCAGTAGCATGGTTAACGGCGGCATTGAAATCTCGCATCCTCGAATTCTGGACAAGATACGTTATCATAAGTTTGGAGTGGTAGTAGCAGTAACAAATGGAATTGTTAGCCCGGAAAGGCGGGTTGAGGTTAGGAAACAGATTAAAACTGCCAAATCCGTTCTTGAAAAAGCTGTCGGTGATGCGGCTCAGATTAATTCCGGGTTAGCCTTGGTTCGTAACACAGAAAAAGACATAGCTGACCTCGATTTCCTACTTCAAATTCCGGATTATAATCCCGGAATGCTGTTACAAGTAGCAGAAGGTGTACTGGAAAACAATTCCCTACAGGGAGCTGATGCCCGATACCTTTCAGACTTATTACGGCTTTCAGATTTGTCCGGGCCGGATTACCTTATGGGCTTGTTAAACCAGAACCGGCAATTGACCTCTCTAGGTTCGAGAAGAAAGAGAACCAAATATCCCTACAATAATCAAAACCTGGCCAGGGTTAAGGAAGTTGTGCTTGAACAGTATGTGCGCTCATTATTCGAGTCGGTGTTACATAATGCTCATGCCTATGCCTTAGATGTTACCATGAGGGACACTGAAGTCCGCCCGGATAAAAGCTACCACGCAGATCTCATTATCGCTGCTGACTCGACTGATTTTTACAGGGGAGTTGAAGCGTTGCACAAAATATTACCCAAACAGGAGCCGGTCTCTTCCCGATCATACCGAGGACGGGCTAAATTATCCTGCTCCCATGTCCATGTTTCCCGATCCTGATTACGTTCTCCACAAAACTTTCAATCTTGGATTCGTGGGAGACAATGATGGTCTGTGTTAACTGCAGCCGCTCCAGGACGTCCCGGACTTTGTCAAGCTGTTCAGTACTGAATCCGTCTGTCGGCTCGTCCAGAATGAGAATGTCTTTGGTATTGATCTGGCTGATCACGTCGTTGATGACTTTGTTCAGCGCTAATCTATACGCCAGCGCGGCAGAGGTCTTTTCCCCGCCGCTGAGGTTTGCAAAGGACATCTCGTAGCCGTTCTGGTGAATAACAGGAGTGAATGCCTCATCAAGCCTTGCATAAACACTTTCATCATCAATCAAGATTGAGAACCATTCCTGAAAAATGCGGTTGAAATGAGCGTGAATGTGAACCATCACCTGCCGTTCAATGGTGTAGGTCACTTTCATAACAAATTCATCCAGCCAACGATAAGTCTCCTGCAACCGCACTAGCTTATTCTTTTCCTCTGTTAATCTTGCTACAGTTTCTGCTGCTTCCGCTTCCTGCTTGGCGAGAGTATCATGTCTTGTGCGCAGCATCGCCATCTGGATCGCTTTTTCCTTTTCTTTCTTGCTGGTTTCAGCAAACTCCAGCCGTTTTGCTTCGATAGCAGCAGTATAATCCTCTTTTTCTGTTACCTGTCCTGCAAGACTAGAAAGTTCTGCCTCCAGATTCAGAATCTTCTTCCTGTTTTCCGCAATTTCAGAAAGCAATTCACAGCTTTCTTTTTCCAAGAATTCTTTTTTTGCACAAACGCGCAGCAGCTCCTGGACTTCAGCTTCCTGTCTATTAAATTCCAAGAAAGATTGATCCTTAATGTTGTTCTTCTGCTCCAGCAACGCCGTATGTTCCTCTGCAAGCCCCTGTACCGCTTCGTTCTTTTGCTCCATCACTTTTTTCGCTTCTCCTAATTGGCGGATCTCCACGGTCAGTGTAAGAATAGTGTTTTCTTTCTTCACCATTTCCCGTGCTTCGTATTCGATCTTCTCCTTCTGTGTGATGATCTCTGCTTCTTTGGCTTCAAATTCAGCCAGAATGTAGGATGCTTTGCCGATCTTTTGCTGTTCCTGGCGGATGATCTCGTCTTTATACTCACCAGGCACTGCCTGCAGACAGGTTGGACAGTTATCAAGTGAAGAGATGGTTTCCTGAATCCCCTTCGATTGGGAAAGAAGCGTCTTGTTCTGCACAATGAGAACTCTTGTTTTCTGCAGAAGACTTTCTACTTCCTTCCGTTTCTGCTCAAGGCTCTCTTTGGGTGACGTTTCCAGGGATAAGCTCTCTTGGAGTATTTTTTTCTGTTCGAGTTTTAAAACAGTCTCTGAAAGAACACCAAGCTCCTGCTGCAGTTTCACCATATTTGCCTGCAGGTATTGTATTTTCTGTTCCAGCGATACTTTTAATTTGAGCAGGGAGTTTTTTTGCCCAGCAATGATTTCCAACCTCTTCCTTAGATCCGAGGCCTCTGCGCCAGGAGGAAGCGATAACTGTTTTATCTCCTGCTGCAGGTGTTCCTTCCGCTCTGTTAATCTCTGTTCTCGCTCTTTCTTTTCCAAAATGATAGCTGTCGTTGTCCTGTAGCGCTGGCGCAGTTCCAAGAATGCTTTCTGTTTTTGCTCCAGAGCTTCTATCTCCCTCTTCTGCTGTTCTATCGCTGCCTGAAAGGAATAGAGTTCAGGATGCAGGTCTTTGATGCTCTTTTCCAGTTCCTTTATCTCACCTACCAGCAAGTCCAGACGCAGTTTTTGATCATCGAGAGGTTCGATTCTTGTCGTGCGGATAGCAATATTGGTCCGTGCTGTTTTCAAATACCGCTCCAGATTATCACGTATGACTCTGTATCGGTCGATATTGAAGATCTTTCGCAGGACGTCAAGCCTTGTTTCGCTATTCTCCTGCAGGATCAATTTCATCTCTTCCTGGGGAGTGTAGAGCGTGTAGCGGAAAATATAATTCTTGTTTTTGCTGGCCAGTTCTTCAGGATAGCCAAGAAGAGAAATAATCTCTGCTTTCAGCTCTACCGGCATCAGTTCCTTTTTGACATTGTTGATGATGATGTGCCCGGGCAGCTGCTTGATTGCATCTTTTTCCCGCTTAAGATGCCTCTTGATAACTACATCATGCCCGCAGAGGTTTAATTTCAGCTCCACAGAGCCTTGTGCAGCTCCATTACGGAGCAGTAATTCAGCAGGAAGATCAGGGCGCGAGGTGCCGAAAAGGGCAAATTCAATAGCGAAAAGGATGGTTGATTTTCCTGATCCGATATCTCCCGAAAGCAGTGTTGACCCTTTTGAGAAGGTAATTGTTTCATCAACGTAGGAGCGGATGTTCTGTAATTGCAATTGCTGGAGAAGCATCTACTCTATGGGAGGGGGTTTTATATAAAGAAGTGTATAGTTGAAAAAATAAATTAAAAACACTATTAATGTTTACGGTCTTTTTACTCTTACGCAAAGGCCTTCTTGGTGACTTTCTTAGCCCGGTCCATGACAATGGCATTCGTATTTGCAACCGCTTTGATGATGGCCTTTTCCAAATCTGCC